>CAUZOB010000123.1:0-14809 GCA_963581185.1 Planctomycetota bacterium | reverse complement strand
GCCAGCGACAAGGATCTTCAACGCGCCCTGCGCGACTACGATGCAGGGTTGTATGGCGGGCAATTTCCGCCTGAGAAGATCAAGCTGACGCTGACAACCGTCAAGTTGCCAGCGCAGAAGAAGCTGCCGGGTTACAGCATGCGGCGGGTGAAATTCGAGGGCTTTGATCCATTCCAGACCAAGGCCCCGCTGACTACCTATCTGGACGTCTATCGCTGGTATCGTCCCGATCAAAAGCAGACGGCGATCTTGATATTACGATCGGCCCGTCCTCACTCGCAGGCGGATCCAGTCTGGAAAAAGTTGCGTGAGTTTCGCAGCGTGGTCAAGTAACTCTGCACTCGTCTTATCGAGGCCAGGTCAATCGCCCAGCGACATTCATCCGTATCTTCCAGAGTGTCTTGCCGGCTGTGACGTAGAGCGTCTTGAGGTCGGCATCGCCGAAGCAGCAGTTGGTCACCATGTCTTCCGGAATCTTGATGATCCCCTTCAGTTTCCCCTCTGGTGAGAAGACATAAACTCCTGCCGGTTTGTCGGTCGTCTGATTGGTGTATGGTCTGTTAGCTCCGCCCGTTACGTACAGGTTGCCCTCGCTGTCGATGCACATCCCATCGCCACCGCGGCCCTTGCCCCAATCGTAGAACTCCTTGCGCTTGCCGGTGGCATCGCCTTCCTCGTCGAGGGTAAAGGCCCACAGCTTACGAACCGGAATGAGTGGCTGGTTGTCGACCACATAAAGCGTCTTCTGGTCCCTCGAAATGGCGATGCCGTTTGGGCGCGAGACATGATCGGCCCCCAGTACTCGCACCAGCTCGGTACCATCCGAGTTGACCCGGTAGACTCCCTCGGTATCCAGCTCAAGACCATCGCGGTCGGGGCCATAGTATGGGTCGGTAAAGTAAATTCGACCACGCTCGTCAATACAGAGGTCATTGGGGCTGTTGAAACGCTTGCCTTGATAGCGATCGACTATCACTGTTCGCTTGCCGCTGACGACATCAATCCGGCTGAGTCTGCGTCCCCCCAGGCCACCCTGCTCGTTCCCCTCGCAGGCGAGCAGGAAACCGTGGGCGTCAAACATCAGGCCATTCGCCCGACCGCTTGGTTGCAAAAACGTCGTGCCATCTGATGCCCCTGGTGCCAGCCGGATGATTCGGTTGTTGGCGATATCAGTGAAGTAAACGCTGCCATCGCGGTGATAGGCAGGCCCCTCGGTAAACACCAGTTCGGTGGCCGACTCCACCTGGGCGTCCGCCGCCAGCAGGTTTTTGGGGGCCTTGATGGCCTGGGCCTCGACGGTCGTTGTTGCCAGCAACAGGAACAGGATCAGCATCGGGGAGAGGAATCTCATCGTCGCCTCTTTGGTCATAAAATTCTGTGGTCGGGAAAAACTCACTTCTGGAAAACCGCGTGGTCTCGATCCCCCCCGGAAATCAGGAAGGCAACGAGATCAAGGATTTCCTCCTGAGTCATTCGATTCATCAGCCCCTTGGGCATCGGCGATGTCTTGGAAATCGTGATCTCTTCGATCTGGTTGCGATTGATCTGGACCTGTTGATTGGGGTCGGTCAGATCGGTGTTGAGCATCAACCGGTCGCCATTCAGATTGACCACGACTCCGTTATGAATTTTTCCATCGTCGGTAACAACGACAACAGCAGAGAACTGAGTGTTAATGACCTTGCTCGGATTGACGACCTGGTCGAGTAGATCATGGGCTGAGTACCTTCGGCCGGCAGTTGTGAGGTCCGGCCCGGTAATGCCTCCCTGGTTATTAAAGCGGTGACAGGCGAAGCAGGCAGCTGCAGCGAACATCCGCTTCCCCGCTTCGAAATCGCGAGATTTCAAACCGGTTCGCGCGGCGGCGGAAAGAGTCTCCAGCGTCCAGTCGGTCTCTGGTCGACCCTGGAATACCTGCCCCAGGTTCTCCAGCGCCGAAATACGCTCGGGCTTCTTGTCCAGCAACTCCTGCAGCGATGCTTTTTCTGCATCGTTGAGTGCAGCAATCGCATCATCTCGAATGAACTTGATGAACAGGTCGAAACTTGCCCCGCCCCGGTAACTGGCTGCCTTGAGGAACCAGTCGAAGTATTCGCTGCGCAGCTCGGTCGTCCAGCCAGCCTTGAGCATCCGCAGTGAACGGGCGTACTGGAGTTGCTCCTCCTGGGTAGCAGCAGCTTGAATCAAGCCGATTGCCTTGGCGGCGACTGTTGGTGACTCCAGCCAGGCCAGCGTCTCACAGAGCAACCAGTTTTGTTCGAAGCTGTCCGCCGGAAAGAGCGGATCCAGCTTGTCGACCAGACTGGTAACGGTCGAACCGTCCGGTCGGCCAAAACGAATCAGCGTGATCTGTATCGTGCGCAGCAGAGTCAGTCTTTGAGAATGATCCAGTTGTGCTTCATCGACGGTGAGCAGGGCGTCGAGCAAACTGGCCCGCATTGCCAGGTCGACGGGTGGCGAATTGTCATTGCGATGCTGCGGACAGATACCGCTGACGCGAGCCAGCGCCAGCAGTGCTTCGACCTGGGTGGCCGGATTGGTATCCGTGAGCGCCTTGTCAGCCCATGTGTCCGTAGGCTGGTGCTCAATGGCCATTCGCGCCGCCCAGCGGATGAAGCGATCGCTGTCAGCCAGGTAAGGCCATGCTGTCTTGAGCGCCCGGGGGTCCTGTTTCCCATGAAACGCCTCGAGCATGTGGCGGGTCTCCCGGTCCCTGGTCACTTGCGGCTTAGCATGCACCGGGACAGTTGATTCATCGCCCACATAGGTAACCCGGTACAGCCCGGATTGCACCCGCCGGCCGCCAATTGTGAAATACATTGCGCCATCATCCGGATGGATGACGGCATCGGTGATCGGCAGCGGGGCGCCGGTGACGAATTCTTCCTTGCTGGCGGTATACCCTGAGCCATCTGCCTTGAGGTGAACCGCGTACAGCTTGCCCCAGCTCCAGTCGAGCGAGTACAGGGCATTCTGGTACTTGGCCGGGAACCGGGCGCCGTAACCAAATGTCATTCCGGTTGGGGAACCCGGACCGATATCCAGTACGCCAGGAAGATTGTCTGCATAGAAGACGGGCCGCTTGCCGGCACCGTTTCGCCAGCCGAACTCGGCGCCGCTTGTCACCAGGCAAATACGCGTGGGACGATACCAGGGTGTATTGAAGTCGTATTCCATGTCCGCGTCATAGGTAAACAACTCCCCATCGCGATTGACGGCGGCGCCGAAGATGTTGCGGAACCCGGACGCATACGCTTCAAACTTCTTCCCATCAGGTGACACCTTATAGATGATGCCTCCAGGTGCCAGCACGCCACGATTATGGCCTCGACCATCCGGCATGCTGGGCAAGAGGTGATCTTCCCCCCAGACCTGTCGGACCGGCGAGCTCTCCTCGATGCGTGGTGGCTTTGAGTTATTGCCGGTGACGAGGAACAGGGATTTACCGTCCGGCGTTGGTACCACGGCATGCACACCATGGTCGCCCCTCGATGGAACCTCGCGTAACATCTCCACCTTATCGAGTTGATCGTCTCCAGTGCTGTCCGTCACCCGGTAGAGTCCGCTGGGAATCTTCTGCTCGTAGTCATTGACGCCCACGTAAAGCGCATCAAAGGCCCAGACCATGCCATTGACTGCACGTATCTTGGCCGGAACCGGCTCAATGGCACTTGCATCCAGCGTCGCATCGGCCGAGGGCGGTGTGATTCGGTAGAGGCCGCCAAACTGGTCACTGACAAGCAACCGGCCCTTGTTGTCGACGCAAAGATTGACCCACGAACCATGTACTTCTGGCGGCACGCTGTAGAGCAACTCGACCTTGAAGCCAGGGAGCGCCTTGATCCGATCGATGGGCGTGGCCTCGGGCGCCGGTGGCTGCTTATCCACCAGTGCGATCCACTGAAAGTCGGTGCGGGACTTGCCAGCGTGCGGGTCGATGCGAATCGAGGTCAGCTTATCGGCCGGCTTGAAAAACACCTTGTACGTATGCCAGGCGTCGTCGCTCGAGCGGAGAGAAAATCGTATTGAGTTCTTTTCAGAAGTACTGGGCTCCTTGCTGGTGCCCCAGAACAGCTGGCCCTCACGCCGGCCACGGAAGCGAGCTGAGAAAGAGAGCTCTTTCCATCCGGCGGGAGCTGAAACAGATGACATGAAGTGCGGGTCGGACCCAGTTGCAATGACCTGCAGGGTATTCTGGTCGTTGCGCAACTCAATATTGTTAACCGCTTGCCATGATCCGACGCCATCCGTGAACGTCCAGCGGAACTCGATCGTCTTGACATCCTGGGATGCTGGCAAGGGAGTGTGCGTGTTCAGCCCGTAAACAACAACTCCGGCTATGAGTGACAACACGACTCCAACGATCAACCGTCTCATGGGTTCCAACCTCTCTGTAATGTGGCCACAAGCTAATTCTCTCTGCTACTGGACCGGTGATTATACCCCTCCCAGAGAGGCCAACCCACCGGCTGACCGCAATCCCAGCCACTTCAACTTGGCACCGCAGTCATTGAATGCTTGCCGGAGGCAGGGAACAATGGAACAAGGTTGAGAAGCAGGTGAGAATTGCTGGTCATTCTGGGAGTCAGGTTAATGTGGTTCCGCACGATGTTCCTGGGTGGGCTTGCGTTTCTTCTGGTGCTGCAGGGCGGCACAGCGCGATCCCTGGAGCCGAGCTATTACGACGTCTTTACCAGTGGCAAGGGCGGCTATCATACCTACCGAATACCCGCCATCATCGAGACGGCCGGCGGCAGCCTGCTGGCCTTTTGTGAGGGACGAAAATCCAGCCGCAGCGATCATGGCGATGTCGACCTGGTGATGAAACGCAGCAGCGACGGGGGTCGCAGCTGGAGCGAGTTGCAGCTGGTCCATGAAGAGGGTGGGGATGAACGAATCACGATCGGTAACCCCTGCCCAGTGCTCGATAAGTCCACTGGCACCGTCTGGCTGACTCTCTGCCGCGATAACAACCAGCTGCTGGTGATGTCCAGCACGGACGACGGAGCCAGCTGGTCCAAGCCGCGTGATATTACCGCCACAACCAAGGGAAAAGACTGGGGCTGGGTGGCAACGGGTCCTGGCGTGGGGATCCAGCTTGAAAGAGGAGAGCACAAGGGCCGGCTGGTGATACCCTGCGATCATTCGATCCAGCTGGATGAGAAGCGTGTGATGCGGTCCCATATCATGTTCAGTGATGATCATGGTGCAACCTGGAAGTTGGGAGGCACGCTGGATCTGCACACAGACGAATGCCAGGTCGTTGAACTGCTTGATGGACGGCTGATGATAAACATGCGCAACTACTGGGGCCGAGCCGGTGGCCGAGCCGAGCGTGACCGCATGCGAGCTGTGGCAACCAGTTCCGACGGTGGTGCGACATGGAGTGAATTGAGTTTTGACAAGACGCTGATCGAACCGATCTGCCAGGCCAGCTTCCTGCGACTGCCGGCCAGCTCAAAAGATGCCCCGGCAGGACTGCTGTTCAGCAACCCCGCTTCACGGCAGGAGCGTAGCAGGCTAAGTGTTCGCTTCAGTCCGGACGAGGGACGCAGTTGGCCGGTCAGCCAGTTGTTGCATGAAGGCCCGTCTGCTTATTCATGCCTGGTAGTTGCTTCCGATGGCGTGATCGGTTGTATCTACGAGGGAGGCGATAAGGGCGCCTACGAGAAGATCATCTTCACACGTTTTGACAGACAGTGGCTACTTGGCCAGTGAGCCGGGTCGACAGGAGCACGGTAACGTGAGTAGCAACGACACCCATGACTCCAACCTTGGTCCGCTGATGTTCGAGAGAACAGCGGTCAGCAAGGGGATCTCGCTGGCTGTGATCATGGTGATGATGATTTTTTTCATGGCGGTACCGGCACTTGGTGCGGTCGTTGGCCAGCAGCGATTCAATCCACTCACACTTCTCATTCCACTGGCCGCCATCGGTTTCATATTCTGGCTGTGGAGGACGCTCAAGCGTCGCCGCACACAGACCCTCGGCTGTTTCCAGCAGGGGCTCGTCCTGTCTCAGAATCGCACCAACACGACGCTGCGATTCGACGAGCTGGAGAGTTTCACGGCCTCCGGCATGACGATAACTGCCAGTGGCCTGACAGCTGGTGTCGAAACCACAATCAAGTGTCGCTGGGTGCGAACCCCGCTCGATACCCAATTGGTCGTGCTGCTTGAGCTGGTGGGACAATCGATAAGTGAGAAGATGGGAGCCCAGTTGGTCGAACAGGGCGTGGTCGACTGGACGCCGCGCACCAAGCTCTACACTGACAAGATTGTGCATCGTGGCTTGTTTGGCGGTGAGGAGGAGGTCTCGATTGAGGCGATCACTTACACGTCGATGGTGACCGGCGATCAGAAACAGGAAGAATTGTGGATCTATTCCGACCTGCCGGACAAACCGACACTCAAGATCCCCGCGAGGCTGGAGAACTTTTATCCCGGCTACCATCTACTTGGTGTCTTTCTTGCACAGCGCAGCGAGATGACTGGTGAGCCGATTCATGTGGTCTCGGCGGCCGAGAGTACGCTGGCGCAGTCCACCGGGGCGGAGGAGAGCAGCAAGACCAATTGGAGTTCCTTTGCCGGTATTGTCTGGATCGTTGCCACGGTCGTGACTGGCCTTGCCAGGTGCGACAGGGACAAGAAGAGGCAGAAGGTGCGGCAAGCCCCTCCGCCCGTGCATCAACCTTTCAATCAGCAACAGATTGATGAGCTGCGGAAGAACAACCGGGTTGTTCCCGAACGTCGGCCGCTTTTCCCGCTGCTGCCAGTCGACCCGGCTCCTGATCTGAAGAAAGTGCCGGAGTTGTCGCCCGACGAATTGCTTCCTCCACCGAAGCTCTAGCCCCGGATTGGGTCCGGTTGGATCCAGGGTGGTGGGCAGATCTGATCGATCTGGTCGAGTTGTTCACAGCTCAGCTGCAGGTTGGCCGCTGCCACAGCTTCT
This sequence comes from Planctomycetota bacterium, assembly GCA_963581185.1. GTDB lineage: Bacteria > Planctomycetota > Planctomycetia > Pirellulales > Pirellulaceae > SAT2750. The sequence goes on along the minus strand of CAUZOB010000123.1, from coordinate 7,857 downwards.
TCCACCTGCGACAGCTTGGTCGCTCCCACCACCAGCGAACCGACAGCGGTTTGAGCGAGTGTCCAGGAGAGGGCCAGCGACGCCATGCTGATCTCAGCACCAGCAGCGATGGCCTCAAGCCCTTCCAGTTGATCCATCAGCTGGTCCGATCGGTCCCACAACCACTCGGGCTTTTCCGAGCCACGCGAATCGGCTGGCGGCTCTTCGCCACGACGATACTTGCCTGTCAGTAAGCCTCCCTGCAGCGGCTGGTAAGGTGTCACGCAGATATCCTTTTCTGCGCAAAAGGGAAGGTCATTGTGGAAGGCCCGTTGCAGGATGCTGAGCGGGATTTGCGAGGAGACGACGGGTGCCAGACCAGCTTTCTCGGCAATCCAGAGCATCTCGCAAAGCTGAGCGGCATTGTGATTCGAGGCGCCGATATAGCGAGCCTTGCCCTGCCGCACGGCCTGGTCCATGGCATCCAGTGAGACTTCCAGCGGCACATGTTTGTCCGGCCAGTGCATGATATAGAGATCGATCACATCGGTGTCCAGCTTCTGCAAGCTGCGTTCCAGGGCTCGCAGGATGTGCGTGGCTGAAAGACCACGGTCCTGTGGACCGGGACCGAGTGGGGCACAGACCTTGGTTGCCAGGATCACATTGTCACGGCGGCCAGCAAGCGCCTTGCCGACAATCTCCTCCGCCACGCCCCCGGCACTTCCCAGTACCCGGTCGTAACCCTCATAGACATTGGCGGTGTCGACAAAGTTGATACCGAGGTCGAGGGCGCCATGGGTCAACTTGATTGCATCGGCTTCCGCCACCGGTCGGCCGAAGGTCATTGTGCCGAGACAGATGGGAGAAACCAGCAGGCCACTTCGTCCAAGCTGTTGAAGCTGCATTGGGAATTCACACTTACGAGGAGGAAATAAAAACTGGTTTATTCGGGCTGCGGGCCAGCCCTGCTGTTACTGCACCATGCGTCGCTGGAATGTGTCGGTCTTGAGTTCACATTCGAGCAGGTCGGCCACCGTTCCCTGGTCAAGTGCCGCTCGCAACAGCTCGAAGACTTCTCCCATCGCACTCATTGTCTGGTCAACCTCGCTAGGTCCGTGCGATGCGTTGAGATAGAAGGAGCTGCCCATGTGGCAGCCACGCTTGGCCATCTCCTGGATGAAGAGCGTGACCAGCTGGCCCTGGAGCTCCTCCTGATCCGACTCGATGCGAAAGTGGGGATGAAAATTTACGCCGCCGGTAGTCACATCCAGTCCGACCTGGCTGGCTAGCTGGTCGACCTGCTGCTTGAGCTGCTGACCCAGTTGGTCCAGCTGGGCCGGCAGATCTCGCCGCTCGACCTCATTCAGCGTTGTCAATGCCGCTCGCATCCCGATCGTGTCGCTCCAGTAAGTACTGGAAATGAACATCGGTTCGGCAAGTTCCATCACAGCCCGGCTGCCGACCACAGCACCCATGGCAAATCCATTGGAGATCGACTTGGCGAAGACCGCCATATCCGGCACCACACCGAGTTGGTCCTGGATACCGCCGGCCGAGGGTCGCAAGCCAGTTGAAACTTCGTCAAAGATCAGCACCACGTCGTGCTTGCGAGCCAGTTGCTGTACGGCGGCCAGGTATCCATCGGGCGGATATTCGCTGCGCAGCGGTTCCATGATAATGGCTGCTACTTCACCGTCGTACTGTCCCAGCAGCTGTTCGAGTGCCGGCAGGTCGGCGTAGGGGAAGGGAATTGCGGTGCCTGCCAGTGCAGCGGGTACACCGATTGGCTCGATGCCCGGCAGCAAGTGCGATTGCAACTCGTCGCCGCCCAGATTGGCGGCCAGGTACCAGTCGTGCCAGCCATGGTAGCCACAAAACAGGACCCGATCCCGGCCGGTCGCACCGCGGGCAATCCGCACGGCAATCAGGCAGGCTTCTCCACCCCCTTTGGCGTAACGGACCATCTCGGCACAGGGAATCAGGTCGATCAAGCGTTCAGCCAGCTCCACTTCGAGCGGATGATTAATGGAATACAGGCTGCCCTGCTGGAGCTGCTCAATAACCGCCTGGTTTACGACCGGATCTGCGTAGCCAAGGATGATGGCGCCAATGCCACTCATCCAATCCACATACTCATTTCCGTCAATGTCAGTGAAGCGAGCTCCGCTGGCATGCTGGGCATAGACCGGTGTCACTCCGTAAGCAAAACGAGTTGGCCGCCGGCTGACCAGCTGTGTGCCACCCGGGATGATCTCCAGGGCCCGTTGGTAGAGTTCCATCGAGCGAACGACGCGATCAGACACGGGAGCTTTTGTTGAATATTTCATGACAGAACCTGGTCAGCGGGGACGGGGATTGCAACCCAGTTGGGCTGAAGTCATGATCATGGGTGACCAGAGAATACTGCCACCTGTTGATCCATAAATATTGGTCATCCTGACTTATGTACCGGATTATAAAGCACTGCTCGTCCTCCCTGCTGCCGCTGGCCCTATTTTTCCTGCCGGTAGCAGGCTATTCCGCAGAGGACGGAGCGAAGACTTTCGATAGCCAGGTTGCTCGACTGCTGGCGTCCCGCTGCCTGGAGTGCCATCACGGCCAGGAAGCCAAGGCGAAGCTGGATTTGCAGCAGCGTGATGCGGCTATGAAGGGTGGTGAAAACGGAGTAGCCATTCTGCCGGGCAAGCCCGAACAAAGCCTACTCTGGCAGCGAGTCTCGGCAGATGAGATGCCACCGGACGATCCACTCAGCGACGACGAGAAAGCGATCCTGCAGCGCTGGATCGCAGAGGGAGCAGAATGGGGAAGTGACCCGATCGACATCTTTCAGTTCAGCACGGACAAGCGAGCCGGTTATGACTGGTGGTCCCTGCAACCGCTGGCGGATCCAGCTCCACCCCAGCTGCGACATCGCCGTATCCGTAATCCGATCGATGCCTTTGTGCTGGCGCAACTGAAGGAAAACAAGCTGACACTCTCCGCGGACGCTGAGCCCCGAGACCTGATCCGCCGCGTCTATCTCGATTTCCTCGGACTTCCTCCCAGCCCGGAAGAAGTTGAAGAGTTCATCAGTAACTTCAGTGAAGCGTCGTACCAGCAGTTGATCGAGCGTGTACTGGATTCACCGCACTACGGAGAACGCTGGGGCCGGCACTGGCTGGATATCGTCCGATTTGGTGAGAGTAGCGGTTTTGAACGCAATGCACCGCGCAAGGATTTCTGGCACTTTCGGGATTGGGTGATCCAGTCGCTCAATGACGATATGCCGTACAACGAGTTTGTCCGCATGCAGATCGCGGGAGATATCATCAAGCCGAACAGTTACGAGGGAGCTGCAGCGGTCGGCTTCCTGGTCGCCGCAGTTCACAACACAGTGGTCGGTGGAAGCGAACGGATGAAGCGGCAGTCGCGGACCGACGAGTTGGAGGAGCTGGTGGCGGCGGTTGGCCAGACTTTCGTGGGCCTGACGATTAACTGCGCCCGCTGTCACGATCACAAGTTCGATCCGATCAGTCAGCAGGAGTTCTACCAACTGACTGCCCTGGTTTCCGGCTTGAATCATGGCACCCGCGAGCTGGCACAACCAGAGATCCAGCCACAGCTTGACGAGCAGCAGGCCCGCCTCAAGGAGGTTGTGACCCAGGTTGCCAAGATCCGGACTGTGACGCGCCAGCAGATCCTGGACAAACGAAAACAGGGCGATGCCCCACCACCACCACGCCCCCAGCCATTGGCCCGCTGGGAATTCGAAGAGGATCTTAAGGATAGCCTTGGCGGTCTCCATGGAACCGCCCAGGGAGGTGCTCGCCTTGATGATGGTGCCCTGGTTGTTGATGGGAAAGACTCATTTGTGATCACCGAAAAAATCAGCCAGGACATCGGGGAAAAGACGCTGGCCGCCCTGGTTCAGCTGGATAACCTCGATCAGCGCGGTGGTGGAGCGATCACTCTGGAAATAAACGGTGGCGTCATCTTTGATTCGATCGTGTTTGGTGAGCGGGAGGCGCGTCGCTGGATGGCCGGTAGTAATGGATTCGTGCGGACCATGTCCTTTGCCGGGCCCGAAGAGACCGAGGTGACTGAACGGCCTGTGCATTTTACGATCGTCTACCGTAAAGACGGTACGATCACCTCGTATCGTGATGGCCAGCTGTATGGCAAGTCCTACAAGACGGGCTTCCAGAAGTACTCGGCTGGCGGTGCTAACCTGTTGTTTGGTTTGCGCCACATGACTCCCGGTGGCAATAAGTTCCTGGCCGGCCGGATCCTGCAAGCAGAGCTGTTCGATCGCCCCCTCAACGACGAGGAGGTGGCGGCGATCGCCGGTGATCCAAAGAACTATGTGCCAGAGAAAGAGATCCTCGCATTTCTCTCCGCAGAGGAGCGCCAGCATTATGTCGAGCTGAAACAGCAGCAACAGCAGCTGGCAGAGAAGATCAGCCAATTGCAGCAACAGTCACGCTTCAATATCTACACCAACGTCGCCGCTGCTGCCGGGCAAGTTCATTTTCTTGATCGCGGTGATGTGATGAAGCGAGGAGAGCTCGTGGGACCTGCCATGGTCAGTGCCATTAACGGCCTGGATGGCGACCTGGGACTTACCATGGATGCCTCGGAAGCTGACCGGCGTCTGAAGCTGGCTGACTGGATAGTCAGCCCCGACAATTCACTGATGGCCCGCGTGATTGTTAACCGGGTCTGGCATTATCACTTTGGCCGCGGCATTGTTGATACTCCCAGCGACCTGGGCTTTAACGGTGGCCGCCCGTCACATCCAGCACTGCTGGACTGGCTCGCCAGCCGCCTGGTGGAAAACAAGTTCAGCCTCAAGGCACTTCACCGCATCATCGTCGCCTCGACAGTCTATCGCCAGGCCTCCACATTTGACGCCCGCTCGTCTGAGTCGGATGCCAACAACCGGCTGTTGTGGCGCAAGAGTCCGTACCGGGTGGAGGGCGAAGTGGTCCGCGATTCCCTTCTTGCTGTCAGCGGCCAGCTTGATCCGACGGCAGGCGGTCCCGGATTTGAAGATGTGACGATCACGCCGAACAACGGCACGACCTATTACATTCCCTTCGACAGGGAAGACCCGCGGCTGAATCGACGGACGATCTACCGCTTCTCACCTCGCGGTGAACGGATGGCACTGCTCGATACTTTTGATTGCCCGGACCCCTCGACTGCTGCGCCGCGACGAAGTGTGACCACGACCCCGCTGCAGGCACTCAGCTTGCTCAATAACGGATTCGTGATTCGCATGGCCGGGCATATGGCCGATCGTGTTGAGCAGGAGGTGGGTGATGATATCGGCAAGCAGGTTGACAGGTCATTCCAGTTGACGCTGTTGCGATTGCCAGAGCCCGATGAGCGAAGTCTGGCGATCAAACTGGTCCAGGATCACAGCCTGGCGGTGCTGGCACGAGCACTGTTTAACGCCAATGAGTTCCTGATTATTCCCTAGCGATTGCAGACCAGGAGAAGACCATGGACCGCAGGCAGTTCTGGAATTGGAACCTGCAGGGGCTGGGCGCAATTGCCCTGCTGGACCTGTTGAGGCGCGACGGTCTGCTGGGTCAGGACGCTGGCGGTCTGCATCACACGCCGCGGGTGAAGCGAGCGATCCAGATTTGCCTGGTGGGTGGTATGAGCCACGTCGATTCGTATGACTACAAGCCCGAGTTGGCCAAGCGGCAGGGGCAATCACTCCAGACGACTGAAAAGCCTGATATTTTCTTCGGCCAGGTGGGCCAGTTGCGAGGGAGTGACTTTGAGTTTCGCCAACGGGGAGAGAGCGGGCTCTGGGTTTCAGAGATGTTCCCTAATATTGCTGAGCAAGCTGACGACCTGACCGTGGTGCGTTCGCTGGTCTCGGATTCGGCCAATCATACCCCTGCCCTGTTTGTCTCCAACAGCGGCTTCCAGGCGAACGGTTTTCCCTCACTGGGAAGCTGGTTGTCGTTTGGGCTGGGTAGCGAAACGGAGTCCCTGCCGTCCTATGTCGTGTTGCCCGATGGCCGCGGCGGTCCCAACGGGGGAGCCTCGAACTGGAGTAGCGGGTTCCTGCCGGGCCAACACCAGGCCGTCGTGTTTCGAGGTGGCGATCAGCCGGTGCGAGATCTTTTCCCGTCTGCAGATATAAGTCAAGCGGCGGAACAACAGAGCCAGGGGCTGCTGGCGCTGCTGAATCAGAAACATCTCGAACGAGTTGGCGAGGACCAGCAGTTGCTTGACCGTATTCGCAGCTATCAGCTGGCAGGCAGGCTTCAGTTGTCGGTGCCGGAAGTGAGCGACTATGGTTCGGAAGCCGAGTCGGTTCGCACGATGTACGGCCTGGACGATCCGAAGACGGAGGATATGGGCCGCCGCTGCCTGCTAGGCCGCCGATTACTTGAACGGGGCGTTCGCTTTGTCCAGCTTTATTCGGGTGGCCCAATTGCCGGTAATCCGCGCGCCAGCTGGGATGCACACGAAAGCGTGAAAGATAATCATGGCCTGGAAGCGGGCCGAATTGACAAGCCGGTGGGGGCCCTACTGGCGGATCTCAAACAGCGTGGCATGCTCGAGGATACGCTGGTCATGTTCACGACAGAATTCGGTCGTACCCCATTTGCCCAGTCGGCAGCGGATAAGGTTGGACCGGGCCGCGACCATAATCGATATGGCTTCAGCTGCTGGCTCGCCGGTGGGGGGCTGAAGTCCGGCTTCGCCTTTGGTGAGACCGATGAAATTGGCTGGAAAGCGTCGGTTGATCCAGTCAGCTGGAATGATCTGCATGCTACGGTGATGCACTTGTTCGGCATCGACCATCGCCAGCTGACCTTCTATCACAACGGCATCCAACGGCGACTGACCAACGTGGCGGGTGACGTCATGACAGGGGTGCTGTCGTAGGACCTCCCCCCACCGCATCGCCCGGCGATCGCGGCAGGGGTTGCGCCAGCATGGGAGTGGTGATGCTGACCGCCGGGCATCAACCATCCAGACACTCATGATTGGCCACATAGGCCGCTGCATTTTTCATGGATTCCGGGGAATACAGCGAGGAGACGCTTCCTCGTTTTGCCCAAATGCGGTCAACAAATTCTTCGGCAAACAGCTCTTTGAGCTCACGAGTACACCTTGATTTAAGCGTCGCCATCACCCGCTTTGGATTAGGCAGTGCGCTGATTACAACGTGGACATGGTTGGACTGGCATGTGACGGCGTGCATCGGCCAGTTCCTGTACTCGCAGTATGCTGTAATTCGTTCTTTCACTACGCGACGATGCTTGACGGCCAGCCGAACTGGCGATTGGGTCATGTGCTTTCGTACATAGTTCTCCAATTCTGGGCTAGCTGCCTGATAGCCCCGCTTGTGGTCCCACCAACCGCGTTTATCGCCAGGAAGCCAAGTTCCAAAGGTCCGCCAAGTAAGAAGATAGGCCATCGGAGCGTGATACCTTTGGTGAATCGCCATGCTGTTACCCAATACTGGTGTGGGAATCCATGCTAGGTGGTTGGGATTATCTGCCGGACCGGATGGCCGCTAACAGCCCCTGGCACTGGCTAATGTGACGCACGCTGACAACACGGCGACACTATGTGATACTCTCCCCCACCGCATCGCCCGGCGGCGGTGACGCACGCTGACAACACGGCGGCACTATGTGACAACAACTGTGCTGCCCGCCGTCAGGCGGGAGCACGGTTGGACCCCATGGCATGACGGAGGGATGCGACACGATACGATACTCTCCCCCACCGCATCGCCCGGCGATCGCGGCAGGGGTTGCGCCGGCATGAGGCAGGGACGATACTCTCCCCCACCGCATCGCCCGGCGATCGCGGCAGGGGTTGCGCCGGCATGAGGCAGGGACGATACTCTCCCCCCACCGCATC
>CAUZOB010000122.1:0-15085 GCA_963581185.1 Planctomycetota bacterium | reverse complement strand
CTGGTTATTTTCCGGCTCTGTCGGTTCTTGTTGCTGTGCCATCACTGTTGAGGACAACAATAGGCCGATCAGCAAGACTTGTGGTCGCATCGAATTCACACCTGCTACTTAGGTTCGAGTTTCAATCCTGGCGTTCCAGCAGGCGTTTTCGCGGCGGATCCAGCCGACCGCTGCTGTAGAGAACCGCCTGCCTTACCCAGCGATCGAGGCCCCCAGTTTTTTCGGGGTGCGGGCTGAAACAGAAAACACGGCCCTTGCCAAACTGGCCTATGGCAATGGCGGTTGTCCCGGGCATGACGCCCTCGGGGGCACCATTGCGGGCGATCTCGGTCTTATAGGTTGCCAGTGTCAGATAATCAGGCAGATCGGGATCCTCGTTGGGCATCAGCAGGGGACCCTGTCCGTAAGAGATTTCCAGCGTCGACTGTTTGACATTCAGCAACCGCTGGCCGTCAGCTGTTATATCCAGCAGTACTCGACCAGTACCGCGAGCCCAGTGTTTTTTGTCGACCACCTTGGCATCCAGGATACCTAACGACCAGCTGTAGTCATTGGTCGCCAGGTAAGCCCCGGCACAAAATCCGACAAAGCCACCGCCCTCCTGGACAAACTCACGTACCGCCTGGCAGCCGGTCTCTTCGAGGGCCTTGGCCTGTCCGCTGCCACTCCCGCCGGGATGGCAGACAACGTCGAATTCCGCCAGCTTTCCACTGCGAATCTCCCTGGCCGTGATCTTGTGGACGTCGAGGTCGGGAAAGCTGTTCAGTGCCATTAACAAATTGTTGATGCTCTTGCCTGTACCATCGCCTGAGTAGACAGCCACACGCAGCAAGTCAGCTTGTTTTGCCTGGGAAAAAAGTGGTTGAGCCGACAAGGCGATAACAATGCCAGCGAGCAAGGTTAAAAGGGAATTGATTCGTCGCCTGACCATTTCCATTTCTCTCCTTCGAGGGATTCACTATTCGAGACCTGATCTTATTCTAATCAGAGAGCACGAACGATGAACGATCTGGCAAATGAAAAGTCGACGGCAGGTGAATCCCAGCCGAATTCTGGTTAGATTAAGTCGCACCCCTGAACCGTATCGGGGAATGGCGCTGACGTGCACTTCAGAGGAGATCCAAGCCCAGATGAACGAACAGCAACAGACGATCCGCTGGGGCATCATGGGAACGGCCCGTATCGCAACACGAGTTTCGCGTGCCATACATGCAGTAGCGGGTGCCGAGCCAAGCGTGATTGCCAGCCGCAATGGTGAGCGTGCCGCTGCGTGGGCAGCGGAACACAATATTCCCAGCAGCATCGAAGGCTACCAGGCCCTGCTCGACGATGAGACGCTGGACGCCGTCTACATTCCGCTGCCCCCATCCATGCACCACGAGTGGACGATCCGGGCGGCCGAACAGGGCAAGCATGTTCTCTGTGAAAAGCCTATTGCCATGAATGCCAGCCAGGCGGAAGAAATGGCAGCGGCCTGTCGAGAGCATGGAGTTCAGCTGATGGACTCCACCATGTGGGTCCACAGCCCGCGGGCGCGGGAGATGAAAGGGATTCTCGATTCCGGGCAACTGGGTGACCTTTCGCGAGTCACCTCGGCCTTCACAATCCTGCTCGATCCGATCGAAGACGAGTTGCGATTTGACCGCCAGCGCGGCGGCGGGTCACTGATGGATCTGGGCTGGTACAACATCCGGGCCACGCTGTGGGCCTTCGGATCGCTGCCCGAGCGGGTTCTGGGGAGTGGCCAGTACGAAAACGATGTCGACATGCGGTTCAGTGCGACGCTTTGGTATCCGCACGACCGAGTAGCCAGCTTCGACTGTGGCTTTAACCTCACACGCCGCAAGTGGTTCGAAATCACAGGAACCACAGGCACACTGGTCTGCGATGACTTCCTGGCTCCCTGGGACCCCAGCCGCCCGCGCTACTGGACTCATGACGCCGAAGGAACGTCCTGCGAGCAGACTGCTGAACCGTTAATCCAGGAAGAATGCATGGTCGACAACTTTTGCCAGATCGTCCGCAGTGGTCAGCTGGATGACCACTGGCCTCAGATCACGATCGCTAACCAGCGAATTGTGGATGCGCTGGATGAATCCTCTCGCACGGGAAAAGTGGTCGAATTACTGCAGTAAGCCCCGAAAGAGGCCCGTTGGGCCAGTCAGTCTCAAGCCAACAGTTACTGAATTGCGATAAGCAGGTTGGAGACGAGCCGCTATAATGGAAGCACACGGATTGCAGCAGTTGACTTCTGCTTGAGATATTACGGCAGCATGCACATTTCCAACCAACTTCAGCGACGCCAGCTTTTGCAGGCCAGTGCCGGGGCGCTGGGATTATCTCTGCCAGCCTGGCTTGAGGTCCAGCAACGTGCCACGGGGAACGAGCAGGTTCGCTCAACCGGCAAGGCACGTTCCTGCATTGTGATTTATTGCTGGGGCGGTATCAGCCACCACGAGACTTTTGATACCAAGCCTGGCGCGCCGATAGAAATCCGCGGCAGCTTCTCGCCAATTTCGACCAATGTCCCGGGCATCCAGGTGGGTGAGCACATCCCGCTCCTGTCGCGCCAGCTGGACAAGCTGGCGGTGATCCGCTCGGTGCACCACGAGAGTTCGGCGCATGGCAAGGGGATGTACTACAACCTGACCGGTCATGCACCCCCCTCCCCGACCGCCGCGGTCAACTTGTCGCCAACTGCCGATCACTGGCCCAGCCTGGCGGCGGTGGTTTCCAAGTTACGTCACGCGCCACGCGGCGTCCCTGGGGCGGTTCGACTGCCCTACCCGCTGGTCGACAACGGTACATTGCAGGCGGGTGAATACGGTGGCTGGCTGGGGCTCAAATATGACCCAATCGTGCTGCGGACCCCGGCCGGCAAGGCCTGGGGTGGGGTTTCACGAACGCTTGGTTCGGAGGTCCTCGACCTGAACGCGGATATCGACTTTGACCGCATCCGCTCACGCACCTCACTGCGCAAAGCGCTGGAGAACCCGGTAAGTACGGACAAAGACTACACCGGCTTCGCTCACTTCCGCCAGCTGGCCACCGACATGCTGCTCAGCACCAGGGTCAAGCACGCCTATGACCTGGACCGGGAAGACAAGAAAGTTCGGGCGACGTATGGCGATCATATTGGTGGCCAGAGTCTGCTGTTGGCACGACGCATGATCGAGGCCGGAGTGCCGATCGTGCAGGTGTGCTGTTCTGCCGGCGATCTGAATGGCGGATCGGGCGACATGTGGGACACTCACGGCGATAACTTCAATCGACTCAAGAACAACTTGCTGCCTGTCTTTGACCAGGGATTTTCAGCTCTGCTCGACGACCTGGAAGACCGCGGAATGCTCGACGAGACGTTGGTTGTGATGCTGACCGATTTTGGCCGAACTCCCAAGATCAACGGCAATGCGGGCCGCGACCATTATCCCAGTGTCTATTCACTGGTGATGGCGGGCGGAGGTATTCGGGGCGGGCAGGTGTATGGCAGCAGCGACAGCAAAGGAGCTGTGCCACAGGATCGACCCTGCCGGCCGGAGGACATCCACGCCACCATTTACGATTGCCTGGGTATCTCACCGCGGACAGAAATTCACGATGTACTGGGCCGGCCCTTTGCGGTTAGCGACGGGCGTGTCCTACCACTGGTATAAGTGGTCGACGCCGACGGTCTGCCGTGCGGCCGAGTTCCCGCAAGCTGACATTGCGAAACCAGACTTCGCTGCCATGTTCCTGTAACATGATCAAGCCGGACCGGTTCTCGCCAAAGCCCTCGCGATTATTGAACTTGCTGGCCGCAACTCGCTCGTGCCACTGGGAGCTGCCAACCGTGGCACTCACCAGTTTCTCTCCATTGAGCCAGTGGGTGATCTGGTTTCCACGGACGACAATGCGACTGGAATTGAACTCGCCGGGGGGATTAGTCGGCAGTTGATCGCCGTCGCCGACTGGAGCATAGAGGGCATAGAGTGATCCGGTGCTGCCCTTGCCAAGCACGTTGTCAAAGTACTTGGGGTCATCCAGCAGCTGGTACTCGATACCGAGCATCGATCCACCATAACTCTTCACCCTGTACTTGATACCGCTGTTGCCACCCTCGGTGATCTTCCACTCAAACTGCAGATCAAAGTCCTTGTACTCGCGATCGGTGAGGATCATGCCTGCGCCTTTGCCAATCAGGTGCAGCGTGCCGTCGACAACTTCCCAGCCCGCCGTCACAGGACTGCCGTCCGGAGTGACCCAGCCGTTGAAGGTTTGACCATCGAACAGGGGGATAACACGGTTCCGCCTGGCCAGTTGCTGACCACGCTGGGCTTCGGCCGTAGCGGTGCTGAGTAACATCATTCCCGCAATACAGCAGACGAGTGTGTGTCGAATCATGGTGAATAGATCCTCGTGGGAATTATTGAGCCCCTGATGGTCCCTGATTGTAACTCGCTGGCAGGCGGATGGGTTAGTAGCCAGTGATTAGCGGTGCCGGAGTCCTGTGCGAGCGCTGCAGAGGTGCACGGTCGGGATCACGCTGACAGGATACTGTTACAATGAGCGGCATCCAACAAACGAGGGAGTGATCGAACCGATGCGATATGACAATACGCAAACCGGCCCCTGGTTTCTGCTGATTCACGGTGCGGCCGCGATGTTCTTGATCTTTGCTGTCCAACAGGTGATTCCCGAGAGCTGGGGAATCTTCATGTGGTTGGGCCTGTTCGTGCCGACAGCGTTCTTTGGTTTCTGCTTTGTCCACTTGAACGTGCAAGACCTGGATAACCGGATGGTCGTGCGATTCGGACCGATCCGACTGTTTGGCACGACGATTCACTACGAGCAGATCACCGGTTTTGCCACCGACCGCTCCAGCTTCCTCGACGGCTGGGGAATTCATCTCAAGAGTGGCAGTTGGATCTACAACATCTGGGGGTATGGCTGCGTACAGATCCAGCAGGGCGAAAAGTCCACCTGGATCGGCACCAATGACATGCCCGGCCTGCTGGCGCTGCTTGAAGAGCGCAGCGGCATCGCAGCCGGAAACCCGGAAGAAGCAGAAGCAGCCGAGTGAAATCGCCAGCGGCGATCAACAACTCAAGCCATACGCCGCCTGCCTCCCCGACGCATTTGTCCGGAGAGGCAGGGACAGGCGAATTGGCTGCTAGTTATTGTTCCACTCATCGGGAACTGGTTCACCGTCTCGGCGATCTCCCAATCGCTGGAAGGTGATATAGTCAATATTCTCTGACAGGAACTGAACAGATCCGTCACAGAGCACGAACTGGGCACCACCCTTGTGCGCCGACTTGAAGCCCTGGGATGTTTGCCAGTTCTTCCAGTGGGTGCAACTATGGGGATTCCGCGGCTGGCGCGCTTGTGCCCAGGCAAAGCCTGGATCACCAATCCCCACGACTGGGTAGTTGATGGGCGCCGTGGTCGCTGTCCACAAAGCATTGTGATAAAACCAGCCGTTACGACCATGGTCCATCTTGTTAGGCAACACCTCACCCATGGCAATCACCTGGGATTCACCATCCGAGATATCACGGAACTTGGCAGCCCAGCTGCCACGTCCAAAGACACCGGACAATCGGTAACCACGGGCATCGTTGCCGTGGTTCGATGGTCCGCTCCCAAAGATATTGCCAGGATAGTCCACGCACCAACCACCGCGTGAATTCATCCGCTGATTCCCAAGGCTCCATCCATAACAGGCGATAGCACGACCTCGCTGCGGATTACTATCCGACAACATCGGGTCAATGTTGGCTGATGGACAGATGAAGGAGGGAATGATATTGGCACGATTCTCTTTGAGGCCGGGGCCCGGATAAGGCACCCTACCATCCAGTCGCCAGAACCTTGTGACGTGCTGGGTCGTGGTCCAGTCGAAGTTCAACTGGTTGAAAATCGGATCCTGCTCAAGGAACGGCAACAACTTGACAAACGGGCTACCACGACTGGTCCGCCACCAGGTGTACTGATTCTTGGACTGTCGCGTCCAGAAAAAGGCACCGTTGGTCGGAAATCGGCCGTAAGTGTTGTGGTAATTCCGCAGGGACAATCCAATCTGCTTAAGATTGTTCCCGCACGACATCTTGCGGGCAGCTTCACGAGCTGCAGCAACGGCTGGCAGCAGGAGCGCCACAAGAATTCCAATGATTGCGATAACAACGAGTAACTCCACCAGTGTGAAGGCCCGTCTCTGCCTGGTCGTCATAACAACTCCCTGGATAAGGACTGACTAATGAGGGAATAAGGAAACCGAATTAGCTGATTCTGCACCTAGTTGATGATCTTTGAAGAGTATCACCATTCGCTCAGAATTGCACTAGCTTTCCATAGATGCGGCTACATCACCTGGTGGATCGGTTCGGCCCCTTCGACGCCAACCAGTCTTTGATCGAGACCCTGGTAAAAGTAGGAGAGTCGATTCGGATCCAGTCCCATCTGCTGCAAGATGGTGGCATGCAGGTTGCGAACATGCAGCCGGTCTTCGATCGCCGCACTCCCTAGCTCATCCGTCTTACCCACACTGACTCCACCCTTGATACCACCGCCGGCCATCCACATGGTGAAGCCGTAGGCATTATGATCCCGGCCCGTACCCTTGGCGTACTCCGCCGTTGGCTGTCGACCGAATTCACCACCCCAGACGATCAAGGTATCCTTGAGCATGCCGCGCTGCTTCAGGTCTTTGAGCAGGCCGGCAATCGGCTTGTCGGTTTCACCGGCATGCAAGTCATGATTGTGTTTCAGGTCCCCGTGAGCATCCCAGTTGGCATCATTGTGATTGCCACCCGAGTAGATCTGCACGAACCTCACGCCGCGTTCCACCAGCCGGCGGGCCAGCAGGCATTGCCGACCAAACTTCTCGGTCTTCTTGTCATCCAGGCCATACAACTTGTGGATGCCTTCTGTTTCCTGGGTCAGGTCGACCGCCTCGGGCGCGTGCTGCTGCATCTTGTAAGCCAGCTCGTAGCTGGCGATCCTCGCTGCCAGGTTGGAATTGTCGATCCGCAGCTGCTGGTGCTGCTCGTTATAGGCACGCAATGTGTCAAGCAGCCGCCGCTGCGTCGCGCCCGACACTCCTGGCGGAGGCGCCAGGTCGAGGATTGGCCGCCCCTGGCTGCGCATCACCGTTGCCTGGTAGGCAGCCGACATATACCCGCTGCTCCAGTTCTTGGCGCCACTGATCGGGCCGCCACGCGGATCCAGCATGACGACAAAGCCAGGCAGATTCTCGTTCTCACTGCCCAGGCCATAATTCGTCCAGGAACCAAGGCAGGGACTGCCGCTGAGAATCTTGCCGGAGTTCATCATCAACATGGCAGATCCATGGATGGGCGAATCAGCTGTCATGGAATGAAGAAAGGCGATGTCGTCGACACAGGTGGCCAGGTGTGGGAACAGCTCTGATACCCACTGGCCACATTCACCGTACTGTTTGAAACTCCAGCGCGGCTCGACAATCCGACCCTGGTTCTTGTGCCCGCCGCGGCCAAACGTCTTGACGTCGACCGTCTTGTTATCCATGCCCTTCATCTTCGGCTTGTAATCAAAGGTGTCGATATGGCTGGGGCCACCATACATGAACAGGAAGATTACACGCTTGGCCTTGGGCAGGAAGTGAGGTGCCTTGGGAGCCAGTGGATTCACGAAGGGTGTTACGCCATCGGCCGCCACGGCCTGCTGGCCCAGGAAGCCGTCATTGCCGAGCAGCCCGGCCAGGGCCACACCGGTAAATCCACCGCCGGTCTGCCAGAGGAATTCTCGCCGTGTGCGCCCACAGAATCCCGTCCGTTTCGGTTGGCTTGGTCTTTCCATCATGCTCTCGCTCCGTCATTCGATCCGGCCACGTTATCGGCACTTAGTCCAGGTATACAAACTCATTCAGGTTCAACACCAGCAGGCAGAAGATGTCGAG
The DNA here is from genome assembly GCA_963581185.1 of Planctomycetota bacterium. Lineage (GTDB taxonomy): Bacteria > Planctomycetota > Planctomycetia > Pirellulales > Pirellulaceae > SAT2750. Next base: position 7,170 of record CAUZOB010000122.1, on the reverse strand, counting down.
GCTGCGCTTGGCATCCAGCCCCTCGTCCGCTTCGAGCGCCTTGATCAGCGCCACCCCCTGTTCAACCTGCTGGCTTGTCGGCTCACGCTGCAGGGCACGCCAGAGCGCAAGTTCGACTTGCTGCTGGCGAGTTTCAGCCTGGCCTCGCAAGTAATCTGCAAACACGGTTGCCTGGTCATTGAAGAACTTTCCATTGAGCATCCCCAGTGCCTGTGTCGGCTGAGTCGTTACAAATCGCGTCGGACAGGTGGCATCCGCGTCGGCACCGTCAAAAGCAGCGATCAGGGGGACAATTAAGGATCGCTTGGTGTGAATGTAGATGCTCCGTCGCCGCCGTTGCTCAGGCGATGAATTACCCCAGTCCGCTCCCGGTCGCGACTGGCCCTGAAGCACTTCAGTGGGAATCAAGGGATACATGCTGGGCCCATACATCTCTGGATTCAACGACCCGATGACAGCCAGCACGGAGTCGCGTATCTCTTCCGCTTCCAGGCGACGCATGTCAAATCGCCAGAACAGTTCATTGGTCGGATCCAGCTTGAGCCCTTTGGGGTCAGCTCGCGAGGACATCTGGTATGTACTCGAGAGCATGATCAGCCGATGCATCCGCTTCAGCTTCCAGTCACCGGCAATGAACTCAGCAGCCAGCCAGTCCAGTAACTCGGGATGCGTGGGTGGTGTCCCCTGGTAGCCAAAGTTGTTTGCTGAACGGACGATGCCACGGCCAAAGTGGAATTGCCAGACGCGATTCATCATGACCCGCGCCGGCAAGGGGTTTTCAGAATCAGCCAGCCAGTCTGCCAGCACCAGTCGGCGGTGCGACGTGACTGCCCCCTCGGGCGCAGCCTTCAACTCTGGATCGGGAAAGGAGAGCACCTCGGGGAAGCCCGGTTCCACCCGGTCTCCCGGAGCGTGGGCGTTGCCACGCGCAAGCACAAACGTCTCGCGGGGCTGGGGTCCAATCTCGGTAATCACCAGCGCCTGTTCCATGGCCGGTGGCTTGAAGTCACGTAGCTTCTTCTGTTCTGCCTTCAAGGCCACGTACTGCTGGAACTTTTTCTCATCAATCAGCGAACCGACTCGTTTCTTGACCAGCGGGATCTTGTTCCGCTCATCCTGGAAATCCTGCTTTTCAACGTCCTGGAAATCGAGCATGACGATCTTCTCGATCTCGGCAAGCTGCTTGTCGATCGCAGCCACCTGCTGCCGATGACTCTCGATTAACTGCTGGTTCTTCTGCTTTACATCCTCGGTGGCCAGGTCGCGCAGTGAGAATCGAGCCACCGTGTCCCCGCCGCGGATACCGTAACGGTTGATGCCGTGAAAGAACGCCATGAAGCGGTAGTAATCGCGCTGCGGTAAAGGATCCAGCTTGTGGTCATGGCAGCGACAGCAATTCAGCGTCAGTCCGAGGAACACCTGCGAAGTGGTCGAGACAATGTCGTCGAGGTCCTCGTACAACTCCTGTACTCGGTCGACCGGCTCATCCTGCCAGATCCCGAGTCGGTAGTAGCCGGTGGCAATCATCGAGTCCCGCGTAACTGATGCCAGCTCATCGCCGGCAATCTGCTCGCGCACGAACTGGTTGTACGGCTTGTCCTCGTTCAACGAGCGGATCACGTAATCGCGGTAACGCCAGACAAATGGCTTGGGACCATCACGCTCGTAACTGTTCGATTCGCCATACCGGACCAGATCCAGCCAGTGCCTCGCCCATCGCTCGCCATACTGGGGTGAGTCGAGCAGGTCGTCGACCAGCCTGGCAAATGCACCTGGCGTGTCGTCGGCCAGAAAATCCTGTACAACCTGCGGCGACGGTGGCAGGCCAATCAGGTCGTAGTAAGCGCGGCGTAATAGCGCCGCTTTGCCAATCGCTGCGGCTGGCCGTAAGCGAGCATCTTCCAGGCGCGAGAGGATAAAGGCGTCCAGCGGATTCGATACCCAGGACTTGTTCTTGACACGCGGAACCGCCGGGCGCTCAAGCCTTCGAAAGGCCCAGAATTGCTTGGCCTGCTCGGTCACCTGCGGCGTGCCACTCTCCTGCTCAATCTCCTCTTCCAGCTCTGGCGCAAAGGGAACGCCGAGCTGAATCCACTGTTCCAGAATGGCCAGCTTGTCGGCCGGCAGCTTGCCGTCGGGTGGCATCTCCAGACCATCGTAATGAACCGCCTGCCAGATCAGGCTCTCTGCCGGCTCCTGCAGGGAAACCGCGGGGCCCGATTCACCGCCGGCCAAAACCGCCGCACGACTGACCAGGTGCAGCTTGCCCTTGGCATTGGCCCTGGCACTGTGACACTTCAAACAGTGAGCCTTGAGTATCGGCTGAACTTGCTGACGAAAGAAATCCAGCTCCTGGAGAGTGAATTTTCGCTTCTCGTCCTGCTCCTGTCCGGCAAGCGGCAGCGAAAGCAGGGTTGTCAGCAGGAACCCGAGCACGGGCAGGCTACTTCGTCGCATGTCCAATCTTCCCGACCGCTGCCAGCTGAACTGTACAGTCGATTCTCGCAGCTAGGTGATATAATTTGATGACCCCGCTGCATTCTAGGCTGCCATGCTGTCCTCGAAAACAGGGGCAGCTGTGACGATATCGCTGAGCAAGGCGTGACGATTTACACCCGTTCTGTGAACGTTCAGCGACACCACCTGATCACTTCTGCCCGGTATGACAGCGCTCTGCCAGGTCGGGCCAGTCCAGTCCAACTTCGGTAGCAGGAACCTCTAACCTCTATGCCAGCGCTCGAATTCCAGCTCGGTCAGGGATTCGTCCAGTTCCGCCTGCTGGGCTGCATTGAGCGGTACCAGCGGCGGGCGTGGCGGGCCGATCTCCACACCCAGTCGTTCCACCACCTTGCGAGTGGCCGCATGGAAGTTGATTTCGAACAGGCGTGCCGTCAGCTTGCATGATTCAAGCTGCAACTGCCGGACCAGCTGATCATCTCCATTTTCGATAGCCTCGATCAGTCGCAGGTAAAGGGGCGCGGCGTAGTTATAGGTTGTCCCCACGGCACCGCGGACTCCCAGTCGCCAGCCTGCCGCCAGGGCCGGATCGTGACCGAACAGGACATCAAAATAGCCATCGTCCACAGCCATACATCGCTGCATTTGCATCAGGTCTGCGTTGGTGTATTTCATCCCGCGCAGCGAGGGGATCCGCTGGCGCCCCTTTTCCAGCACCTCGACCATCGGCAAGTGGACGCCGGTCATGGAGGGGATATCGTAGAGGTAGAGCGGCGTCTGGCTGGCCGCAGCTGCCAGCGGCTGGAGAAAATCCAGCAGCGCGTCAGCATTGGCGGGTTTAAAAAAGAAGGGCGACATGGCGGCAATTGCATCCGCGCCGATCTGCTCGGCATGAGCAGACATCTGGCAGGCGTCCGGCAGGGCATTTGCACCGACGTGGACAATCACCTTCAAGCCAGTCCCGCGGGCCACATCGCACCAGCGAGCTGCCAGGTCGAGTCGTTCCTGACAGGTGAAGGAATGGCTTTCGCCGGTCGTCCCTGCCACGAAAACACCCCCCACGCCATCTGCCAGGAGGTGTTCGGCCAGTGGCTCGACAACATCCAGGTTCAAATCGCCATTGGCGGTAGTGGGCGTGTGGGTGGCGGCAATCAGGCCAGTCAGTGGTGCGCTGTTCATCGGTGGCAGGCTCAGATAAAGGACAAGTGGAACGAAGAACTTGATTTTAGGGTGCGTCCAGGTACGGCGAACCCCCGCTACTAGGGAAAACAGGGACTGCTCTGGCCGCCACCGAGACACTGCCATCCGACAACTGGCAGCGATCACTCCTGCTCGATCTTGAAAAGCGGAGCGACCCGTTCACGCTGCAATTGCATCGTGCGATCAACATCCTCCGCCAACAGGTAACCGTCTGCCTGTAACTGGCCACAGACTCGCTGCAAGCGAACCAGGTATCCCTCCAGGTCACCGTACCGCTGGCGAACGGTCGCTCGCGGGTCAACGCTCGTTTCGGTCAGCGGGAAAGGGATGTAGGAGCCACGCAAGCCGACCAGGCTGTCTCGCGAAGGATGGTCTGCCGCAAACAGGTTCCAGCCTGTATAGGTTGCCACCGGCACCATCACCTCGGGCGGCGAGAGACAACCCAGCTCGTTTCCGTCACGATTGAATCGAGGCACGCGGACGACAAAATCGCCGCGTGAGACGGGCGGCTGACGATCGACGATCCAGCTACCCCAGCGATCGCCACGGTCCCAGCTGGAGGGAAAGTGAATAATCTGGGGATAACGGACGCCGGGCAGATTGGGAAAGCCAGAGCTGGCCTGGCGCCAGTCGACCAGCGTGCCAGCTCGAATGGTCGGGTAGACGCTGGCGGGTGGCGACGCACCCTCAGCCCATTTATCAAGATGCAGCAGTAGCGCACGGAGAAAGACGCGATAGTCACCGGGATTGCCGAGCGCCTGCTCCGTTCCCTTGCTGGGTGGATAACCACTCGGTGCGTGCTGCGTCCCACCAAACGTGTAAAAGCGAACATTGCGAGGTACACGGGCGTCCCGCTGACCGAGCGGATCGGTGTGCGGCAGCGAGCCAGCTCGCGTCCAGTATTCCGCCGTCGACTGGGTATGCATGACCTTCGGCATGACGGACCGCGGGGTCCGGGCCAGTACGCTCGTGCGGGAACCTGTCCAGGGGTCTCGCTGTGTCGAGTAGGCAAAAGGAAAACGATCCACCGGATAGTCATGGTTGCTTCGCTGGGTGGAAAACCGCGTGGGCTGTGCAAAGCGATGATTGAAGGATCCCAGCCCGCCGCCTGCCACGTGCGGGATCAGGCCATCGAAGGCGGCCCGCCCCTGCTCATCCTCATTCAAGCCCCAGAACAACAACTCACGCAGGAACCGGCCACTCTGGGAGACTCCAAAACCATGTGCACGGGCGACCGTGCCAGCAAGTGGATTATCTTCTCCCTCGCCATGTTTGAAGGCCGACATCAGGTCCCGCACTCCGGCAAAACAGACGCCGTGGACCAGCGGACTGTGAGCCTGGTAGATCACCTCGTAGAGCTTGCCGGGCAGGAACTCTCCATCCACTAACTCCACCTCGACAAGCGGCAACTGGGATGGGGACGCATTCGGCTGCTCGGTGACGTGCAACGTCCACTGGTCTCGCGGCACCATGCGTCGCGGTTCTCGCGGATTGTCCCGCCAGCTGAGTGAAGCATCCGGCAGCTGGTCGGTCAGCGGGCGATAGCTGCCATGGCTGGCGCGGGAGACGGTCAGGCGAGTCGCCTTGGACGTGGTTTCGAATTCGCAGCGCAGCAGACCCTGGATTGATCCCTCGGCGACCGGGGCACGCAATTGCATCAATCCGCCGCCTGGCAAAAGCTCGCCATCCCAGCCGCTCCAGACAACCACAAAACCCTTTCGCATCAGGAAGCCGTCGCCGGCATCCGCTACGGTGGCAGGATCATTGTTTCCGGCGGCAAAGTTGAAGAACCGCAGGGCGAGTTTCCTGCCACGGTTATTGACGTCGTAAAGCATGGCTCCGTTGCCACGCGACAGATCACTGGGCGCCAGCATGAAGAGGTCCATGGAAAAGCGAACGCGGCCATCTTCTCCCCGTGCCGCCTTGTCCAGGTCGACGATCGCCGAATTCTGTCTGGCGTCGGGGTCGATGGCAAACGTCACTCTGCCCACGATCCGCTCATAGGAACCGACCTCGCCAAACTCCGTGCCGCCGGCAAACGGAATTCGCTCGGTAATCTCAAATCGCTCCACCTCGGCCTGGATATCCGCCTGGATGGTAATGACTGAAAGCAGCACGGTGAGCACGGTCCAGAGGCGCATGGCAGTGAATCTCCTGGTCAGTTTGGCTGTTCGTTGGCCGGGCCGAAAAATGTGTAGTACGCCTGCTGGCTGGCTTCGCGGCCCAGGTAGAGTGCCAGTTCACGCAGGTGGTAATCGCCCCACTGGCAGGACTCACCATGAGGCAGTTCGGCACCTGCGGGGAGGTGATCCCAGCCACGGGGGTGATGATAGATGGCATGCAGCAGCAGTCCCTGGTGGTCGGGGTCACTGCAGAGATAGGGTTCAGAGAGCAGGCTGCGGGCGACGGTCAGTCCCGCCTGCCAGTACTGCTGGCTGGCCTCCGCTTCCGCCTCCCCCTGGGACTGGAGGTAGCGGCCAAGTCGCAGCAGGCCCTGGGCTGCGATTGCGGCGGCCGAGCTGTCGACCGGTTCGGGACAGTTGGCGGGGTCGGCGGCAGCGTCACGATCCTCTCCCAACTGGGCAAGTCCGGGAGCTCCGGTATCCCAGTAGGGGATGCCGTTGGCGGGTGTGGAATGGATGAAATAGTCCGAGCTGGCCCGCGCGGCGCGCAGCATCATGCTTTCAATCTGCTCGCGGCCTCCGACCGTCTCGAGCTGCTGATCGCTGAGCGTGGGCAGCCACTCGAGCTGTTCGGCAAAGCCGAGCATCACCCAGGCCAGGCCACGAGTCCAGGTCGAGAAGGGCGAATAGCCCTGCTGGGTGCTGGGGCAGCGATACTGGCCGTCGTTTGTATTGAAGATACTCTCATGGACCACGCGTCCCGACTCGTCGTAGCGGTCGCGGTCCTCACCGTAGTAGACGTTGTAGCGAGCGGTGGTACCTGCGTGCTGAACCAGTCGTTCCAGCAGCGAGATACTACGGTCATTCTCAGCCATCAGTGAATGGCCCAGCTGGTGGGCCAGCGAGAGGCTGCGCAAGGAGCGGATCGTATCGGAGAAGAGTGAATGGGGGCCGTTGAAGGAGTGGATGAAGCCGGTTCCGTCGCTGGTCACTGTCCAGCGGCTGGCTTGCACAGCACCGCTGGCCTTGAGGGCCAACTCGTAGAAGGCCAGCTGCCAGGGATCGTCGTCAATGCGGCCCTCGAGCATCAGCCGGCGGAGTCCGCCGTAGGTGCTGACGTTATTGAAGCCATGATCGTGCACGCCGGTGTGGGTGACGTGTGAGGCCATTTGTTCGAGCGTGTTTCGTCGGGCTAGCTCGAGGTAGCGTTCGTCATCGCTGGCATCGAATTGCAGGATTTGTGAGCCGAACTGGAACCCCTGAGTCCATTCCGTCCAGCCCTGGGAGACATAGCGGCCTTCCACGGTGAAGACGGGTGAGCCGTCGAGCGGATCCCACTGCTGATCGAGCAGGTCGATCTTGTCTGCGGAGATCTGCCACATCTGGGAGA
>CAUZOB010000121.1:0-15227 GCA_963581185.1 Planctomycetota bacterium | reverse complement strand
GAGCCACTGCCCGCTCCCAGCTCAGCCAGCTGCTGGGTTGCATCGGTCAACTCCCAGTGCAGCTGGTCTGCCTTGTTGGCGAGCGAATGCCGATAGTCGGCCTGCCGATCGGCCTGCTGCTTGAACTCAAGGTAGTAAGCGTAGGGAATATTCTCGATCGGCTGATCGAGGTAGTAGACCGAATTGAGCGTCAATTGGAGCTTGCCACCCTTCGGCCCGACGAGGATGTTGAAACCAAGTTGCTCGCCGACGCGGAACGAGTCCTGGACGACGCCATGAATCGTGATCACCGCGACCATCAGCGAGACGCCGAGCGCCATCGAGAAACAGGTCAACACCGAAGCCAGGCTTCGTTGCTTGATACTGCGCAGTGCTATGGCAAACAGGCTCATCGGTGCTCGTGATTTGTCAGGTGGTTTCTGTTGCAGTCGGTTCGGCGCCGGCGGACAACTCGTTGATCTCGTCCAGTTGGTCAACTCGATCAAACTGGCTGGCAACTTCTGTTGAATGAGTCACCATGATCAGGGAGATCTTCTCTTCCAGGGCAGTTTCACGAATCAGGTCGACGATCTTCTGCTGGTTGGCCGGATCAATATTGGCGGTCGGTTCGTCTGCCAGCAGCAAACGGGGGCGGTTGGCCAGGGCACGGGCAACAGCAACTCGCTGCTGCTCGCCGACCGACATGGCCGCTGGACGGTGGTGCAAGCGGTCCTTGAGGCCGACCCGCTCGAGCAAGATCCTGGCGCGGCCGCGATCGACCGCTTTACGGGCAAAGGTCATTCCCAGCAGGACGTTTTCAAGCGCTGTGAAAGCAGGCAGCAGGTTGAACGTCTGGAACACGTAACCCATCCAGGCAGCACGAAAACGGTCATAGGCCGGTTCGGAGAGCGTGCCGATCGACTTGTCCTGGAAAATAATCTGTCCTGAATCGAGTCGCGTGATGCCAGCGATCAAGTGCAGTAAGGTCGTCTTGCCGCCACCGCTGCGACCCACCAGTACCACCTGTTCACCTTCAGCCACGCTGAATTTCGGAATAGACAGGATCGGCAACTGTCTGCCACCAGGCAGCGGAAAAGACTTTTTGATGTCCAGGAGCTCAAGCATGGAAACCAGCGGTCAGGGGTCAGTGATTGGAACTCATGCATGGTATACGAAAATGGGCCAGCGTTGGGTCGGGCTGCCGCTGAACCTGGAACGACTGGGCAGCATCCGCTTAGCGCTGCCTGGCTGCGCGCTTCATATCCCGCTCGGTGCTCTGCTGCTTCAGCTTTTCCCGCTTGTCGTGCAATTGGCGACCCTTGCAGAGACCTATCTGGACCTTGGCGATGCCGCGCACATTGAAGTAGATCTTGAGTGGCACCAGCGTGAGTCCTTTCTCATGAGCCAGTCCTGCGAACTTCTTGATTTCTCGCTGGTGAAGTAGCAGCTTGCGTGGCCGCCGAGGATCATGGTTCCATTCGCTGGCCTGCAAGTACTGTGGAATGTCGCAGCCCACCAGCCAGACCTCGCCATCGCGAACCCGACCGTAGGCCTCCTCCAGTGAAACCTTGCCGTCGCGCAAGCTCTTGACCTCGCTGCCGACCAGCTGGATACCGCATTCCAGCGTGTCCAGCACGTTGAAGCGATGGCGTGCCTTGCGATTGCGACTCACGACACGCTGGCCCGGCGTGTCCGATTTCTTCTGTTTCTTGCCAGCCATCAGTCATTCCGACTCGAAGATGTCAGCATCCAGTCAACGCTCTCCACTATATCGGACACCGCCTGGTCTCGCCTAGCCAGTCTAATAGTCGGCTGTTAAAGTGGTCCGTCGATTGTCGGCCTGCAGGCAGGGTCGGCTTCAGCTGACGGGATCCAGAACCATGAAGCAACTTGGCTCTCCAGAGCTTGCAGAGCATGACGCAGGCAGCCTCTCGTTCCACTTGCTCGGAAGGCTGCCCTGGGAAGACTGTCAGCAGCTCCAAAGGCAGCTGGCGGAAGAAGCCGAACGTGCTGAAAAGGCTACCATCCTGCTGGCAGAACATACCCCCCACATCACGGTCGGCAGGCAGGGCTCGTGGGACGATATTCGCTACTCCGCTCGCCAGCTGCGCAGTCGTCAGCTCAAGGTCAGCTGGGTACGTCGCTCCGGCGGCACGATCCTGCATGGGCCAGGTCAACTGGCCATCCTGCCAGTCGTTCCACTGGGCTGGTGTGGCTGGGATCTCGCCAGGCTGGAGCTGCAAGTGCTGACAGGCATCCAGCATACACTCGTGGAACTGGGGTATCCCTCTGAGCTGCGGCCGGCCGAGCACGGACTCTGGGGTCGTAGTGGTCAACTGGTGGCCAGCGGACTCGATAACTGGCATAACGCCAGCCGTTTTGGTGCCTATCTGAATGTTAATCCCGAGATGCTGGACCACGGCTTTATCCATTCGGTCGGCAGACGCCGCGGCAGCCATCGCAGTCGTACGATGAGTTGCTTGCTAGCCGAACAACAGCGGCCTGTTAGAATGTCCAGCATTCGTTCAGCGCTGGTGGCCGGTCTGGCCGCTCAGCTGAAGATCACGGATTACCACCTGTTCACGGGACATCCCCAGCTCGAGCTCAAGGAACCAGGGTATGTCGGTTGAATTGCCGCTCATCGATGCTCCACAAGCTCGCCGCAGGCTGCCAGCCTGGATGCGGCGCGAGCTGCCTCGCGGGAATGCCGATCATTTTACAGCTCGCCTGCTGGATGAACTCGGCCTGGCCACGGTCTGTGACCATGCCCGCTGCCCAAATCGGGCGGAGTGTTACTCCCAACTGACTGCCACATTCATGATCCTTGGTGAGACCTGTACGCGTCCCTGCGGTTTCTGCAGCGTCAGCAGGGGACGGCCGCAGCCGCCCTCCGAGGATGAACCGCAGCGACTGGCAGAAGCTGTCACCCGGTTGGGCCTGAAACATGTCGTGATTACCTCGGTCACGCGGGATGACCTTGCTGATGGCGGTGCCGACCACTTTTACAAGTGTGTCGAAGCAGTACGGGCTCGATCCGCTGCCACGGTGGAACTGCTGACACCGGACTTCGTCGAAAATCGGGCTGCGGTCGAACGTGTGATCGAGGCTCAACCCGATGTCTTCAATCACAACACCGAGACAGTTCCCCGGCTGTACCGCCGCGTGCGTGGCCCCAAGTCCGACTATCGCTGGACACTGCACCTGCTGGAGTATGTCAAGCGTCAGGATCCGTCGATCAAGACCAAGAGTGGCTTGATGCTGGGGCTGGGCGAGTCGGAAGACGAGTTGCTCGACGTGCTGGCGGACCTCAGAGAGTATGGCGTTGATTTTCTCACGCTTGGCCAGTACCTGCAGCCGGGACCACAGTACCTGCCGGTTGTCGAGTACATTCGGCCTGAACGCTTCGATCAGCTGGGCGAACTGGCTCGCCAGCTGGGTTTTGCCAAGGTCGCCAGCGGTCCTTTTGTCCGCAGCAGCTACCACGCCCGCGATATGGCGGAAAGTTAAGGGCGAGCGGTTAGAGGTTATGTCGCTCGAAACCTCGGGCCTCTAGCTCTCGACCAGTTGCAGCGTCCCCCAGAGGCTGGGATCGGACATGAAGGGATACTCGGGACCCAGGCTAAACGTCTGCCAGCCCAGTTCGCGATCGACTACGGCGTAGCTAAAACCGAGTCGCGGATGTTCCTGGTGGTCGAAGCCGGTCAGCGACTCGGCCCGCACCATGGCAGTCAGCTGGTAGCCTCCGCTGATTTCAGTGGCCACGATGGAGAGCCCTCCATGGGGGACGGGTCGCGGCTGTTCCTTGGCTCGCCCGATCGGCAACTGGGCTGCGACTGCTTCGAGGTTTCCCCCGCCTCCGCCAGACGGCAGGAATACAAACTGGTGACAGAAGCGACTGGCCCGGTGAATCGACTGAGTGTCCCGCGTGTTAATCCAGATCCGCAGCCCATCACTATCCTCGATCTTCTGCTCCCGGCACCAGCAGCTCTGCTGCTTGCCTGTCACCGTGAGGGTGAAGATCAACCCCGCTTCACTCCAGCCGGCCCGCAGGTCGGCGAATACCGGTCGACCCGACATTTCACCAAACGAATGGATGGCATGGTCATCAGGCAGAGTGATCAAGTCACCATTCCATGCCGACTGCTGCTGGCGACATGGCACGCTGAAGCGGAACAACATCGTTGGCTCGACCAGTTGTGATTCGGGTGCCGAACTCATCGGTCTATCTCCTAGTCAGCGACGAAGGGTGATTTTTCTGTACGAATGCGGCGGCTGGCTGCCAGGTGTTCTGCCAGGAAGCCGGGCAGATCGCCACGGTAGAGATCTTCCAGTGAGCGGAACTTGATCTGGATCAGTTCTCGCCCGGGGTCACTGCCATCGAAGGAGCGGTCATAACCGAGTTCGGCAATCCTGCCCAGCGTGGCACAGCCGCGGGGTCCGGATATGTGCAGGACGAGGTGTTCGATTTTCTTTGTCTGGATCGAGGACCAGGGCCGCTTGCCCTGCTTGTCATAGAGGTGGACCAGTTGCTTGTTATTCCAGAGGAACTGGCCCTCTGGCAGAACTTCCTGCAGTATCTGATGCAGTTCTTCCAGTAATTCGACAGGCCACTCGGCCCTGGCGCCGACGCGAAATCCCTTCCGCATGAAATGCCATTTTTGGCCAAGCGCTTTCCAGGGTGTCAGATCCTCGAGCGACTTGCTCGACTGGCCGGCGACCTTCTGGAAACCATCCACCGCCTCTTCGAGGAACTGCCAGAACTCGGGCTTGTCGATCTCATCCCAGCTATGGACCTTCAGCTCGATCTCCTGCCAGTGGCTGCGGTGGGCTCTGACCTTGGTGCGCGGCTGATTTCCGTAGACCGGCAGGTCGTCCATCTGGTTGAGCGATTGGAGGCCAAGTCGGGGGACCAGTTCCTCGCGTTTGAATGTTCCCCTGGCCACCCGAAACTTCATTTTCAGTAGCCAGGTTTCGGCGGTAAGGGCGTGGAAGAACCAGCCGATGCTCTTTTTTGTCGCCGCGATTTCAACCACGCTGCGTTTCCCATAGTCCGTCTCGCTGAACTTACCCAGTTGCTGAATGCGATCGATCACGGCAGCCAGGACCTGTCCGTCCCACTTGACCGCTCCACCACTGCGATCGACCCGCTGCTCGGTGTGCCAGCGTCGCCCGTTCAGTTCCCAGGGCATCCGTGCATCCTTACCGACATCCTTGATTTCCAGTTCCTCCTGCTGAGTCTCCGGCTGGCCTGCTGGCAGGTGGACGGAACGTTCCAGCAGAGGTCCTTCTGCCAGCAGCGGTGCCAGTGCTTTGCCAGTGTGGCTGGCTGGCTTGCCGTTACGGCGGCGAGCGACTGTTTCCGGCGTCCCCTCGGCGACAATCTGGCCCCCCTCCAGCCCCGCTTCGGGACCCATATCGATGACCCAGTCAGCGGTCTTGATTAAGTCCAGGTTGTGCTCGATCACGACCACTGTATTCCCCAGGTCGACCAGTCGATGGAGTACATCGAGCAGTTGCGCCAGGTCGTCAAAATGCAGACCGGTGGTGGGTTCGTCGAGCAGGTAGAGAGTCTGGCCGGTATCTGGCCGCGACAACTCGGCAGCCAGCTTCACTCGCTGCGCCTCGCCACCGGAGAGCGTCGGAGCTGGCTGGCCCAGCGTGAGGTAATCGAGGCCGACGTCACAGAGTGTCTGCAGGATGCGGCGAATCTTGGGAATAGTGTCGAACAGCTCAACGGCCTGCTGGCAGGTCATCTCCAGGACCTCGCTGATCGAATGATGCTTGTAGCTGACTGCCAGGGTTTCCTCGTTATAGCGACGGCCCTGGCAGGTTTCGCAGGTCACCCAGATGTCAGGCAGAAAGTGCATTTCGATGCACTTGCGACCGTGACCATCACAGTCATCGCAGCGGCCACCTGGCACATTAAAGCTGAAGCGGCGCGGAGAATATCCCCGCAGCTTGGAATCGGGAAGCTGTGCGAACAGGTCTCGGATCAGGTCCATTGCGCCGGTGTAGGTGGCGGGGTTGGAGGAAGGAGAATTGCCCAGTGGATTCTGGTCAACCCGGATGACCTTGTTGATCAATTCCAGCCCGACAATCTTCTCGTGTGGCCCTGCCACGCGACTGGCTCGATGCAATCGCCGCGCCAACTCGGCATACAGCACGCCGTCCACCAGTGAGCTCTTGCCACTGCCGCTGGGACCTGTCACCACGGTCAGTGTTCCCAATGGAATCTTGAGATCGACGTTGTCCAGGTTGTGATGGCGGGCTCCAATCAGGTCCAGCCACTGGCCTTGCCCACGGCTGACCGGACGACGGTTGGCTGGAATCGGGATGGCCTTCTTGCCGGTCAGGTAAGGGCCGGTCACCGATGTCGACGAGCGACAGATTTCAGGCACCGTTCCCTGTGCCACGATCTGGCCCCCATTGCGACCTGAACCGGGGCCGAAGTCACAAAGTTGGTCGCAGCCATTGATGATCTCTCGATCGTGCTCAACCACCAGTAAGGTATTGCCCAGGTCTCGCAGCTTGTAGAGTGCTCGCAGTAGCCGCTGGTTATCACGGGGATGCAGTCCGATGGTAGGTTCATCCAGCACGTAGAGGACTCCACAGAGCCCGCTCCCCAGTTGACTGGCCAGCCGAATTCGCTGCGCCTCGCCGTTGGAGAGAGTTGCTGCTGGTCGCTGCAAGGCGAGGTAGTGCAGCCCAATATCATTGAGGAACTCCAGCCGCTGCTTTATTTCTCGCAGCAGTTCCCCGGCGATCTTCTTTTCACGGCTGGAGAGTTTCCATTGCTTCACCACTTCCAGCAGCTCGGCCAGCGGCAGGCGGCAATACTGGTCAATCGTTCGCCCCTGGAAACGAACTGCCCCTGCATCGTCTCGCAGTCGGCCACCGCCGCAGCTGGAACACTCAACCTGGTCGACCAGGCTTTCGAGTCGCTGCCGCAGCGAGGGTGACAGGCGTGACGCTTCTTCCAGTGCCGGGTAGAGCCCCTTGAACTGGAATTGGAATGCACCCTGCTCTGAGCTGGCTGGCACCTCGATCCAGCGATCGCCACTGCCAAACATCAGCAGCCTGCGGTGGCGAGTGGAGAGTTGTTCGAAGGGGAGATCGGCCGGAATATCGAGTTCGCTGCAGGCTGCATCCAGCATGCTGGCTGCCAGCGGCTGGTCAAGCGATGGCCAGGGCTTGAGCACTCCTTGCTGGAGCGTGCGGTCTTGCCGGTCCAGCAAGGCAGCCGGATTGGCACCGGTCTGGGTGCCGAGGCCCTCACAGCTGTGGCACCAGCCGAGGTAGCTGTTGAATGAGAAATTGTGAGGTGTAAGTGCCTCGAAGCTGCGGCCGCACTGCTCGCAGACCATGTGCTGGCTGTGCGTGATCAGCTCCCAGCGATCCTCGTCCAGCTGCTCGCTGACCACCGCCAGCTGGATGACCCCGCGGCCGAGAGCCAGTGCGACTTCCACGCTCTCGGCGGTACGTGAGCGGGACGTGCTTTTAATGACAAGGCGGTCAACAACAACATGCAGCTCGTGTCGTTGCCGCCGATCGACCGCCGGGGGGACATCCAGCGAGTGGGTATGTCCATCGACCCGGACGCGGTTGTAACCCTGTTCGCGGATCTCATCCCAGAGGGCGGCATAGTCCTGGCCGGGCTCCAGTTCGATTGGCGCCATCAGGTACAGCCGGGTACCCTCCTCGAGCGCCATCAGCTTGTCGACAACCTGGTCGCTGGTTTGGGTTCCAACCGTGCAATCACACTCCGGACAGTAAGGCAGGCCCAGACGGGCCAGTAAAATCCGCAGGTAATCATAGATTTCCGTGACCGTGCCGACCGTGGATCGAGGTGTGTGGCCGAGATTCTTTTGCTCGATGGCAATCGACGGCGACAGCCCCTCGATATGCTCCAGCACCGGCTTCTGCATCTGGCTGATGAACTGGCGGGCGTAGGAACTGAGGCTCTCAACATACCGCCGCTGGCCCTCGGCGTAGATCGTGTCCATCGCCAGCGACGTCTTGCCACTGCCACTGGGCCCAGAGAAGACGGTCAGCTTATCGCGAGCCAGTTCCACGTCGACTCCCTTGAGGTTGTGCTGGCTGGCACCCTGGACCGTAATCCGGTCCATGATCAAAGAGTCGGGCCTGGCCCCGGTTACCTCCTGGCCGGCATCTTCTACAGGCTGGCCATCGGTCCGCTGGATCGCTCGCTGCAGGGCCCTGCCTGTTTCCGACTGCTGGCAGGCAGCCACTCTGGCGGGTGGTCCCGTGACCATGATCTCGCCGCCGCCGTCACCTCCCTCGGGCCCCAGGTCGATGATCCAGTCGGCCGTCTTGAGAACCTCCAGGTTGTGTTCCACCACGATCACGGTATTGCCAGCGTCCACGAAGTCATGCAGTACCTTGAGCAGCATTTCGATATCGGCGAAGTGTAAGCCGGTGGTCGGCTCATCCAGCAGGTAGAGCGTGCTGCCGGTACTTTTCTTGGCCAGTTCCCTGGCCAGCTTGATTCGCTGTGCCTCGCCACCGGAGAGTGTCGGCGAAGGCTGCCCGAGCTTGATATAGTCCAGCCCCACTTCATGCAGCGTTTTCAACTTCTCGTAGACCTTGGGAATGTTCTGGAAGAGTTCGAGTGCCTGTTGAATATCCATCTGCAGCACGTCCGAGATGGAATGCCCTTTGAATTCAACTTGCAGGGTCTCGCGGTTGAATCGTTGCCCCTCGCAGATCGGGCAGGTCACCCAGACATCGGCGAGGAAGTCCATCTCGAGGCGGTTTGTACCGTTACCCTCACAGGCCTCGCAGCGTCCACCCTTGACGTTAAAGCTGAATCGCCCCGGCTTGTAGCCACGTCGCTTGGAGTGGGGCAGTTGGGAGAAGAGACTGCGAATGTCATCAAAGACCTTGATATAGGTGGCCGGGTTCGATCGCGGCGTACGGCCGATTGGCGACTGGTCGATAGCGATCATCTTGTCCAGCTGGTCGATTCCCTCGATCGCCTGGTGGGCACCGGGGGTAGTGAGGCCATTGTTCAGATCCCGCCGCAGGGCCTGGGCGAGAATATCGTTGACCAGCGAACTCTTGCCCGACCCGGAGACCCCGGACACGCAGATAAACGTCCCCAGCGGAAACGAGACATCGATTTCCTTGAGGTTATTGTGCCGGGCGCCGCGCACGATCAGCTGCGGGCCGTCGGCCGGGCGATGCTCGTCGGGCATGGGAATCGACCGTCGGCCGGCAAGATAGTCACCCGTCAGGCTGCGAGTCGCCCTGATAATCTCGTCAACCGGTCCGCTGGCCACCACCTCGCCGCCCCGCACACCGGCTCCCGGTCCAAAATCGATGATGTGATCCGCGGCCCGAATTGTCTCCTCGTCGTGCTCCACCACGACCACGGTGTTGCCCATGTCTCGCAGTCGGCAGAGTGTTTTCAGCAAGCGGTCGTTGTCGCGTGGATGCAGTCCAATGGAGGGTTCATCCAGGATATAGGTGACACCGACGAGTCCTGAGCCGATTTGCGCGGCCAGCCGTATCCGCTGCGACTCACCGCCACTCAGTGTGGGGGCGGTACGGTCGAGGGCCAGGTAGTCCAATCCGACGTTCAGCAGAAAGCCGAGTCGCCGGGAGATTTCCTTGAGCACCTCGCTGGCCACCAGTTCGCCGATCCTGTCCAACTCCAGTTGCTGGAAAAACTCAGCGGCCTGCCGGACCGTTAACTGGCAGACCTCGGAAAGGGAACTGGGTCCGGAATCGGCAAACCGCTTGTGAGTGCTCTGAATCTTGACCGAGCGGGCTTGAGGATTCAGTCGTTCTCCGTGGCAATGTGGACAGGGAATTGTGTTCATGTACCGTTCCAGCTGCCGCAACTGCGGCCGGCTGCGACTGTTTCGGTGCTTGGACATCAAGTCCGGGATGATGCCGCCGTATGCGCCACCGTATTTCATCGGCGAGTTGCCGCCGCGCCAGGTAAAAGTGATGTGTTGCTCGCCGCAGCCCCAGAGCCAGATGTCTCGCGCCTGCTGGGGGAGGTCCTGCCAGGATGTTTCCAGCATGCTGCCATCGTCCCAGCCGTGGATGCGTTCCATCGTGTCGGCCACACCCTGGTAAATATGCCGCCGCCAGCGTCCCAGTTTCTTCCAGGGTCCCAGTAGTTCCAGGCAGCCAGTAGCCAGCGAGAGGCTGCTGTCAGGAACAAGCAGGTCGACATCGAATGAATGGAGCTGCCCCAGGCCGTCGCATTCCAGGCACATCCCCTGTGGGCTGTTGAAACTGAAGAGCTGTGGTGACGGGGGTGGAAAACTGAGACCACAGGTGGTGCAGGCATAGCGGTTGGAGAAGACCAGATCCCCCTGCTGGAAGGTCCCGCGTCGTTGCTTCTTCTTGCCCACCGGAGGAGCCGCCTCCGTTTCGTCCTCACCTTGTGACAGCACGATCATCGTGCCGTCACCCATCTTGAGTGCCAGCTCAACGGCTTCCGAAAGTCGTGGCCGCACGTCCGGCTGGATTACCAGGCGGTCCACCACCACCTCGATGTCGTGACGCATGCGGCGATCCAGCGATGGTGCCTCGCTCAGCGTGGAGAGTTCGCCGTTGACACGCACGCGGGAAAATCCCTGCCGCAGAAGATCGTCGAAGAGATCACGGTACTCCCCCTTCTGTGCCTGGATCAGCGGCGCCAGCAGGGTGAAGTGAGTGCCCTCATCCAGTTGCAGAATGCGCGAGAGAATCTGCTCACGCGTCTGCGCCGTGATCGGCTGATCACAGGAAGGACAGTAGCCCTGTCCGACGCGGGCATAGAGCACGCGCAGAAAGTCGTAGATCTCGGTGATCGTGCCAACCGTGCTGCGAGGATTACGCCCGGCGGTCTTTTGTGAGATGGAGATACAGGGAGTCAGGCCGGCGATGGCATCCAGCTGCGGCTTGGGCATCTGGCCGAGGAATTGCCGGGCAAAGCTGGAGAGACTCTCCACGTACCGTCGCTGTCCCTCAGCGTAGAGCGTATCGAAAGCCAGCGAACTCTTGCCCGAGCCGCTGACACCGGTCAGGCAGATCAGCTGGTTGCGAGGCAGCCTGACATTAACCGATTGCAGGTTATGCTCCCGGGCTCCGGTGATCGTGATATCCGAGGCTGCCATGGAGTAGAGGTTAGGCGTTGAGAGGCTGGCTGCAACCCCTGGTTTCGAGCTGGTGATCCTGGCGACCGATGTGGCCAGTTGCCGCAGCCTGCTCTAGCCTGATCCTGGACCAGTCTGATAGCGGCGCTGGCCAAATTCGTCGTCGCGTGGCAGCCTCTAAGGCCGGCCTGCCCTCAGCCGCTGCGTCGCTGCCGACGGGCACGAAACCAGAGAGCCAGCAGCCACATGCCGAGAAAGGCGGCCATTGAGCCGGCCACCAGGAGTGCCTTGTAGCGAGCAATAAAGCTGCTGGGGTCGCTGCGTCCAAACTGCTCGTACTGTCCATACTCACCCAGTACGGCGCCTACCATCTGTACCAGGGACCAGGCAGCCAGGATGGCGCAGATGATCACGATTGGCAGCCAGCGGGCTGTCGATTTTGAAGAGTGGTTGCCGGGAGGGTCGCTGGTCATGGGGATCCTTCGCCGCCGGGGAGAGAGCCATAGAAGCCGCGTGCCGTGAGGCCGGTTGAGTCGATCACGCGCTGTACCAGCTCGTCCACGGCCTGGTTGGAAAGCGGCCCGACGTAACTTTCGGCTGGTGGCCGGGCCACCGTGTAGACCTGCACCAGTGAGATCGTGCCACCCTGCTGAATTACCTCGTTGAGTCGATCACAAAAGGCCTGCTGCTCGTTAGCGTCGGGCGGCTGCCCCTGGACTTCCATGAACAGCGCCTGGATCACGATCGGCCATTGCCGGGCGGCGAGTAGAATATTATCCAGCACCTGCTGGAAGGGGATCGGCGTGCGCTCAATCAACTGGTAGTACTGTTCGCTGCCGGCATCCAGCTTGGCCCAGATTTGGCCCTGGTGTGCGGCCAGGATCTCGAGTCCCTGTTGGATGTGCGGGCGGTGAAACATGCTGGCATTGGTGATCAGCACCATCGGCAGATCAGCCAGACCGTGGCTGTCCTTGGCGGCAGCACAGGCTGCTACGATCTCGGCAAAGTTGCGATGGCTGGTCGGTTCGCCATCGCCGGAAAAGGCGATGTCACTGAGTTGCTGAAGTTCCGCTGGAATGCTGGCGAACGGTTCGTCGCTGAACAACTCGCCGGATCGTGCCAGCTCGAGCAGGGAGTCGAGTTCCTCGAGCAGGGCAGCTGTTTCGACGAAGCGGGTTTCGGCCTGGCTGGTCCGATCGACCTGGCAGTAGATGCAGTCGAAGTTGCAGACCTTGTCCGGGTTGAGATTGATGCCGATCGAGATGCCACCGCTGCGGCGACTCAGTACCGGGTAGACGAAGCGATTCGCCTGGTAATGGCGGCCATGCTGTTGGTGGAGCGGGTGGATTTGCATCGCACGCTCGGTGGTGCACGGAGAGGACATGTCCCCACGGACAGAATCAAACTTCCTTGACGTCGATCCAACTCATCAATCGACGCAGTCGTCGACCAACTTCTTCCAACTGGCTTTCTCGAGCACGGCGTCGGGTCGCCTTGAAGGCGGGTGCCCCGGCCTTGTTTTCGAGAATCCACTTGCGAGCGAAATCGCCCTGCTGGATTTCCGCCAGGATGCGTTTCATCTCGGCACGTGTTTCATCGGTGACGATACGCGAGCCACTGGTATAGTCGCCGAATTCAGCCGTGTTGCTGACGCTGTATCGCATGTAGCTGAGTCCACCCTCGTAGAACAGGTCGACGATCAGCTTGAGTTCATGCAGGCATTCAAAGTACGCCATCTCGGGCTGGTAACCGGCATCCACGAGTGTGTCGAAGGCGGCTTCGACCAGCGCACTGACTCCGCCACACAATACCACCTGTTCGCCGAACAAGTCGGTTTCGGTTTCCTCGGCAAAGCTGGTTTCGATCACGCCACCGCGTGTGCCGCCGATACCCTTGGCATAGGCCAGACCGAGTTGCTTGGTCTCTTCGCTGGCTCCCTCGCTCAAGGCAATCAGGGCTGGCACGCCGCCACCCTTCTCGTACTCGCTGCGGACCAGGTGGCCGGGGCCCTTGGGGGCCACCAGCAGGGCGTCCACATCGGCGGGTGGTTCAATCTGGCCGAAGTGGATATTGAAGCCGTGTGAGCACATCAGGATATTGCCCGGCTCCAGATTGTCCTGGATCTGGTTGCGATAAAGGTCTCCCTGGACTTCATCGGGCAGCAGCAGGTTGACGAGGTCTCCCTGTCGGGTCGCTTCATCCAGCGGCAGCGGTTCAAAGCCGTGGCTGACAGCCAGCTCATAGTTTGCACTGCCTGGTCGCTGGCCGACGATCACGTTGCAGCCGCTGTCCTTGAGATTCTGCGCCTGGGCATGGCCCTGGGAGCCATACCCGAGGATGGCGATTGTCTTGTCTGCCAGCAGGGAAAGATCGGCATCGTTGTCATAGTAGATTGTAGCTGTCATGGCTTCTTTCATTCCTCCTCGGCAGGGGATTCACTGGTGTCGCTTGCTGTCGAACGGACCATCGCAATTCTGCCGGTACGGACAAGTTCCGTGATTCCGAATGGTCGCATGCGTTCGATGAAGGCCTGTATTTTCTGCTCCCGTCCTGAGATCTCGATCATCACCTGCTCGGCACCGACATTCACGATCTTGCCGCGAAAAATATCGACCAGCTCGCGAATTTCACTGCGTGAGCTACCCGTCGGAGCGTCGACCTGGATCAACATCAGGTCTCGTTCGACGAAGTCGGTTGAGCTGATATCCAGAACCTTGACCACGGTGACGATCTTCTCTAGCTGCTTGCGGACCTGCTCCAGCACTCGCTCATCGCCAACCACGACAAAAGTCATCCGAGAAAGCTGTGGCTCCTCGGTTTCGCCGACTGCCAGGGAGTCGATGTTGTATCCGCGCGACGCCAGCATGCCGGCGATGTGCGCAAGCACTCCGGGGACATTCTGCACAATTGCGGAAAGGACATGTCGCATCGAAAAATACTGGCTAAACCCAGCTGGCGAGGCCACTTACAGGGGAAATAGCCATCCTAATCCTGCCATTGGCCGTCGGCAAGGGGCTGGCAAGACTGCGAGAACTGCAGTCATTGTGGCACGAGAGAGCACGCCCGGTAGGATTCGAACCTACAACCCTCGGTTCCGAAGACCGATGCGCTATCCAGTTGCGCCACGGGCGCGTCGACCGATCAGCTGCTGGCCGATCGAACCGCCGAAGTATGGCAGACGATGCTCAGGTTGTCTATCTGGTCATGCCCCTGCGGCTACGGTTGCCAGGGGCGATTCGCCACCCGCCCATGAAGGTAGACGTCCCCGTCCAGCGTCTGCAACTGGGGATCCTCCAGCTTCAGCGATTCGGCCAGCTGGTTGCTCCCCTCCCCACCCACGGGGCCAGGTGCCTGCTGACCGCCAACCAGTTGCGGGGCCATGAAGACGTGAACTTCATCGATGAAATTGCCGTCACGAAATCCGCCCAGCAACCCGGCTCCACCCTCGACCAGCACGTTCGTCAGCTGTCGCGAAGCGAGTTCATCAAGGAGCTGCTGGATCGTATTGCCCTGCTTGTCGAGTACCAGCAACTCAGCTCCGCTGTCACGAACCCGCTGCCTGCAGGCCTCGTCAGCTGACTCGGTGCAGCTGACCAGCAGGGGAATCTTCCGGGCCGTTTCCAGCAACTGGCAGCCGACTGGCAAGTCGGCACTCTCGGTCATGACCACTCGCAGCGCCGTGCGTGCTCCGGCTGGACGAGCAGTCAATTGTGGGTTGTCGGCGACCACTGTGCCGCGGCCGACCAGGATTGCATCGACCCGGCCACGTAACTGGTGAACCACCTGGCGCGATGCTTGATTGGAGATCCATTTGCTGTCGCCACTGCGGGTGGCAATCCGGCCATCCAGTGTCATCGCCCACTTGGCAATGACCCATGGCTGGCCAGCCAGCAGACGCTTGCGATAGGGAGCAACAAGCTGCCGCGCCGCCTGCTGGCCAACTCCCTCCACAACCTCGATCCCCGCCTCGCTGAGCTGCCTGATGCCAGCGCCCGCCACCGCCGGGAAAGGATCCCGATCCGCCACAACGACCCGGCTGATTCCCGCCGCGATGATAGCGTCGCTGCAGGGTGGCGTCTTGCCCTGGTGGCAACAGGGCTCGAGCGTGACGTAAAGGGTGGCCTGATCGAGTGCTTC
>CAUZOB010000120.1:0-15294 GCA_963581185.1 Planctomycetota bacterium | reverse complement strand
AGATCCTCGCCAATCTCACCGCTTCGGCTGGCCCTGACTCGATCGTTAAATTCCTTCAGCTTGCTGGAAAAACCAGCCGGAAAACGGACGACCAGGTCGAACTCATCGTCGCGAATCTGCTGCTGCGTCTGTGCTTTGAATGTATCTACATCGGGCTGATCCGGGGGCAACGGCTCGAATGTCATGGTCAGCAACTGACGGTCTGCTTGCGAGCTGTAGCTGGAGGAAAAATGCCTCTCGCCGGTTGCCGATTCTTCCAGCAGGGCTGGCTCGTCTGGCAACTGGTCCCAGCCAACAAGACGGACCTTGGTGGGATGTTCCTGCACAAACTGGGTGATCTGCAGGATCACCATCCCCATCAGCGGGTACATCAGGACAGGTAGCACGAAAATCGCGAACATCGTCCTTCGATCGCGCAGCTGGTCGCGGATTTCACGCAGAAAAATCCACTTCACATTGGACCATTGCATGCAGTTAGCCTCCCCCATCGTCGGCAGCGAGCGACGGAGACTGCTGGTCGTGTTCCGATATCAAGTCGAAGAAGACCTGTTCGAGGTCGCTACCCTGCTGTCCCTCCAGCAACGACTCAAGGGTTCCTTCCTTGAGAATTCTGCCACGGTGCAGGATGGCAATTCGATCGCAGAGTCTTTCCGCTTCGTGCATATGGTGTGTGGAGAAGATCACGCACTTGCCCTCGTCCCGCAGCTGTTGGATCGTATCGAGCAGGGAGCGGGCCACCAGCACGTCGAGGCCGACGGTCGCTTCGTCAAAAATCAGCACGGGTGGGTCGTGGACAATCGCCCGGGCAATCGAGACCTTCTGTTTCATGCCGGTCGACATCTTGGCACCCAGTCGATCGCGGATCTCATCCATCTGCAGCCAGGAAAAGACGGTCTCCATGCGTTCCTGCAAGTGGTCCTGCTCGAGGCCATGCAGTCTGCCAAAGAACTCGACCATCTCCCAGGCTGTCATCCGTTCATAGCCGGTCAGGTTGCCTGACACGAAACCAATGTGGCGGCGGACCTGTGCGGCCTGCGTGCTTACATCGAAACCCCCTACCACGGCCGTCCCCGAGGTGGGCCGGAGCATGGTACTGAGTGTCCGCAGGACAGTTGTCTTGCCAGCACCGTTGGGACCCAGCAGGCCGAAGATCTCGCCAGGCTGGGCAACAAAGCTGACGCAATCGACCGCCACGATTTCGCCGAGGCGAAGATCCTCATAGCATTTCGTCAATTCACGAACTTCGATCATCTCTGCATGTTATCCGAAAAACAGTGGCTGCCGCGGCTACGGCGCGATCAGGCTAATTGAGCCAGCGAGTCGGTTTCGGCTTGCTGCTGAAGCCAGGCGCGATTTGCCTCGACAGCTCGCTGTTCATGCTCGCTCTCCATCAGCTCGTAATGCACATTACGTTGCCGCGGCTCGTAGCCGAGCTCGGTGATGGCCCCACGGATCTGGTCGAGGGTCAGGAAATGGACGGTACCCGCTTCGGCCACCACGTTCTCCTCGATCATCAGGCTGCCCATGTCATTGGCGCCGTACAGTAAGGCGAGTTGACCGATCTTGAGCCCCTGCGTGACCCAGCTGGACTGGATATTGGGCAGGTTATCAAGGTACAGGCGGGCAACTGCCTGGGTCTTAAGATAATCGTGGGCGCCGGCGGCGGGGATGTGGGCCAGATCGGTGTTGTCAGGTTGGAATGACCAGCAAATGAACGCAGTGAAGCCGCCTGTTTCGTCCTGCAGTTGGCGAATGCGATCGAGGTGCTCGATCCTCTCGGCCGGCGTTTCCACGTGACCATACATCATCGTGGCACTGCTGCGTCCCCCCAGCTCGTGCCAGCAGCGCATGACTCCGAGCCAATCGTCGCTGTTCACTTTACCTCGCGTCATGGCATCGCGCACTCGGTCGACAAGTATCTCCGCTCCACCACCTGGCAGGCTTCCGAGTCCGGCATCCTTCAGCCGAGAAAGGACTTCCTTGATCGTGAGCTTGTTGACCTTGGTGAAGTGATGCAATTCGGGCGGGCTGAAGCCGTGCACATTCAGCTGGGGAAAATGCGACTTGATATCCTGCAGCAGCTCCTCGTACCAGTCGAGCTTGAAGTGCGGGTGCAGCCCCCCCTGCATCAGGATCTGGTCACCACCAAGAGCCACGGTCTCTTCGATCTTGCTGAGCAGTTCTGCGCGGGGCAAGACCCAGCCCTGTTCACTTCCTGGAGGCCGGTAGAAGGCACAAAAGTCACAGACCGCCGTGCAGACGTTGGTGTAGTTGATATTGCGGTCGATGTTGTAGGTTCGATATGGCTCGGGATGCAGTCGGCGGGTGACTGCATCGGCGGCCCTGCCGAGCGCTGGCAGATCATCCGTCTGTAACAGCTGAAGTCCTTCTGCAGCAGTGAGTCGCTCGCCGGCGACCGCCTTATCGAGAGTTTCAGTTACTGGTTGCTGCATTTCTCGGATTTCCAATCAGTTGGTTTCTGCTAGCGGACACCCGGTACGCTAAGAATCTCGCTGCCCAGGCTGCGGCGGAATAGCTCCAGGCCCTCCCGCTCCTGAGGGCCGAGGTAAAAGTAGAGGTTATCACGCAGATAGCGATGGCATTGTTCCGCATCGAGTCCCAGTGTGCCTGCTTCCTGGCGGGCAATTTCAGCTAGTCGCAATAGCCCCTCATCGCGACTGGCTTGCAGTGCACTAGCAACGTTGTCCAGCTGTTCGCCCAGGCCCGCTCGGGCTGTCCACATGGCAAACACAAAAGGCAGGCCGCTCCAGTTACACCACTCCTGGCCCAGGTCCCAGTTGGCGACAAATCCCTGCTGGGCAGGATCGATCGCTCGATCCCCGATGACCAGCACAGCATCTGCGGTGGACTCGGCCAGGTCGCTACCTATCGGCAGCGATGAGAGCTGGGGGGTGATGCCAAAACGTTCTCGCAACAAGACCTGCACCAGAGCCACGCTGGTACGGGAACCCTCGTCAAGTGCCAGGCTGCTGATCTCAGCGATCGGACAGCGGCTGAGCAGCGAAACGCTGAGCACTGGCCCCCGGCAGGCAATACAGGCGTCCGAGACTATTTCGTAGGAAGGATCCTGAAAGTACTCGACGGTCGGAATCAGGGCGACGTCAAGATCTGCTGCCGCCAGGCGATCTGCCAGTCGACTGGGCAGATCAAACACCAGCTCGGCAGCTGGCAACTGCTCCTGCAGGCCAGATACCAGGGGCTTGGTATTGAGATAGGAGACGGCACCGATCCGCAGGGAAGGCATGGACATTCAAGGCTCTAAAGGATGTGTATGCAGGCGATTATAAGTTGCCGGGTCGTGCCGGCACAGTGTGGCAGCCGGACAGTGTGCCGCCAGTTCCTCAACCGTCAACCGTGACTGCAGATTAACCGTCAAAACAGCGGTCTTCGAATTGCAGTCTGAGCTGGCGCCAGTTTTCGAGTGCGGGTACCTCGATCCGGACTGGCAGCTGGGCGGGCACAAAAAAAGAGAGCCAACCGCTGCCTGCGGTCAGCTCTCTGAGGTTTGCGGGAGTCGCCTCTCGTTTGTGAATGTCAGACTAGACCTGGCCTGCGGCCGGCACTTCGAAGGGCTTGCGATACTCGCGGGTCAGCATTCGGCTGGCATTCTTGTTACCGAGGATCTCCTCCGTATCGGGATTGATCTTGAGCGGCACGCCAAAGCGGAAGGGAGTGGTCGCGAAGTCAGCCTTGTTGGCTTCCAGGTGCTCGGTGACACGAGCGTAGGTTGCCGCGTTATCGTCTGCCGACTCGATCTGCTTGGCCCGATCGGCAACTTCCTGTGGCACAACAATGTCGCCCAGCCGGTAGGAGATGTTACCAAGGTGACAGAGAGCACTGGAAAGATGACCGTCCTCAATGTCGGCGTTCAGATCCTCGTGCTTACGTGAGCGGACGGCTTTGACGAAGTTGGCGAAGTGATCGCCGCCACCGCGGAAGCTGGTCACCTGGTTGCCATCCTTGTCAAAGACTGTCCCGCTGTCATAGCTGGGGATCACGGCATAGCCTTCGCTGCATTCGAAGATCACGCCGATCTTGGAACCACGATAGTCGGGAGTCGGCAGGCCACGGACCTCGAAGACCAGCGATCGCTGGCCGTAATCGTGAATCACGACCTGGGTATTGGCCGAGTCGCCAGCGTCGATATAGCCAAAGCGGCCACCGTAGCTGATGCTCGACGTGGAGAGCTTGTTCTCACCCAGGCCCCAGCGAGCCAGGTCCATCTGGTGGATTCCCTGGTTCCCCAGGTCACCGTTACCGTAGGGCCACTGCCAGTGCCAGTCGTAATGAAGTCGCTGGCGCGTCAGCGGTGCGTCAGGTGCCGGACCGAGCCAGAGGTCAAAGTTAACGTGCGAGGGCGTATCGTACTTACTGCGTTCGCCGATGCTGCCACGTCGCTTGTAACAGAGGCCACGGGCAACCTGCACGTCGCCAATCTTGCCACTCTGCACGTACTCGATGACGGCCTGCATGCCAGCATTACTTCGACTCTGCGTGCCGGTCTGGCAGATCTTGCCGTACTTACGAGCCGCTTCCACGATGCGGCGACCTTCCGAGACGTTGTGGCTGACGGGCTTCTCGACGTAGACGTCTTTACCAGCCTGGATGGCCCAGATGGCAGCCAGTGCGTGCCAGTGGTTGGGCGTGGCGATTGTGACAATGTCAACTCGATCGTCTTCCAGCACCTTGCGAATATCTTCCACGAAGGTCGGCACTCGGCCTCCCTGTCGCTTACCAACCTCGGTGGCACGGCTGTTGCCGATCTCCCGGTCGGGATCGCAGATGTAGAGAATCTCGGTGTCCTTGCGGCCGGCAAAGGCACCAATATGGCTGCCACCACGACCGCGAACTCCGACAACTGCAACACCCAGTCGCTCGTTGGGGCTCTCGCTCTGTGTTTCCGCTTCGTCTGCCAGCAGGATCGTGCTGGAGGAGGTAGCTGCCACGGTTGCGGCAGTCAGCATGGAATCCTCGAGGAACTGACGTCGGTTCTTGCGAATCATGATCCACGTCCTTCGTTTCGTGATGGTGTTAGCTTGTCCTGCAAGTATAGCATCTCTACGGGTGAGAGGTGGTCGGTTAGGGGTTTGGAGTCGGCCTCAGCTTTCGCCAGATCGCTGCTAACCACGGGCCACGGACGCTGGGCTACTGATCGCTCTGTTTACTGGCCCGTTTGGCAAGCAATCGATTGACCAGGCCAGGCAGCAGCCGGTCGGCCCAGACGAGCAGTTTGCCACTGCAGGGAAGGATCAACTCGTGCTTGCCACGCCGGATTGCCTGGAGCGATTTACGTGCCACCTTGTCGGTCGACATGCCGCGCCGGCTGGCCGGATCCGACGATCCAGCGGGACGTCCCGCGGCCACATCAAAGAACTCGCTGCGAGTCGTGCTGGGACTGATCAGCAGCACATCGATTCCCTCGGCCGCCAACTCGGCCCGTAAGGCGTCACTGAATCCATGCAGGGCAAACTTGCTGGCGCAGTATTCACTCTTGAGCGGAACGGCTCGATGGCCGAGCACCGAGCCGACATTGACGATCATGGGCTGTCTGCCCTGACGCAGCTGTGGCAGCAACTCTCGCGAGAACTCTGCCGGCGCAAAGAAATTCACTTCCATGACTCGCTGTAGTTCTTCGGCTGTCGAGGTGGCGAAAGATCCACGTGAGCCAATACCGGCATTGTTGATCAACAGGTCCAGGCCCTGCCATTGTTCGTCGACATGCCTGCGGATCTGCTGGCGAACGGAGGCGTCGGTGATATCGCCGGCAATCCAGCTGACGCCGTCTGCCTGCGGCTCAATCTCATCTGCCAGTTGCCGCAGCCGATCTTCCCGGCGGGCGGTCAGCAGCAGCCGAGCCTGGCAGGCGGCGAGGCGGCGTGCCAGTGCCTGCCCAATACCGCTTGAGGCGCCGGTCACAATCACGCGGGATTGATTTAGTTCACGACGAGCCATCCGCCTTGGTCTCTTGCCTGGGATCTTCACCGTCGCCGTCATAGCTGGTAACGACCGCCTCCGAGGCGGGGATTCGTCCGAGATACTGTTCCGGCAGCCGGCAGTGAATTGTGACAGTTGTTTCGTTGTAGCGAGTCGAGAGGACCTCACCGTGGGCCGCCACATAGGCCATCAGGCGTCCGTTGGAGATGCCGGTCTCGATCAGAACATTCTTGAAGGTTCGGCTGAGTGCATCGCTGACGGCAATCGCCAGCTTATCGAAGCCCTCGCCACTGTTGGCACTGATCGCCACCGCCTGGGGGTAGCGATCGAGCAATCCGCTCAGCCTGGCTGGGCCATCAAGCAGGTCAATCTTGTTGATCACCAGTAGCGTGTCCTTGTGCTCCATACCGATCTCGCACAGCACATCGTGAACGGCGCTTACCTGCTGCACCACCGCGGGGCTTGAGCCATCGGCTACATGTAAAAGCAGGTCAGCCTGGCTGGCTTCTTCCAAGGTGGCTTTGAAACTGGCAATCAGCCGATGCGGCAGGTTACGAATGAAACCGACCGTATCGCTGATCAGCACCGGTCCCCAGTTGGGCAGCTGCCAGCGGCGTGTGCGTGTATCCAGGGTGGCAAACAACCGGTCCTTGGCTATCACCTGGGCGTCGGTCAGGGCATTCATCAGGGTACTCTTGCCAGCATTGGTGTAACCAACCAGCGAGACGGTCATGGAATCACTGCGCGACGAGACCTGCCGCTCCCGACGCTTCTCGATTGTCCTCAATTCAGCTCGCAGATCCTGGATCCGCTTCTCCACCAGGCGGCGGTCAAATTCCAGCTGCTTCTCGCCTGGACCACGCATGCCAACACCCATCTTCATTCGTGAGAGGTGAGTCCACATGTGCTTGAGTCGTGGCAGTGAGTATTCCAGTTGGGCCAGTTCCACAGCCAGCCGTGACTCGCGGGTCTGGGCATTGGCGGCAAAGATGTCCAGAATCAACTCGGTTCGATCCAGCACCTTGGTATCGAGTGCCTTTTCGAGGTTGCGGGTCTGCGCCGGGCTGAGATCGTTGTCAAAGATGATGACGTCGGCATTGTGGCTTTCGGTCAGTAGCCGCAGCTCTTCCACCTTGCCCTTGCCCAGGCAGGTGGTTTGGTCCGGCTTGTCGCGCCGTTGAGTGAGTCCGCTGACGACCCGGGTCCCCGCGGTTGTGGCCAATCCTTCCAGCTCAGCTAACGGGTCCTCTTCGAGCTGATCGCCCGGGAGCAGGACTCGTACAAGCACCGTCGCTTCGCTGGCAACGCCTTGAGCTCGCTCGACTTCGTACACAGTAGCTATCGTCTCCGAGAAACTGGCGTGATTCTGCCCACACTATACCGGCCGTCAGGGAAAACCGTTAGCGGCAGGCCCAATATCAGCTCGGTTCTCTGCAAATCCGTCCATTTTCGTCCAACTGGACACCTTGGAATTGGGACAAATAGGGGTGCTCAATAAATAGGCAGCCGAGACCATGCTCCATCTGCAAGCAGCCCTGCCTATGTTTTGTGCACCGCTTTTTGAAACTCCTAAGTTACTTGTACCACACGAGATACGTCGATGGCTTGACTTTCGCTGGACGATGCAAGTGATTCCCGGCGGAGCTTTGGGGCTCCGGAGAAACGGGTCATTTGGATTACAGCGAATTTACGACGGGGAGTGCGGGATGTCAGTCATAGGTCGAACGGGTCGATGGGACGCGGACACAGTGGTTGCAGACGAGATTAGCGAGAAGCAGCGGCGCGAGGCTGTTCATATGGCGTTGGAGATGGCTCACCAGGTACCGGACTGGGAGACATTCTTTCGTGAGATGATGGGGGCCGAGGGTCTGCTGGCGCGTCTATTCCCGATCCGCGAGCAGCGGCTGGAGTTTGAGAACACGCCCGAGTACGTGGAAATCCAGCACATCATGGCCCGTCTACGAGGCCGTCGCGGCCAGCGAATCCCTTTGGACCGAGAAACAACGCGAGTGATTACGGTGCGGATGCCTGAGAGCATGCATGCCTCCTTGCGAACAGAAGCCGAACAAGCTGGCACAAGCATGAACAAGTTGTGCATCACCAAGCTGCTGCAGTCGGTGAACGAGGAGTTGCCCCAGTAGCGGCAGTTCGCTTGCCGCTTCCTTTTCACACTGGCACAGCAGGTCGACAAGAAAAACCCTGGAGTGGGCGAGTAAGCCGGGTTCTGTTTCCACCAGGCCGTGATGGCCTGGCGAAGACGGTCATTCATCTAGGGTGCCAGTTGCCTGACACCTCGAGCAGCCTACCCGGAAGTCAATACCGGACCGGGCCGGTCCGTGTCGGCTGTTGCCAGCCGAGCTGCTTCCTGTTTGGCCTTGCTTCCGATGGGGTTTACCTAGCCAGCCGAGTCACCCCGACTGCTGGTGAGCTCTTACCTCACCGTTTCACCCTTACCCGCCAATGGCGGGCGGTTTCCTTTCTGTTGCACTATCCCTGGCCTTGCGGCCGGTCGGCGTTACCGACCATCGCGCCCTTTGAAGCCCGGACTTTCCTCCCGCCTGGCCCGCAGGCCTGACCGGCGACCGTCACGCCCACTCCTGGGGTTATTCCCTTGGACTTGCAAATCGCTTGAGAGCTTCACGATTCAATTCTATACCGAGTCCCGCTCCGCTGGGTACCGCCAGGCAGCCATCGGAGTCCAATTCGAACGGCTGCTCGATAATTTCATCGATATAGGGAGCTGGTGTGAGAAACTCCACATACTTGGCTACCGGCATGGCCGCCGCCAGGTGCAAGTCTGCGGCCACTCCGATGGCGGTATTCCAGCCGTGACTGACTACTTGAATACCGGCATCGTATGCCTGCCAGGCGATCCGGCGAACCTCGCTCAAGCCACCGCACTTGGTGACATCCGGCTGCAGGATATCCACCGCCCGGCGTTCGATCCAGGGTTGAAAGGCCTGCCGCCTGGTAAGCACTTCACCCCCTGCGATCGGCAACGGGCTGACCTCTGTCAAGCGTGCATAGCCTTCCAGGTCATCCGGGGGCAGCGGTTCCTCGAACCAGCCAACATCGTACTGGGCCAGCATCTGGGCGGTACGCAGTGCCCACTTGTAGCGATGCGGCCAGAACTCTTCGCTTCCTCCGGCATCGACCAGCAGGTCCACATCCGCGCCGACGGCATCGCGTGCTGTCTGAACCAGCAGTTCATCGAATCCATGATCGCGACGGCCGAAGGGTCGCCAGCCCAGCTTGATGGCACGAAAGCCGCGTGCCACGGTGGCAGTCAGGCGATCCCGCAAGATCTCCGGCTCATCGAACAGCATCGAGGCATAAGGTTTGATTCGATCCCGATAGCAGCCTCCCAGCAGCCGCGACACGGGCTGCCCGGTGATCTTGCCGAAGAGATCCCAGAGGGCAATATCGATGCCCGAGATAACGTGCTCCAGCGACCCGCCACGGCCCTGCCAAAAGCTGCTCTGTCGCAACTTTTCACTCACCCGCTCCGGCTGCTCTACACTCTCGCCCTGCCAGAGCGGCTCCAGTGTCTTAACACCTGCTTTCACCAATGCTGAATTGGTAAACACGCTGCCAATACCACTCAAGCCGTCATCGGTCAGGACCTCCACGATAGCGTGCAGATCATCTTCCGGCTCGTGTCCAGCGGGCCAGCCACCGTCGACGGTTCCACCCAGCAGTGGATGCACCTTGATTGACTCGATATGCATCGTGATTCATCTCCTGGCCCTGGTGATCGACCGATCGAGGAGCCTGCATTCGGCTCTCAACTCGACTGTCAGTAGCATCCAACGCGGCCTATCATCCATAATATCTGTGCTTGCCATGATGACATGAACGAGAGCGACCAGCAATGAGCGACGACTCACTCCAGGACGCGCCAGTCGCCAGACCGCAGCGTCGACATGTTCCGCGCACGGTGTTGATATCCGTGGTGATTTGGCTGATCGCAATGATCGGTTTCCGACTGGCTCCAAACATGGGACAGGCGATCATCAACATTGCCACGATGGCGTTGACCATGCTGCTGGCCATTGTGCTGATGCTCTATTTTCTCTTCATGAGCTCGTTTTCCCGTCGCACGCGGGGTGTGGTGGCACTTTCGAGCGTGTTCCTGGCAATCGCCTTCACTGTCACGGTCAAGGTGGTCAGTTTCAGCGGCGATATCATTCCGGTCTTCGTCTGGCGCTGGTCGGCCGCCCCGGATACCCTGCTGGACCAGATCACAGATATCCCCATCACGGAACTGGTCGACCTGTCGGTCACTTCCAACATCGACTTTCCTCGCTTCCTGGGTCCCGACGGATCTGCGGCGATCGAGAACGTCCGCTGGCTTTCCGATACGCCTGCCGAGGCAGTCACACTCAAGTGGCGATCCGAGATCGGCGCTGGCTGGTCCGGCTTCGTTGCTCGCAATGGCTATGCCATCACGATGCAGCAGCGTGGTCCGGACGAGGTGGTCAGCTGCCACAAGATTGAAACCGGTGAACTCGTCTGGGCCAGTTCGACTCAGACCCGGCATGAAACGGTGCTGGGAGGTATTGGCCCACGCAGTACCCCCACGATCGACAAGGGCCGTGTCTACTCGGTCGGTGCACACGGCATGGTACGTTGCATTGACGGCGGCAACGGCAATCAAATCTGGCAGGCCGACTTGCTGGAGATGATCGGCAGCACTCCGGCCAAGGACATCCAGGCCATTGCCTGGGGTCGCAGCAATTCACCACTGGTCGACGGCGACCGCGTGATTGTTCCCATCGGTGGCCCTCCGGGTGGCCCCTTCTTTTCATTGATCGCCCTGGATGCCGTCAGCGGAGAGCCCCTTTGGAAAGCGGGCGATCGCCAGGTCAGCTACAGTTCGCCGCGAATTACGGAGTTTGCCGGCCAACGCCAGATCGTATCGGTGAATGAAAACCAGGTCAGTGGTCATGGAATTGAAACCGGCGAACAACTCTGGGCTTTCGACTTTGAAGGTTCCAGCAACACGGGTGCCAGCGTCTCCCAGGCCGTGCCGATCGGGGACGACATGCTGCTGGTTTCCAAGGAATATGGCGTTGGTTCTGCAGTCATGAAAATCACCGAGAACGATGGCAGCTGGCAAGTGGACGAGGTCTGGGCTGACTCCACAGTGATGAAAACCAAGTTCACCAACGTGACCCTCCACGAGGGTTATGTCTACGGTCTTTCAGACGGCATCCTGGAGTGCATTGAGGCCAAGAGCGGCACCAGGCAATGGAAGAAGAAACGTTTCGGCCAGGGCCAGCTATTGCGACTGGCCGACCGCCTGCTGGTGCTGGCGGAGAACGGTCAGCTGTGGTTTGTGACAGCGACACCCAGCGGGTACCAGCCGCTGGGCAGCGTCGACGTGCTGAACGATAAGTGCTGGGCAACACTCTGTCTTTACGACAACCTGCTGCTGGTCCGCTCCGAGACCGAAGTTGCCTGTTACGAGTTGCCGATCGAACGCAACTAGCCAGCTTCCACAGCCGGATCCTCGTCAGCTGGCATATCCAGCAGCCAGTCCTCCAGCACAACGTGTTGGATCGACGGTGCACGCAGCAGGGCAGCTCGATCGGGCAGCACCTTGTTCAGCCACGGCCGCTGGGCAACAGCCGACAGCATTCGCATACCGAGATTGCTCTTCATGTGCGTTTCAATATTGCTGGAGAGCCGCTGGTAGGTGGAGGGAATGATGTTGGGAGCTGGACCAATATGCACCACCGTCTCGGTCCCCCCCTTGAGCGTCTGGTAGATCGCCTCCCAGAGCAGCTGCGGGTGATCGACCCAGTGCCGCATGTGATCACGGCAGTTCGTGGCGGTATAGTCCACCTGCCCCGTTACCAGCGACAGCACCGGGTAGGTGGGTGCCGTATTTCCGCTCGAGAGAGTCAGCATGGCCTGGGCCGCGTGGTCGGGAACCTGGCGTTGCCAGACTATCGGGCAATGCAGCGGGGGCCAGCTGTCCTTGTTTTTTCTCAGCACCAACTGACGGGGACGTTCCTCGTTGAGGGCCTCGTAAAGCCGGTCCAGCGTGTCCGCCTGGCCCAGCAGCAGCAACGAGTTGGGAGAGAGGATCGCCGAAACACCAATCACACCTTGTGCCTGCTGGTTGATTGCAATCAATGCTCTATTGACCCGCTCATGCTCAATCGTCTCGCCGCGCGAGAAGAGGATACCGAGCGTGACATCCTCAGCCAGGCTGACACAGTCTTTTTCCAGCGAGAGTGGCACAGCCAGGGCATCCCGCAGCGAGAACACGCCGGCAGTCACCAGGGCGGTGATCTCGCCCAGGCTATAGCCAAAAGCGAGCTGGCATTGTTGATAGTCAACATCGAAGCACTCACGGAGAATCTCCAGCTGGGCAAGTTCCATGGCAGTCAGCAGGGCAACAGCCTCGCCGTACCGCTCCAGCGTCGTCTCCTTTTGACTTTCGACCTGAGAGATTAGGTCGACCGGCCGTTCAAGCAGATCCGCTGCCAGTTGACTGGCAGCGCTCAAATGTTGCCGAACGATTGATCCATACTGTTGATGGACCAGCAATTCGTGGCTACGGCCCAGGTTGCGGACGTTATAGCCGCGAAAGGCCAGGGCTGTGGTCGCCAACCCAGCGCGTAATTGATCGCTATCCATGACAGTCTGTGCACTTATTTTCGGAGTCAGTTTCTGCCTGCCAGTGTACCGCCGGGATTGCAGCCCGAGCAATTGCAACTGGGCCGAGCCAGCTGCAGATGATGACCTGCTTGCTGACCACGGAAGTCGCAAGGTAAAACAGGTCAGTCGAACTGGCCAGAAATGCCTGGACGTTGCAAGGGAAAACAACTGATGTCATCCGAACCCGCTCAGAAATACACGCTGGCTGGCAAAGTTGCTGTCGTGACGGGCGCCTCGGGCGGCATTGGCAGCGCGATCGCACTCGAGTTGGCAGGCCGCGGCGCCGACATCGTCGTGCATGGCAACACGAACTTTGAGGCTGCCGAGCGGGTCAGCGGAGAGATTCAGCAACTGGGCCGCCAGTCGGTCGTCGTGCTGGCTGACCTGACCGATGACGACTCGCTCTGCGGACTTGTCGACGGTGCCTGGAACTGGCGCCAGCAGGTCGATATCTGGATCAACGCTGTCGGTGCCGACGTCCTGACCGGGGCCACTGCCGGCGAGAGTTTTGCTGACAAGCTGCATCGGCTCTGGCAGGTCGATGTGCGCGGGACAATGCTGGTCAGCCGCCTGGCGGGCGAGCGGATGCTGGCGGATGCCAGCGAAGCGGGTCAGTCGGTGCTGCTGAATATCGGCTGGGATCATGTCGGACAGGGCATGGAGGGTGATAGTGGCGAGATGTTTTCTGCCAGCAAGGGAGCGGTCACGGCCTTCACGCTCAGCCTGGCACGCACACTGGCTCCCTGGATCCGCGTCAACTGTATAGCACCTGGCTGGATTCGCACCGCCTGGGGTCAGCAAGCGCCCAGGCAATGGCAAGATCGAGCGGTGGCGGAATCCCTACTCGATCGCTGGGGCGAACCGGAGGATGTTGCCCAGCTGGCAGCTTTCCTGGTATCTCCAGCGGCAGCCTTCCTGACTGGCCAGGTGATCCCCGTGAATGGCGGTTTCCGTCACGGCACTGCCGCTGAAACGCCGCAGCAGGGGGAGTCCACAGGGTGACGGTCCTTGATCCAGCGGGCAAGCACCTGCATTTCGTGACAGGTCGACTGGCCGAGCACGCCCTGCGCGGCGAGGTGGGCCGCTTGGCAGACCAGCTTGGCTTCCGCTATTCCATCGATGTCCTGCCGATCACCGTGGCGGCCCTGATGACCAGCCCGTGGATGTCCTCACGGATCAGCATCCCGGCCGATGCAGACTTCATCCTGCTACCTGGCTACTGCGACGACGATCTGACGGCGCTCGAACAACTTACATCGGTGCCGATCGTGCGCGGCCCCCGCGATCTACGTCGACTGGCCCGCATGTTTGGCCAGCAGCAGTCAGCACATGGCTACGGAACACACGACATTCAGATCCTGGCTGAAATCAACCATGCTCCGCGACTGGCGCTGGACGAGATCCTGACCGAGGCCCGGCAACTTCAAGCCGACGGTGCCGACCTGGTCGACATTGGCTGTGAGCCGGGGGGTGGCTGGCAGGGCGTCGGTGAGTGTGTGCAGGCCCTGCGAGACGAGGGCATACGGGTCTCCATCGACAGCCTTGATGTGGTCGAAATCTCGCTGGCTGTGAAGGCAGGTGCAGAGCTGGTGCTGAGCGTCAACAGCAGCAACCGCGAGGCAGCTGCTGACTGGGGCTGCGAGGTGATTGCCATCCCGGACGACCCGCAGAGTCTGGCTGGACTGGATGAGACTGTCGAGCAGCTGGCGGTGGCTGGCGTCCCCTTGCGGATCGACCCCATCCTGGAACCGATCGGGCTGGGATTCGCCGCCAGCCTGGCTCGCTACCATGAAACCCGCGGCCATTACCCCGACGCCGAGATGATGATGGGGATTGGCAACCTGACGGAGTTGACGGATGTCGACAGTGCCGGAGTCAACGTGGTGCTGCTGGGCATCTGTCAGGAGCTGGGAATACGCAGCGTGCTCACGACGCAGGTCATTGGCTGGGCCCGCAGCTCGGTGCGAGAATGCGAGCTGGCCCGGCAGCTTGTCTATCACGCCGTCGACCAGGGGATCCCTCCCAAGCACATGGAGCCCCGGCTGATCATGCTGCGAGATGACCAGCTGGCTCCCTTTGGCCAGCAGGAGCTGGCAGAGCTGGCAGCCACAATCAAGGATCCCAACTACAGGATCTATGCCGAGCGAGGCGAGCTGCACGTGGTCAGTGCCGGTTTGCATCTCTCGGATGCGGACCCCTTCAGGCTGTTTGAGCGTTTGGCAGCCGGCGAGGGCCAGTCAGCTGCCCCGACTAACCTCGATGCCAGCCATGCTTTTTACCTCGGCTTTGAATTCGCCAAGGCAGCCACGGCGCTGACTCTCAGCAAGCAATACACGCAGGACGAGTCACTGGACTGGGGCATGCTGACAGCAAAGGAAAACTGGCACCGGCTGACGAGGAAGCCAGCCAGCCGGTCGGGAGAGTGATGGCGTGAACCAGCAGCCGCAGACAACTGACGTGCCGATAGAGATCCCGACCGACGGCCTGCCGCTGGTCGAGGAACTGCTGCCGATGCCGGATAGCCAGACCGCCTTTCTGCGACTGGCAAGCAAGCCGCACTGCCTGTTCCTGGACAGTGCCATGCGGCACCCCCAGCTGGGCCGCTATTCCTTCCTGGCGGTCGACCCCTTCATGTTCCTGCAGCTCGACGAACCGGGCGAGGACGCTCTG
>CAUZOB010000119.1:0-15507 GCA_963581185.1 Planctomycetota bacterium | reverse complement strand
CCGCACCAGCCGCAAGTGGCCGGGCACCGTAGAAGTTCAGGTCATTGATGACCTGCAGTGCATCCATGGGTGTCACATAGCCATCGCCACTGGCGTCCAGCCTCTCACCTTCACCGCCGCCACCGCCACTACCGGCGCCGGCCGAGTTCACAAGCAGGGTAACAACGCCAAAGTTGATCACGGCATGATCGACGACGGCATCGTTGGAGGGCTGGCTATTGAGAATATGTACCAGCGTATCGTGCTCGGGGCTGACATCCGCCTGATCCAGTTGGATCGTGGCCGTCCCAGCTCCGGTCGCCACAAACGTCATGCTCGCCAGTTCAATCACTCCGCCGCCAAGCGGATCGAAGCCGTTCTGCAGGGCTCCCAGTTCATTGACGACACCTGGCACAGTCGCGTCACCCTGTGGGAAGTTCGGGTAGAAGCTGGAAAAGACGATCGGCGTGGCACTTGGTTTGATCTGCACATTGCCCGCGTCGTAGAGCACGTCCATGAAACCGGCAAAGATACCGTTGCCCGCAAGCGCGTCGGCCGGCAGGCGGTTATCCTGCACAGAGACCTTGACGGTAAAGTCCTGCCCGACGTCAACGGTCGTGAGCGATGCCCCGGTGGTTGGATCGAGCGTCTCGACGAAGAAGTTGATCACGTTGTCACAATTGGCCAGGTCAGCATCCGGGCTGCAGGTTCCCAGCGGCTTGGAAACCTGCACGCTGACATTGGCGGTCGTGATATTATTCTGTGTATCGCTGGCCGTGTAGGTAAACGAATCGAGATTGTAGAAGCCGCCGTTCGGCGTGTAGAGGATCGTGTTATTGACGACGTCCACCTGGGTGGTACCGTTCGCCGGTTGTGTCAATCCGCTCGGAATCAGCACCAGCGGGCCATTGGCACCGACAATGTCATTGGCCAACACATCAATTGTGGTGATGGGCGGATTCACGTCTGCGCCCTCGACGGGATCAACATAATCGTCGATTGCCACGGCGTTCGGGAATGTCGTCCTGACATCCACCTGGACGGTGGCCGTGTCACAGCGATCTGGCGTGAGACCGCAGTCCACGCTGACGGAGTCGGAGACCTGATAGGTAAACGTCTCCAGCGGCGGGGTAGAGAAATTCGCCGACGGTGTGTAGAAGATTTGGGAGCCATCCGCCGAGATCGACACCGCTCCACCCTGGTCGGGTGTCGCCACGATCGAACGGATCGTCAGCGGTCCCAGCGAGCTGGCAAAGTCGTTCGCCAGTACGTCCAGCTGGTTATTACTCGTATCCTGGTCGACCTGGAAGAAATCGTCATTGGCGATCGGCTTATCGTCGAGGATCAGCAGGCGGTGATCTTCAACTTCACCCACCAGCGCCCGGCCAGTCGGCCCGATGCCGCGTTCGTAGCCATATCGGAAGCGGGCAAATGTCAGGCCCACCGTGGCCGTGGTGGGAACATCGATCGTCAACGCGTTCGATCCCTCGACTACCGTCTGATCGGTAAGTATCTGTTCGCCGGCATCGTCCCAGTCGCCATCCTGGTTGTAATCGATCCAGGCCTGCACAACGCCAGCGGAGGCAGTGCCGTTAGCGATCGAGACATTCAGACTTACAGTCAGACCCTTGACAAGTGGCTGGTCTGCACCAAACACATCGGGATTAATACTGACCCCGTCCTCGTCGTCGATGCCATTGCTGTCATCGCCGAGCGCTTCGCTGCCTGTGAACGCATCAATGTCTGCATCCGGCGAGGTACCCATCCCGAATCCTGGCAAGATGCCATGCACCGCACCGTTGTCCGCCTGGAGCGAGGGATAGGGAGCCGGAGCATCACCATAGTCATCCTGTGCCTGGTTACCAAAGTTGATACCAACGACCGGAAGTCCCGCGAAAATCTCAATGGAATGCTCGCCACTCACTGGAGCCGTTTGCACCCAACCCGGATCCACAACTTCACGAACCGTGTACTGGCCGGGTTCATGGAAATCGATCGCATAACTGCCGTCTGACTTGGTCACTGCCGCAGGTTCACCAAAATCAATCCGATCATCGCCATCCAGGTCGACATAGACCCAGACTCCTCCCAGACCTTCCTCACCTGCATCCTGAACACCGTTTGGCGGACTTCCGACATCATGGAATTTCGTGCCAAAAATACCCAACGATAGATCTGCCGGGGCAAAGCCAAAGTCGAGGCCAGAGGCCGAATTACCGAGCGCCACCGAGACATGATAGCCACCGTCATTGATCGGTCCGCCGGGAATCTGCGTCGGATCTGGCAGAGTCTGCAGGAAACCCTCGCCGAACGGCAGGATGCGGATGTTGAAATTGCCGCCTACGTACATGACGAACTGGTAATCACCATTTTCATCAGTAATCTCGGTCGGCTCGAGAAGTTCACGTGTTCCATTCTCGTTGAGATCGAGAAAAACCACGGCTCCTTCCAGAACGATCTCATTCGTATCCCGGGTTCCATCTTCATCTGCGTCCAGGAACACGGTGCCTGCGAGGTCAGCGGGAGTGGAGGGGAGGTCATAGGCTGAGTTGACATTTGGGTCCACCGTGGTCACCCCAGAAAACGCACTCACACCGAGTCCACGCCGGGCAAACGTCTCCCAGATGACACCGTGGTTGACACCCCCTGTCAATGCCACGTCAGCGGCCAGGATTGAGTCGCGAGCGTCGGAAAATCGCGGTGCGATGGTTGTCATCTTCATGCCATCAATCACCAGCTGCATCGCCAGGTTATTTGCCCCGGTCGTCAGGTCCAGCACGTCCGGGCCTATCACGTTGCCGCCAAAGATATTCGGATTACCATTCTTACCAACCGCCTGAGAGAGATCAGAATTGAAGGCGACTTCCTTACCGCCATATTCCTCAATCAGGTTCCAGTTCAAGTCCCATAATATCGAGGCCCAAATCTCACCCGACTGGTGAACCTGGTTGTTTGGGACCAACGTCACCGGATCGTCTTGAGCGTTGAAGTTATCGAGCGTGATCGGATTAATTGAGAGATCATAGCTGTACGGATTGCGACGGAATCCAGCCTCATCGTTGATGTAATATGCTCCCACAGTCCGCGGAGTATCGGCGTCGTCGTTAATGTCCTGGGTGAACATTAAACTAAACCAGTCAGACCAGCCTTCACCCATACCACCAATTTGATCGTCGATCGTACTTCCGTCCGGATTCACCGGACCAGCAACCAATCGCTCGTGAAGTCCATGGGTCAATTCATGGACGATCAGCGTTTGATCAAGAGCACCATCTCGCTGTGGAACTGCAGCGTCACAAAAACCCAACTGAATGAAAGGTGACGTTGGTATCGGAAGTCCTTCAGGAACGGTCAGGTTAACGCCGTTACAGATCACGTCCGGATCCTGGATCTCGATGATCACATGATCGCCAGCTTCTCCTTGTCCAGAATAGTTATTGCCCTGGAAGTTACCGGCCGCTTCATCAAAACCGTACCCAACCAGGACATCATGCCAAAGGTTGGCCCAGTAAAAAGCGTTCGTGGTACCAACATCCTGGTTTTCCGGAGTCGAGTA
Source organism: Planctomycetota bacterium (assembly GCA_963581185.1). Taxonomy (GTDB): domain Bacteria; phylum Planctomycetota; class Planctomycetia; order Pirellulales; family Pirellulaceae; genus SAT2750. Next base: position 11,972 of record CAUZOB010000119.1, on the reverse strand, counting down.
GATGCTCAACGGATCATGGGCCGTGAGGAACTCCAGGTCTTCGCCACCCTGAGCCCGTGCCCCATTGACGGTGGGCGCGTTCCCGATCGAACCAACCTGGACAAAGACGTTGTTGCCACGGGTGTCGGTGAATTCCGGGCCTTCCAGGCCATTCGTATCGTGCCATCCCCAAGGTGAGGCTACTGCGTCGGCAGGATCAACAACGACCGACTGGGCATTATCATCAGGGTCAATGGTTGGTTTGGCAAAGACGTTGTAACGCGCATTATTGACCAGGTCATTTGCATAATTGACCGAACCGTCGCTGGCGTCGATGCTGGCCATGTAGAAATGCTCTTGGCCTTGCGTTGCTACCATCAACGACCAGGACAAAGCCACGCCGCCATCGCCTTGTGCGACGTAATGCAGCTTGGCAGGAATGCTGTAGAGTGAAATACCTGCATTACTCAGTGATGTGGCTTGATCCAGTGTCCCTTGCTGTCCGATCACATTCGGCGACGAGGTCAAGGTAAGCCCGAAATCACCGGCCATCTGCTGGACTGCCTGGCTGGCACTCAAAGTCGGTGAAAAACTCGTGATACTCGGATCATCGCTCAGGCCACTCACAAAAGCACTTGATGCGGCGACAATTCGCCCATCGTTGTCGACGTGGACCATCGCAATAGCGTTTTGAACATCCAGGCCGTTATGTGTCTGCTGCAACACCACGTGGGTAACACGGGTGTGAGTCGTCTCATATTCCTTCGAAACGCGGAAGCTGTCGAAATCACTGGACGACAACCCAAAATCACCCGCATTCGATTCCAGGTAGTCAACCGCGATATCACGTGGTGTACCACCAGCCACTGAACCAGAAAGATGACCCTGGCTGCCTTCGAAAATAGAGGGCAGCACATAATTCGAGGCAATCAGAGATTGGACATCCGGCAAATGTGAGTCGGTATCGACCTGTCCACCGCCATCAACACCAAAATCTGCGGCCAACAGCATCCGCTGTTCCAGCGTCTCGAAACTGGCCCGGCGCTCCACTCCCAGAGTCGGTTTTCGAAGTTGCCGGCTCCGATTGCGATTACGTCGCTGCTTGGCTTGTTTTCGTGAATTCACGACAGCTTACCTTTCTCTGCGAAGCCCCTTGCCAGGGCCCGCTCGATGGGATGGCAATTGCCTCAACTACAAGTTAAACATCAGCAAAACCGTGTCAACGAATTTGCTTGTTCTTGTCCTTTTCAACGAAGTGCAACCAGCGGACATCCGTGTCCCTTTTTGGCTCATCCTGGCCATCTGGCTGCTCCTCACTGCATCCAATACGTCTGTTCGTGTGTGTGTCCGGTGGCGGGCCAGTGGGCGGCCCGACCACGCGCTGTCCAATCGCTCCCTACCAGGTAAATTCCGCTCCTACCGTAAAGCCGTGATACAAGGCCTCACCATTGTCCACCAGGATGGGCGGCCGTCCCAATCCAACAAATGGCGGTTCCGTGTTGAAGTTCTCAGCTCCCAGTGCCACGCCTCCCAGGAAGACGATCTGGTAACCGCCGCGTAGATTCCAGTTCTGGTCGATCTGCCAGGTTGCCATAGCCCCTGTTTCCACCACGACCGACACTCGCTTGCTCTCCAGGTGATCAATCAACGGCGTGGTGATCGAGGTGGCGTCGATGATCGAATCCTGTTCTGCCCGGTTACCGTAAACACCCGCCTTGACCTCGGCACCGAAGCGAATGCCGGATGCCGTGCACCACCAGAGATCGGCACCCAACTGGAAGCCGACCATGCTGTTACGAGTCTTGACCCTGTAGTCCAGCGAGCTGTTGTTGAGGTCGCTCCTGGTCGTGTGCCGGAAGTCCTCCAGCAAGTAGACAAAGCGGACGCCGGCGTGCCAGGAACCCTGCCAGCGACATTCCGGCTCAGCCCAGCTGCGTCGAATAAACAACTCGACACTATCAATCGATGAAGAGTAGGAAAGCGTGTGTCGGCTGGCCTGGTCGGTCTCCCCGAATCCGCCAAACGGATCGATGCCAAAGTTACTGAAGACGGAATAGAGGTTGTTTGTCGGACTGTTGACAGCACTCACGCTGTCAAAATTGAAGAGCCCGAAGTAGGTGAACTCGAGGCTGTTGGCACCAAACAGCTGGCGAGCCGCGGAAAACTTCATTCCCAGCTCCTTGTCGAACTCGAGGTCGTCCACACCCAGCACGATCGGGCCGAGAATTCCGTCGCTGGTGAAATTCGTGTTGCGGCCAACAGCGTCCCGCTGCAAGTTCATCGCTTCCAGGCGGACATCAAACCAGCGGGGTCGACAGCAGTTGGCCAGGCCGGCGGGCATGACTCTCGCCAGCGGAGCATCCATCCGCTGCTTAAAGGCTCCCGTGCCCAATCCACCCATCACGCGGTGGCCAGGTGCTGCACCATCGAGCCCAAGTTGCTCGGCAATGCCGCTGCGAACACCCTGGATCATCTGGCGTACCGGCTGATCTGGATAGGCAACGGCGGTCGGAGCGTCAGAACTAATCGTGACTTCAGCCGCAGGGCTGTCAGAGGGCTCGTCTGTCAATGACAGCTCGATTGCAGCCTCATCATCAGCCGTGACGCTGACCTCGACGCCAGCAGGCTCGTCAGACGTTTTCTCGACCTGCTGTGCGCCCACAGGAAAGACCGTCGTAAACAACAGCCCAACTGCCAGACACCAGGTCCAGTACCTCAGTTTTCTCATTACAGCTACCCCGCGGCACATGGTAATCATGTTGTGCGAATTGGTGGATAGTCGGCTCATGGATCCTGCTGCCATCGTTGGCCTTTCATCCGCTTGCTAACTACCGTGAGAGGTCAAAGTCGGATCATTCCGGTTATTCGTCATCAACTGTCGGTCCGGCACAAAGCGCAGAACCGGTACTCCCGGAATTCTCGGAATACTCCAATTAATCGGCAATGCTTACCAATAACTCGTGACTTGTTTCCACTTTTCCGTGATCAGTCCCGGTACAGCATGGCCCCAGAATGCCTTGGTTCTCCAGCTTGCCAAACCGGGAGCTGTACCCGCTCATACAGTCACAATCATCGCCCTGCTGACGAAGGCAGCAGGGTTGTATCCGACTCTCATCGGGAGTCGGCAAACCCGTTTTGAGGCCCACGACCACCTTCCTGTTGCCAAAGGCAGCAAAATACACAGGGGGTTGCTGCGCGCGGGGCTGGGCTGGCACAATACCAGCCAAACATTCAGATCGCCTCGTCTTCGCCCTGGCTGAAGGACTTATCACGATGCAGCGCCCACTTGTCCTGCTATTTCTGGCACTCTACCTGGCACCCATCACCACGCTCCAAGTGGCCGCCGACGAGCCCACCTTGCGAGCCGACTGGACAACGTCGCGATTGATCGGATCCCCCGAACCGCCTTTGCCGTATGTCGTGGAACGTGTTTTCCCTCAATTCAGCTTCAAAGAGCCTGTCATCCTGACTCACCAGGACGACAGCGACCGCATTTTTCTGGCAGAGCGGGCAGGCCAGATCTATTCCTTCCTGCCCTCCCGCGGCACGACGGATCCAACCCAAAATACCGCCGCGCCCGACCTGGTCATCGACTTACCCGCCGAAATTGGAGCGGTCAATGCTGTCTATGGCCTCGCATTCGACCCTGACTTCGACAACAACCGCTACTGCTATATCTGCTACATCGTTGCCGGTGATGCAGCCGACGGAACGGTCGTCTCACGCTTTGAGATGTCCGACACCGAGCCACCGACCATCGATGCAGGAACTGAGAAACAACTGATCCGCTGGAAATCGGGAGGCCACAACGGCGGCTGCCTGAAATTCGGTCCCGACGGTTTTCTTTACATCACAACCGGCGACGGGGCTCCACCTCGCCCACCCGATGGACTCGCCACAGGGCAGGGGGTCAATGACCTGCTCTCCTGCCTGCTACGAATCGACGTCCATCCGCGGGATGACAGCGTCGCCTACCAGGTCCCGGCTGACAATCCATTTGTCGACATCGACGGTGCCAGGCCAGAAATCTGGGCCTTTGGTTTCCGCAATCCATGGAAGATGAGTTTTAACGAGAAGACAGGCGAACTCTGGATCGGTGATGTCGGCTGGGAGCTGTACGAAATGGTCTACAGCGTCCAGCGCGGCGGCAACTACGGTTGGAGCGTGATGGAGGGCCCGCAACCGGTGCGGGGCGAGATCGAGCCGGGACCGGGCGCTATCCTGCCACCCGCAGCCAGCCACTCGCATGTCGTCTCCAAGTCTGTCACCGGCGGTCATGTCTACCGCGACAAACAGCTCAAAGCTCTCTCGGGCGCCTATATCTACGGCGATTATGTCACCGGAAAAATCTGGGGGCTACGGACCAAGGCTGGCGAAGTAACCTGGAATGAGGAAATTGCCGACAGCACGCTGGCAATCATCGCCTTCGGCCGTGATCGTCATGACAATTTCTATGTCCTCGATTACGCCGGCGGCATCTATCAACTCAGCGAAAACCCGGACCGCCACCAGAACAGCGACTTCCCCCAGTTACTCAGCGAAACGGGCCTTTTTTCATCCGTCGCCGAACTCGCTCCCGCCCCCGGCGTGGTTGACTTCAGCGTGGCCGCGCCGCAGTGGTCCGACCATGCCACCGCCAGCTACCTGGCGGCCGTACCTGGCGGCCAGCGGATTACGCTGGCCAAGGGAAGCTTCTCCTTTCCAAGTGGAACCGTCCTGGCCAAGACACTCTCGCTGCCACTGGACCTCGCTCAGCCGGCAACACGTCGCATCATGGAAACCCAGCTACTGGTCTACCAGGGTGGCCAATGGGACGCTTTCAGCTATGCCTGGAATGACGAACAGACAGATGCTCAGCTGGTCTCTGCCGCTGGCCAACGCCAGTCGATCACGGTCACCGACAAGCAGTCTGTCGAGGGCAGTTTCCAGTACAGCTGGCGATTCCACAGCCGTGCAGAATGCCAGACCTGCCACAATGCCCGGCATGGCCAGCTGATCGGCTTTCTGCCTGCCCAGCTGAATCACCCACGCAGCACAGCCTCGGCAGGCAGCCTCTCTCAATTGGACTGGCTGCACCATCGCGGCCTGATCGAGTGGACAGAGCTGGCCAATGCTGCTGGATCCGATCCGGCTCCAGCTCGCGACAGCTGGGACAATCTCCCCTCGCTGGTCAATCCTTATGACGTAGCGGCCGAAACCGAGGCCCGTGTCCGCAGCTACCTGTTCACCAACTGTGCCCACTGTCACATGCCGGGGGGCGGTGGCACAGCACACTTTGATGTGCGATTTACTACCAGTCTGGAAGCATCGCTGCTGCTTGGAACGCGGCCATCCCAGGGGAATTTCCTGATCCAGAACGCACGCATTGTGGCCCCTCACGATGCACTCGGCTCCGTGCTGCTTTACCGAATGGCCAAGACCGGCAAGGGACGGATGCCGCAGATCGGGCCCAGCCTGGTCGACTCAGCAGGCGTGGACCTGCTACGCGACTGGATCCAGCAGATGGATCCGCCAGACGACGTGGCACCGCGGATCGCCCAGCGGGCGGAGATGCTGCGGCAAAGCAACCAGTTTGTCGATTCAGCGACCGACGCAGCAACGCGCGCAACGCTCGCCGACAGTCTGCTTAACGACACCTCCGGCGCCCTGGCCCTTTCGCTGGCGATCCAGCAGCGGCCACTCGAGGCGGGCGTGCTGAGCCCGTTGCTCAAGGACAGGCCACTTCATATACGCGACCTCTTCGATCGTTTCCTGCCGGCCGATGAGAGAATCGCCCGACTTGGTGAGATCATCAATCCCGCCGAAATCCTGTCCGCCCGAGGCAGCGTTCAAAGAGGACGTGAGCTGTATACCCTCGGCGTCACGATGCAGTGCCGTAATTGCCACCGTTTGAACGACGTTGGTAAACAGGTCGGGCCCGACTTGGCAGATATCGGCACGCGATTGAAAAAAGAGAAGATCCTCGAGAGCATTCTCCATCCCTCGCGCACGATTGACCCAAAATTCAGTTCCTACATCGTGGAGACCGTCGACGGCCGAATCATGACCGGGCTGCTGAAAAGCAAGACCAGCGAGCAGGTCGTGTTGGTCACGACAGATGCCAAGGAAGTCAGCATTGCCAGTAACCAGATTGACCTGCTGGTACGACAACCCAAGTCGCTGATGCCCGACCTGCAGCTGAAAGATATGACCATCCAGCAGGCTGCCGATCTACTGGCCTTCCTGATGAGCCAGAAAAAGAAGTAGCAGTGGATCAGCGGCCAGAAGTCCTACACAACCCCGCCCAATCCCTGCGTCGTTCGACGCAAGCGAGCGCCGCAGGGTTGGATGGCAGGCAGCGAGCCGCCTGCGACCCCCAAGCGAACTCTCGGCTTGCAGCTCTCGTAACAATATCGATACTGGATCCTATGGCGCGTGCTTGCAGCCACACTCACGTTCCGTCCTGACCGGCCACCCCCAGTGAAAGTGACAACCTCTCCATGCGTGCTTCAACTCTCCTTCTTCTGATTTCAGCGCTCTGCCTGGCGATCGGCTGCGGCAAAGACGATGCAAGCGGCAAGCCGGCAGCAGACGCGACTGGCCAGACAGCGGGCCCTGACAGCCATGCTGGCCACGACCATCACGACCACGACCACGCCGCACTTGGTCCCCACGGCGGCCACGTGATGGAAATCGGCGAGGAGCAATATCACGCCGAATGGACCCATGACAACACGTCAGGCAAGATCACGATTTACCTGCTCGATGGCGAGATCAAGGACGATGCCTGGTCGACGGCAGAATCGATCGTCATCAGCACAACCATCCGGGACAAAACGGAAGACTATCAACTGGTCGCCGCCAACCAGGATGATCAGAATCCGCCACAAGCCAGCAAATTTGAAATCACCAGCCCCAACCTGCTGACCGCCCTGAACCAGGTCGGCGAAGCCGTCAAAGCGGTGCTGAAGGTGAGCATCGGCGGCGATTCGTTCACGAAAGCTTTTGAAGCTCACAATCACGATCACTAGGTCCGTGGTTACAGCTTAGAAGTTCCAGGTTAGAGGTTTCGCGTAACCTGTAGCCGGTAACCCGCAACTCGTAACCTCTAACCGGATGCCCATCGTCCGCAATCCAATGGCTTTGCGTATCCTCGCCCTCGAGCCCTATTACGGCGGCAGCCACCAGGCCTTTCTGGACGGCTGGATGGCTCATAGCGGCCATCAGTTCACGCTGCTCACGCTGCCCGCGTTTCACTGGAAGTGGCGAATGCGGCATGCGGCAATCACGCTGGCAGACCAGATCAACCAGCAGGCAGCGGAGGGCCAGCAGTGGGACCTGGTGTTTGCCAGCGATATGCTCAACCTGGCAGAGCTTAGGGGGCTGGTCACTGACGAGGTGGCCAGGCTGCCCTCGGTTCTCTACTTTCACGAAAACCAGCTGACCTATCCGGCTCAGCAGCCACGCGAATGGGACTACCACTTCGCCTTCAGCAACTTTGTCTCGGGCCTGTCGGCCAGCCAATCGTGGTTCAACAGCAGCTTTCACCGCCTGGACTTTCTCTCCGCCCTGGCTGACTTTCTGCAGCGAATGCCGGACCACCAGCCACTCGAACAGGTAGCCCGAATTGAGGCCAACAGCCAGGTTCAATGGCCGGGCGTGGATCTGCCACCCAGATCGCTGGAGGAGCGAGCGGATGGTCCCTTGAGGATCTGCTGGGCCGCTCGCTGGGAGCATGACAAAGCTCCAGGGATTCTCCAGCAGGCGCTGCTGCAACTGGATCAACAGGGGGTTGAGTTCCGCATCTCGGTACTGGGTGAATCGTTCCGGAACTCACCGGAAGAATTTGACCAAATGCGGTCCCAGCTGGCCGAGCGGATCGACCAGTGGGGATTCCTGCCGTCGCGAGCGGACTATCAGCAGGCACTGGCTGCCGCCGATGTCTTTGTTTCCACGGCCGCACACGAGTTTTTCGGCATCTCGGTGGTGGAAGCGATTGCGGCCGGCGCCTACCCTCTGGTTCCTCGCAGGCTGGCCTACCCGGACGTACTCACGCTGGATGACCATCCGGAGCGTGAGATCTTCTTCTATGACGGCAGCAGCGACGAACTGGCGAATCGACTGGCTCAGCTCGCCCAGACGACGACCGAAGTCCGCAGGGAGCCGCTATTGGAGTCCTTGCGGGCATCGATGGAGCGATATTCCTGGCCGCTGCGAGCTGCCGCGATGGATCAGCAGCTGGTCCAGCTGATTGCATCGGCGAATTGACGACCCGTTCACGAGGGTCCATATTGATGTCCAGTTTCAAGCTGGACTGCTGTTCCGAGAGCTAGCGAGGGAGGCCCCGCCGCATGTCAGACAACCGGTTCATGATCCGCAGCCTCGTGCTTTCGATCCTGCTGATGTTACCTGTCACGGGTCTGGTCCGAGCAGCCGACCCGGCTCCCAACATCGTGTTGATCTTCACCGATGACCAGGGGTATGGGGACATTGGCTGTTTTGGTGCGGAGGGCTACAAAACACCGCATCTGGACCGGATGGCGGCAGATGGCATGCGTTTTACCAGCTTCTACGTGGCACAGGCGGTCTGTGGGGCCTCTCGAGCGGCCCTGCTGACTGGATGCTACCCCAATCGCCTCGGCATGCTAGGGGCTCCCAGCGGCCGCAGTACGCATGGAATTCACGACGACGAAACGCTGATTCCAGAGATGCTCAAGCAGAAGGGGTATGCGACGGCGGTCTACGGCAAGTGGCATCTGGGCTACCAGCAGCGTTTCCTCCCTATGCAGCACGGTTTTGACGACTATTTTGGCCTGCCATACTCCAATGACATGTGGCCATTTCACCCCACCGCGGGCGATCGTTTTGGACCATTGCCACTGATCCAGCAGAACGAGGTGATTGCTCACAATCCGGACCAGTCCAAGCTGACGACCTGGTACACCGAGCGGGCGGTCAAGTTCATTGACCAGAACCACAAGCGTCCGTTCTTTCTTTACCTGGCTCACAGCATGCCGCACGTGCCGCTATACGTGTCTAGCAAGTACAAGGGGCACTCCGAACAGGGCCTGTACGGTGACGTGATCTCGGAGATTGACTGGTCGGTTGGCCAGTTGCTGACGGCGCTAAAGCGTCACAAGATCGAGGATCGCACACTGGTCATCTTCACGACCGACAATGGACCCTGGCTCTCCTACGGCAATCATGCCGGATCTGCCGGGCCGCTGCGGGAAGGCAAGGCAACCGCCTGGGAGGGGGGCATGCGAGTCCCCTGCATCATGCGTTGGCCCGGAAAGATCCCCGCAGCCAGCCGCTGCGGAGAAATCGCAGCCACGATTGACGTGCTGCCGACACTGGCCGAGATCACTGGCTGTGACTTGCCACAGAACAAGATTGACGGCAAGAGCATCTGGCACCTGATGAGGCGTCTGCCGGCTGCCCGCACGCCCCACGAGGCCTACTATTACTACTGGGGCAACGCCCTGCACGCAGTCCGGCGCGGGCCCTGGAAGCTGCATTTTCCTCATCCCTACCGGACTCTCGCCGCCGGCCCTGGCAGCGACGGCAGCCCCTCCAAGTACGAGCAGGCTCGTTGTCAGCTGGAACTCTATCACCTGGAAATGGACCTGGCTGAATCACGCGACCTGGCCAGTCGTTTTCCGGACGTGGTGGAAGAACTGACAGCCTATGCCGACAAGATCCGGGCCGAACTGGGGGACTCGCTTACCGACACCAAGGGCAGCGAAAACCGTCCACCGGGGCGAATCGTCAAGGACCAGTAAATCCCTGCGACGCAACCCTGACTGTCTTCACACTCACCTGGAGACTCTTCATGCGCCGGCTCTGCTTCCATCTTCTCGGCCTTCTTGCTCTCTGGATCTTTGCTCAGCCTGGCCTGGCCGGCGCATGGCAACGGCCGGCAGGTCATGAAGACAACCCCCGGCCGCTGACGCAATAATTCTAGCTGCGCTCCGCAGTCACTTAATTTTGCGGATTCACGCGCTTGGAGACATCCGTTTCCAGCACGCCGAATACCGACTCGTGGCGAGCTACTGACATCTGCAGGGCGGCCAGCAATCGCTTGGCGGTATAAAAGTTCACCACCACACGCTGCGTGACATGGATCGGATCCTTGGGTACGCCAACCGGCTGTGGATTCAGGCCGAAGTCGATAATCAACTCTTCAGGCGATCCTGTCACGCGGCAAAAATTGGCGTAGGAAGAACCAACGTCAGAGTCATCCACCTGCAACTGTGCACGGGGTGCTTGCGCCGCGGGGGCATCTGCAGCTGCTGGCTCTGCTGCCGGAGCCTCTGCTGCCGGAGCCTCTGCTGCCGGAGCCTCTGCTGCCGGAGCCTCTGCTGCTTGAGTTTCGCTATTCTGATCCTCAGCTGCTGCTTCAGCGCCTTCATCTGCTTGTGCATCAGCGTCCGGATTGTCCGTTTTCTTATCCATAATTCGTTCTATCCCTTTGGGGTTTCTAACATTGCTTCAGTTTCAAGTGACGTTGGCCCTTTCCATGACCCTCCATCAGGAGCACCTGGCGCTGGAAAGTCGCAGAGTAGTATCCCGTCTGCGGTCCGGTCACATCCGAAAGCGGAATGTCCGTGCGGCAAAACGATAGACACGCCAGCCGAGCGATTTCCAGCCGGCCGCGACCCGTGCCTTGCCTCGCAGGTCAATTTGATTGAATTCTCCATTTTCGTCAAGCAGAGGGGCACGAGCGTGGTAAGAGGTGCTAATTGGCCGCATATTACCGCTCTTATCGAACTCGGTACCGAGCTGACCGCCAGCCTGACTCGACAATGTAACCGGGCTTTCAGTCAGGTTGGTCAAGGCAATACTGGTGATTTGACTGCTGTATGTTTTCCAGGGGTAGAGCTCCAGCCGGATGTCCACATCGTCGCCCACCTTGATCAATTCAATGTCCGCTTGATCGACAATCAACTCGGCATCCATGAGCACGTGCTGATCCCGGCCATTGCCGGATCCGCTCGGATGGCCGCTGACAACAATACAGATCACATCATCGGCAGCCAGCGTCGCGCCGGTGTTCTCGGCATGCAGCAAGCTACCGGACCAACTCTCTAACTGACCCTGCTGGCCTCGGCCGTTCGCTCGATAGGGTCCGGCCAGCACGATACCATCTATCGGAGCCAGCACGTTGAGCAGCGCGACCTTTTCCTGTTGCTGGGCCAGTTGTCTTCGGAGTGATTCGATTGAGTCTCTTGTCTGCAGCACATCCTCTGCCGCCTGGGCATTGAAGCTGCGTTGCTGTTGCAGCGAACTGAGCCGGGCCTGAGCCTCCTTGAGCATCCCCAGCAGCTGTTGTTCGCGCAGCCTTTCATCTCGATTCTCCAGCCGGACAATCGGGTCACCCGCTTTCACACGCTGGCCCGGCTTGACGAAGCATTCCTCCAGTCGGCTGGGAATGGAAGCATAGATAACTGCCGACATCTGGCCGGCGGTCTCCCCGCTTGCCGCTGAATCGCGAGGTACCAGGCGGACTGCACAGTCTACATGGAAGGGGAGCGGAATCAGGACGATGGCCAGGATTAACGAAGCCAGTACTCCGAGCGTGATTGCGACCCGGTGTCGTTTCACTTTTTGTGTCCTCCCCGGGGAACGGAAAAACTTGACCAGTTGCCAGAGTGGCTGGACAACCAGGCCGAAGACGCCCAGCAAGCCAAGCATGCGACCGATGATCTTCAGACCGTATGGTTCCAGTACCGAATTCAGGAACATGAAAATCGAAAACACGATGAACCAACGGTAGCAGACTGCAGCGACTGTGTAGAGCCCGAAAAAGAAGCGGTTCTTCGTCGGCAGGAAGGGGTTCTCCGGAACCTCAATACCAAGACAGACCTGTTGCATGAATCGCTTCAGGATCTCGGTCGACTTCTGCCGCAAGTTGGGAATCTCTGTGATATCCATGAGGATGTAATAGCCATCGAAGCGCAGCAGCGGATTACCGTTAAACATCAAGGTGCTGACCGAGCAGATGAACATCAAGC
>CAUZOB010000118.1:0-15599 GCA_963581185.1 Planctomycetota bacterium | reverse complement strand
GCAGGTCGAGCACCACGTTCTTGATCTGGCTGTTGTGCGCAATCGCCGCAAAACTGCCGCGCAGGAATGATCTGAAGGCACCGTCACCGCGTCGGTAGTCATCGAATTCGAAGGAATTGATTGTCAGCAGCACGGTGTCGGGCCGCAGTTGTTCGATTGCAAAGGGATAGTCGTCCTTGCCATGGGAATGCCTCGACTCGTACAGCTTCACAAGCGACTGTCCATTGACTGGGGTCAGTTCGGCGGTTTTCTGTTCGTCGCTGCCATGGGCCTGAAAAACCACTTCAAATGATCGTGGTTGACCTATCGCGACAGCGTAGACCTCTGCGAATTCGAAGGCCAGATTGGTCCGCCTGGAACCAGCCACGAAGCCGTCACAGGGGACAAGAGGTTGCAGCTTGTGGACCAGAGTGTCCATGCTTGTCCCGTTGATCGAGAGGATTTCGGCCCCCAGCGGGAGCGATGTTTCGGAGTGGTCGACGAGTGCCTTGCCGGCCACGAAAGTCAACGGGAGGGGGAACAGCCGTCCACGGTGTTCGAGCGAATCTTGTTGCCGGCCAGTCGGCATCAAGTAGGTATGTCCGCAGCGAATCATCTCGACGGCGGGTGCCAGGCTGACCAGAAACTCGGATGCAGTCAGTGGTTTTTCCAGGCTGGCGGCGATCTGGGCGAAGGCGGCATCCAGCTCCTGCTGGCTGGTATACAGATACAGACCGGGGTGCATCTGCTTGAGTATGCGTTTCGCTGCCTCCACGTCGGCGGCCAGTTCGGCCACGGCGATCCGCCTGGCTGCTGCCGGTCCACGCCGCTGAGCCCAGGCTGAGGGAGCGACTGTGAGGATCGTGGCAATCATAGCGGCTAGGATTAGTAGCCGTCGCAGTTGTCCGCCTGTCTGTAGGGATGGTGGTGTCACGGAATGAGGCTGAATATGAGGCACGTTGTTCTGGTCCCCTGATCCAAAGGTGGTTTTCGCATATACTGAATTATCACGTCTGTTTTTGCTGATGATTACTGTTGCCCGTAAGACTCCCCTCTGGCTGGCCGCAAGCTGGCCGGGATATGTAGGCGGAGTTCGTCGAGCCTGAGTTGAATGTCAGCACGGGTGACGTGGAGCTGAAACAGCAAGTTTGACATTGTCTTGTCCGTCATTCAATTGGCGAACCTGGAAAACCTGGTGAGTTGTGAAATGACAGAGACGACCACACGAGCAGAATACAAGATTGATCCGGCTCCGGAAGGTTCGGATCGCGAACGTGACGACCTTTTTTACAGCCTGCTGGCTGGTGGCGCAAAGACGCGCATGCTGGAGGCCTTCATTGAACTGGACATGCCGACCGTGCTTGGCCAGGAAGGTGGCATGACGGCGACGGATATTTGCCGCCGTTTCGCACTGCATCCTGACCGCGGCTGGAAGTTCTGCCGACTGCTGGCGATGTGCGGGTTACTCAAGGAAGAGGGTGGTGCACGAGGCGAGGACGATGCCGTCTATTCTCTGTCTGACGATTCGGTCCGCTTCTTCGGCGCGGACGGCTCCGGATCCTATTACTTTTACGAGTTGGTGCACTTCTGGAAGCTGATGGCGAAGTGGCCCACGCTCGATGTCCTGCGCGGCTTGCCCGTGCCCGACGCCGCTCACTGGCCCCCCCCGACACCGGAAGCCGCCGCACATATTGAGACCTGGATGCGGGTCACGGCCGAAGGGGCTATTCGTAACATCGTCAACTCCGAGGCACTCCAGGGTGTCAACCGACTGCTCGATGTGGGGGGTGGCGACGGCACGATTGGCTGTTCGCTGGTGGAGCAATACCCGGATCTGTCGGTGACAGTTTTCAACCTGCCAGCCTCAGCATATATCGGCCGACGCGTGATCCACGAACGGGGTTGTTCGGATCGTGTGGATGTCTGCGAGGGGGATTTTAATACCGATGAATTCCCCAGCGGCTACGACGCGATCATGTTCTCACGTGTCCTGACCGACTGGTCACCCGCTGTCTGCCAGATGCTGTTTGAAAAAGTGCGGCGGGCACTGCCACCGGGTGGCAAGCTGGTCATCAATGAGGCGTTCGTGGAAGGCAATATGGACTATGCGATCTCCTGGGAGTTCCGCTATGTGCATTACGATACATTTGGCCGCCGACTGTTCAAGGAGTTTTCCGTTTACGAGGGATTGCTTGAAGAGACAGGATTTGAAATCACCAAGGTAACGCCGATGACCAACCATGCTTTTTACAGCGTGGTCGAGGCGGTGCCGGTCGACAAGGACTGAGCTGTACCAAGAAAGAGGGTCGTCATGAAGAACCGTGAACGATTGATCTGGCTGACATTGTTCCTGGTGGCATACCCGGTCTGGTCGCTGGCGAATCAGCAACCCCAGCAGGGGCAGGAACCGGCGGCAGTCTCCGAGGACTATGACTATCCCGTATCGGCACTCCGTTTCCAGGAAAAGTACGACAAGCTGGTAGCGGAAGCGGATGCGGTCTACGCGAAGGAACTGGCGGAAGTCAACGAGCAGTACGAGCTTGCTGTTACCAATGTTGTCGACAGGTATACCGTCAAGTCGCAGCGTGCTCGCAAGGAGTATCTCAAGGCTCTCGATACCGTCATCATCAGCGAGACCAGGTCCAAGCGGGAATACCGCGCAGCCTGGGTCAAGTACGTCCGTGATCTGGCTGTCGGACCGCAGCTCTCCTCGACGCAGGAGCACTGGTCGCTCTCCTATGCCGCTGAGGAACGGGGCGATTATGGCGGCGCAATACGGCATATCAACGAGGTCTTGCGCAAGAGTGGCAACTACTACAACGCTTACGCGCAATTGCGGATTGGCTATCTGTACACGCTCAAGCTGGACTACCTGCAGGCTGAGCAAGCCTACCTGTCGGCGACCAGGATCGCCCCCACATCGATCAGCCCATTGACTGGCTTACTCTACTGCTACGTGCAGTCGCAGCGAGTCGACAAGGTCCAGGAGACGGCGGCCAAGTTGGTCGAAATTGATCCGCTCAATTACTACGCCAACAAGTCACTCGGGTACGCGGCTTACCAGAAGAGCGATTACGAGACGGCCGCGGACTATTACTATCGGCTCAGCGTGGCATACCCTGACGACCTGGCGATCTCCAACAGCCTCGGCTGGTGTTACATGTACCAGCAGAAGTACAAGCAAGGTGCAGCTATCTTTGGCAGCATCCTGATTGCACTTCCTTATGACGAGAATGCCAAGTCGGGCTATGCGTATTGCCTCAAGGCAATGGAACTAGAACAGGCGCAGCCCGCGGTGGAAGAGACCGGCGACGGTGACAAGCCGGCCGGCGATGATCCAGCCAAGCCGAAAAACGAACCCCCATCACCGGATGATGGATCACAATAAGCGAGCCAGTAGTGATGGCAGATATTTCTCGCCTCAAGCAGCTGTTGGTCAATGACAACGGCTTTGCCTTCGATCCCGTTACAGGCCTGACGTACAACATCAGCCTGACCGGCCTGGACGTGATTCAATGGCTCAAGCAGGGGCATGGCGACGAAGACGTCGTGGGGCTGATTGCCGATCAATATGAGGTTGACCGTGAGACCGCGGAACGGGACTACAACGGATTCCTGGCGGCGCTCCACAGTTACGGTTTGCTGGAAACCGAGGAAAGCGTCGAACAGTGACAATTACTATCGCGGTTACAGGACTCCACCGGGGCGAGAATCCGCAGCCCGGCTATGGCGTTATTCGCAGCCTTCGCCGGCATCGGGATGACCTGCAGATTATTGGCCTGGTCTACGATGCGCTGGAAAGTGGCATCTATGCCGACGGCGGTGCCGACGTGGTATACCAGTTCCCCTACCCCTCCGCCGGTACGGCCGCTGTGCTGGGGCGACTCGACTATATCCATAGCCAGTACCCGATCGATATCTTCCTGCCCACGCTGGATTCGGAGATTCATTTGCTGGTTGGAGTCGGCAACGAATTCACTCGCCGCGGAATACGGACCATGCTGCCGAGCGAGCAATCGTATGCGGCACGCAGCAAGTCCAACCTGGAACAGCTGGTTGCGGAAGGCGATCAGCAGACGCCCCGTAGTGAGAGCGTCGCTGATGTGGAGCGGCTGGTCTACGCAGCTGCTCAGATTGGCTACCCGCTGATGATCAAGGGCCAGTACTACGAGGCCTACAAGGTTTACTCGCAGCTCCAGCTGGTCGATCGCTTCTATGACATCGTCAGCCGCTGGGGAGCGCCGGTCGTCTTGCAACGCTTCATCGAGGGGCCTGAATTCGACGTGGTTGCCTGTGGTGACGGCCAGGGGGGTGTGGCTGGCATGTGCACGATCCGTAAGACAATCCTCTCGGACAAGGGCAAAGGCTTCGGCGGGGTCACGATCCAGGATGACCATCTGAACAGCCTGGCGCTGGCCTTGATCGAACAGCTGGAGTGGTACGGGCCGATTGAGCTGGAGTTCATCCAGGATGCAATCACAGGCGAGTTCTACCTGCTGGAAATTAACCCGCGTTTTCCAGCCTGGATCGACTTTCCTTCGGCTTGCGGACTGAACCTGCCAGGCGTTGTCGTGGATGGACTTTGGAATGGCGAACTGCCCAGCCTGCCTCGCTGTTCGACCGGCAAGTTCTTTTTGCGCCACAGTATTGACTTGCTCTGCGACCTGGAAGATATGGGAACGCTGGCTGCTGTCGGCGAATGGAAACCAGTACCGAAATAGCGACTATGAACCAGAAACCCTACATGCCACCGACAATCGAACGCCATGTGGTCGGCTTGATGAACAAGCACGGGCACGGTGTCCAGTCCAAGCCGCGTGATACGATTGCCGACGTTGCCGTTAGCGACCTGGTCGAGCAGCATGGTTCGCCATTGTTCGTGATGGTCGAAGATGTGCTGCGACAGAAATACCAGGACGCGCACCGCGCTTTCAGCACGCGGTATCCACGCGTCCAGTTTGCCTGGTCGTACAAGACGAACTATCTCAAGTCAGTCTGCCAGGTGTTTCACCAGGAGGGCGCGATTGCCGAGGTGGTCTCGGACTTTGAATACGCCAAAGCCCGGGCCCTGGGGATTGACGGGTCGGATATCATCTTCAACGGCCCCTACAAGGAGGAGACGATTTTACGCCAGGCTGTGGCGGACGGGGCGCGGATCCAGATCGATAACCTCGACGAGTTGTCGCTGCTGGAACGGATCGCTACGGAGCAGAACCTCGTGATCCCTGTCGGAATCAGGATCAACATGACCGCCGGCAGTGAACCGACGTGGACCAAGTTCGGTTTTAACTATGAGAACGGCGAAGCCGCCCGGGTGATCCGGCGGATTGCACGAGGAGATCAGCTGCAGCTGGCAGGATTGCACATGCACCTCGGCACGTTCATCCTCGATCTTCGCACTTACTATGAGGGTATGACCAAGCTCCTGCAGCTGGCCCATTATGCTCGTGATGAATTTGAGATCGAACTCCAGTACATAAACGCTGGTGGTGGCTTTGCCTCCACCAACTCGCTCAAATACCAGTACTTGCCGGGTCACGAGTTGACCCCCTCCTTTGAACAGTACGCAGAGGCTATCTGCACTGCGATGGAAGAGCAGATGCCGGACTATGCCCAGCCCCCGTTGCTGTTGCTGGAGACCGGTCGAGCCCTGGTGGACGAAGCGGGTTTTCTGATCACCAGCGTGCTCAGTGTGCAGACGACAGCCGATGGTGGCCGGGCGCTGATCGTGGATGCCGGCGTGAACCTGCTCTACACGGCGAACTGGTACCGCTTGAACATTGATCCGGCCCAGGAAGTCAGTGGGCCGATGAGTAAGACCATCGTCTATGGACCACTCTGTATGAACATCGATGTGTTGCGTGACGATGCCCCCTTGCCGGCCATGGATGCCGGGCAGCAACTGGTGATTCACCCGGTCGGAGCCTACAACATCACTCAGTCGATGCAGTTCATCACCTACCGTCCGCGGGTCGTGATGATTGCAGCGGACGGTTCTGTTGACATTATTCGGCAACGGGAAACGCTTGAGTCGGTCGAGGCACTGGAAGAAGTTCCAGACCGACTTGAAGCTCCACCCGCGGAGCCCTCCTAGTGGCATGTTGAGGGTAGCCGATGATCCGTAAACCAGAAATCTTTGACCGCCCGGCCGTGGCTTATGTCACTGAGTCGATTATTCGCAGTTACGCGGTCGTCTACTTCTCCCAACGACTGTGGATGGGAGCTCTCTTCCTGGCTGCCACCCTGATTGACCTGTCACAACTGGATCTGGCGGAATTCAATTTCTCGCAGATCGGCCTCTCGCAGGTCGGCCTCTGCGGCCTGCTTGGCGTTATCGTTTCGCTGGCGGCAGCCACACTGCTCAGGTTTCAGCCGGCCGCGATCCGTAGCGGCAGCTATCTTTTCAACCCACTGCTGGTCTCGCTGTTCATCGGCCACATGGGCCAATCGCGGGGAGATCTTGGCTGGACAGCGATCGTGCCACTGGTCATTGCCTGCGCCCTGCTGGCACTTTTCCTGACCGTGTTTCTTTCCCGCATCCTGCATGACCACTTTGGCTTGCCATCACTGGCGATGCCCTCCCTGCTGGTGATCCTGTTGGTTTTTCGGCTGTTGGCCGTCGACATGCCATCTGTGGAGTTCACAGGTACAGAGGTTGCCGGACTGGTCGGCTTCACGCAACTGGGTAAGAGCTACCTGGAGTGCCTGGGTGCTATTTTCTTCCGCCCCGAGTGGCTTGTCGGGCTGATCCTGTTCACCTGCTGGCTGGTTGAATCCAGGATGATTGTCTTTTACAGCATGGTCGGCTACGTGATGGGAGTTACATCGGTTGTTTTGCTGGGCGACATTTATGGCTCCATCCCGCTGGTCGAATTGGGTCTCAACTGGGTGCTGTGCGGTATCGCCCTGGGCTGCGTATTCTTCATTCCCTCGCTGAGCAGTATTGCCGTGGTTGCACTCGGTGTGGTCTTCTCCACCTTGATTGCCTTCACCTTCCGTACCTCCTTTGGCCACACCCTGTTGCCGCCAATCGCGCTCGGCTTCAATCTTGTCGTGCCGATGATCATTTACGCGATGAGGACCCGAACCCAGGCGAGTTATGTCCATGGGACTCCGTTTTTCGTTGGTACTCCGGAGGACAACTTTCGCCAGTTCTGGTTGTATCGAGCGCGATTCCCGGGCTGGCAGGATCCCAGCGTGCAGGTGCCTTTTGTTGGTCAGCGAGTTGTAACGCAGGGTTTTGGCGGCGAAATGACACACCAGGGCGATTATGAATTCGGCTTGGACTTCGAGGTACTGGATGATACTGGTCACGCGTATGCCGGCGACGGCTCCACCCTGGACAACTTCTATACCTACAACACGCCAGTCCTGGCTCCCGGCTACGGCACCGTCGTGACCGTGGTCGACAGTATTCCGGACCGCAAAATTGGCTCGCAAAACCTCAGTCAGAACTGGGGCAACCTGGTCATCCTGTTGCTCGACAGCGGCCACTATACAGCCCTCTGCCATCTCCGCCGCGGTTCCATCCTGGTGGAGGAGGGAGATCGAGTTACGGCGGGCGAGAAGATCGCCGTCTGTGGCAATTCCGGGCGTTCGCCGGTACCGCATTTGCATCTCCAGCTGCAGAATTCGCCTGCCATCGGCGCTGCCAGTATCCCCTTCCAGTTGCGGCATTACCTGGACCGGGAGGATGGTCGATCCAGCTATGTCTACCAGGGAATTCCGTCGGAAGGCGACCGTATTGAGCCAGCCGTGTTTGACGATGCTGTGGCTGTCTTCTTCGACGACGTTCCGTCCAAGGAATACAGCTTCCAGCTGACCAGCGGCTCACGCAGCTGGCAAGAGTCGATTCGTTGTGAAGTGAATGAACTGGGCCAGTATGTGCTCTCGTCCAGCCGTCACCGGGCCAGCTTGACAGCGGTTGTGCAGGACCATGTTTTCTATATGCAGCAATACCAGGGTAGCTGTCGCAGTGTGCTCTGCTGGCTCTGGCTGGGCCTCTCACGGGTCCCGTTCATTTCGGATCGCCGTGTCGACTGGAATGACTTTGCCACTGCCTACCCGCTGTTGCACCTGCCCGGCCGCTTGATGATGGATCTCCGCGCCCCGCTCGGTCGAGACCCCGTGCTGCAACTCAATGGCGATGTGAAGCTGGCTCATCGAGCCGGCGGGCGGCAGTTGCTGGTCAACACACGGCTGGAATCACCTGTCGGTGGCTGGATGTTCCGCCAATCGCCGCCGCAGGAGATCCAGCTTGTCCTGGACGACGGTGAATTCGTGCTGTCTGGAGAAGTGCAGCTGGAGCAAGGTACGATCAGCTTCCAGCGGATCGGCTCCCACACGCTCTTCTCTGATGAATGATCACTTCATCCAGAGATCAATGAACTCCATCGACTGTCGATAGACGGCAGCAATCTTCTCTTCCGCCGCGCCGGCCAGGCCATGCTCAGCACCGCTGATTGCGGCCAGCTCAACCGGAATGTTGTGCAGATCCAGTTGGCGGGCCATCAATTCGGACTGCTCGTAAGGGACATCGGTGTCGGCGGTTCCGTGGATCAACATCGTGGGCGGGTACTTCCGGTCCACGTTGCGGACCGGCATGTAACGGTAGAAACGGCGCGCCTGCCGGGCTGGATCCCAACCACTTACTTCCAGTGGCCAGCGACCTGTCTGCCGGCAGAACTGGTAGAAGGCGCCGCCATTTCCGTCACGATCACGGGAATCGGAGACCGGCGGGCCATTTACCTGATTTCGCGCCTGCTGCTCGGTCATGGTGCTGCGGTGGTGCCGCGGATGAGGGCTCGGCGTGCTATACCATGGCCCCACCAGGTCGCCATAGCCCCAGTAGGAGACCAGCACCGTGGGCCGTGGATTGACACGGTGGCCGGTCGAGAGAGTCAGGTAGCCACCGGCCGATCCACCAGCCACTGCCAGCTTGTCCGTCTTGACCCCCAGCTTGTCCTCGCCGTGCTGGCGAATCCAGACGAAGGCGTCTTCCACATCGGCCAGGATCTGCGGAAGCTGCGTTTCCGGAGCCAGGCGATAGTCAATCGAGACCATCGCATAACCGCTGTCGGACGCCAGTTCCAGCAGGCGGCGGGAGATGCCCTCTCGATGGCCATTGATCAGGGCTCCACCGTGAATCCAGACGATCACCGGCAGAAGCGCACTGCTGGCCGGCCGATAGAGGTCCAGCTTGATGGCCAGATCCCCGACCTGCTTGTATGTGAAGGTCGACTTGTTCATGGTCTCTGCCTTGAGTGGTTGCGTTGCCATGACTCCACCGGCCAGGGCAAGTCCCTTCAAGACTGTTCTGCGATCAGCGTGCATGGGCATGAGAGCTTTCGAGTGAATGATGGTCAGGGGTCAGCAGGATGATGAAGCAGGTGGTCAGGGTTGCTTAACCTTTGATGACAAAACCTGCCCAGAAAAACGTGACGGCCAAGGCCATAACAATCAGGCCAATCACGCGGTTCATCTTGGCTGAGCTGAAAAACCGTTGGCGTGCCCGGATTGGCAGTTCCGGTCGCCAGATGAATATCAGGCATTTGACAGTCGTCAGCCAGGCCATCAAGCGAATGAAGCCGGCCGCATCCATGGAGACGCGTGGCTCGTCGAGCAGTACCAGGCCGGCCAGCGTGATCCAGCTGATGGCCAGCATATTACGGGAGATGGAGTTCTTGAGGACCTCTAGTACGGCTGCTGCCGCCTGGGTCGGTGCCAGCAAGAAACCAACAGCCAGGTTGGCTTGCAGAATCGCCATGATAAAGGCGAAGGTCTCAAGTTTCATGGCTGTTCTTTCGTCGCACGGTCAGGTCGGGCCAGGCTGCCAAGCTGAACTTTTACCTGCCTTCGCGACCTGCCTGATGGGTCGGAAACGGTAAGTTCGAGATCATCCGCTGGTTTCAGCGAACGTACGACTTTCAACAGCTGGTCACGCCATTGCAGCGTGGTCCCGTTGGCCGTCAGGATAATGTCACCGTCCCGGACCCCCGCAGCCGCCAGCGGCCCGGACTTGTCCAGTACTCGTACCACCAGTCCTTCGGTCCCTTGCACCATGATTTCCAGCACGGCGGGTTGTTGTTCCCAGATTTCTTCAAATGCTGAACCGAGCGTCGCTGGAGCCGTCGATTGTCTTGTCTTGAGCAGCTGCTGGATGGCCTTCAGTGGCGCGGCAAATGCGACACCCTGGGGGGCGCTGCCGATAATCATGGCCGACGACTGCAGGCCGAATAACTCGCCCTCGGCAGTCACCCAGGGGCCGCCTGAGGAACCGCCGGGCGTGGCAGCGACCAGGTACTGGACCTCAATGTAATGCCCGTCGACAAACTCGAAGCTGGGCGATGTCCTGGCAATCGATCCCCGCATGAGCAAACCATGTCGGAACAGGGGCGCGCCGAAGAGGAAAGCTGCCGAGCCATTGGCGGGTGGCTGTCGTGCAACAGGCAGGAAAGGATAGCCACCCTTTTTTCTTGGCAGAGCCAGCAGGGCCAGGTCATGGCCCGGGTCGATCGCCTGGATTTCTGCTCTAATTCTCCCCAGCGTGGGCGAGAGGATCTCGATCATGGCGTCCCCTGCCGGTACCACATGGGCCGCTGTCAGGACCGTGCCGTCACGATGGACCAGGCAGCCGGAGCCATGCAGACGACGATTGACAAGCACCTCGACACTGGCGGCCTTGAGTCGCTCATAATCATCCCCGCCAAGCTCAGTTCCGTTGGCACTGAGAGCCAGCAGGTGACAGAACAGGACTGTGAGGATGCTGAATCGTGGCATGGCGAAACCAGCGTACGAGATCTGAGCCAGGAGTTTCCGTCAGCTTATCAGCTGATTGATAACATTGGCCTTGTAGACGTCTGTCAAGCGTTCGTCGCGACCGCTGTGGTGATGGACCAGTTCTTCGTGATCCATACCCAGCAGATGCAGGATGGTGGCGTGATAGTCTGACATTTTTGTCCGGTTAACGACCGAGCGATAACCGAAATCATCCGTTTCACCGTAGGTCTGCCCTCCCTTGATCCCGCCGCCGGCCATCCAGACACTGAAGCCGTAGGGATGGTGATCGCGTCCTTCGTTTCCTCTCTTGGCGTCGCTGCCGCGCAATTCTGCTCCCGGTGTTCTGCCAAATTCGCCTCCCCAGAGGACGAGGGTGGAATCCAGCAGTCCACGGCGCTGGAGGTCAGACAGCAGGGCTCCGACCGGCTGGTCTGTCTGCAGGCAACAGCTGGTCGTGCTAGCGACGTTATTCTGATGCGTATCCCAGGGTTGGCCCTTCATCAGGATCTGGATATATCGCACGCCCCGCTCCACCAGTCGACGTGCCATCAGGCAGCGTTTTCCGTAGGACGCGGTTGTCGTGTTATCGAGGCCATAGAGGGAATGGGTTTCGGCAGATTCCTGGGTGATGTCCATCGCATCGGTGGCGGCAAGTTGCATCCGCGCCGCCAGTTCCAGGTTGGTGATGCGGGCGTCCAGTTCCAGTTCGCGTGGATGACGAGTTTTGTGACCGGCGTTGAGTGAACGGAGTAGATTGAGCTTGCTATCCTGCACCGAACGAGCCTTGGCCACGCTTGGCTGCAGGTTTAGTACCGGCGTCCCCTCGCTGCGAAACGCCGTTCCCTGGTAGATCGGCGGCAACCAGCCATTCGACCAGTTGCGAATCCCATCGACTGAATGACCGGCCGGGTCTGGCAGCACAATATAAGCCGGCAGGTTCTGGTTGATCGTGCCGAGTCCGTAAGCGGACCAGGCTCCCAGCGTCGGCCGGCCAGGAATGATCAGGCCGGTCTGTGCCATCCAGATGGCGTGTTCATGATTGCGGTGTTCGGTGAACATCGAACGAATCACGGCAATCCGGTCCGCATGCCTGGCGATATGCGGCAGGCGATCGGAAAACTCGATTCCGCTCTGTCCCGACTTGTGGAATTTGAAAGGAGTCCCCAGCAAGTACTTGGTGCGATTTTCATCGTCTGCCACTTGGGCTGGTGGATTCTTGCCGTCGTACTTGTTCAGCATCGGCTTGGGATCCAGCAGGTCGACCTGGCTGGGACCGCCATGCATGAACAGCTGAATGACTGCTGTGGCCTTGGCAGCGTGAACCGGCTGGCGCGGCTGAAGGTTGTGGACGCGGCCTGCGGCAGGTGCTTCTTCAGCAAGCAGCGCGGCCAGGGCCAGGCCACCGAAACCGGCGCCGAGCTGCTTGAGCGTCTGGCGACGTGAGATCTCGTACTGTTCTTTTGCTGTGTGTGACACGAATTACCCTCTGAATCTTTCCTGCAAGCTGTCCTAATCAACGTACGCGAATTCATTACTCGCAAGTAACACGTGGCACAGATCAATCAAGGCACGCTTGAAAGAGGCTGAAGCGTCGGCTGGCGAATCACTGATCGGGCCGTGGAATCCCCCGCTCGAATCCCAGCTACGTAGCAGCCTGCCGTCCTTATCGACCTGCTGTATTCTAAACGACCAGAGAAAGTTATCCGACGTTAATTCGCCGTTCATATCCGTGACAATATAGACCAGGTCTCCCTGCTGGACCTCGAAGGCCTCAACCGCCACCTGCTGACGCTTGTGGGCAACCTGCCATTGGCCACGCTGGCCGAGTCGACTTGTGGTGACCGTTGTCCGCACGCCGTTGCCCCCCGGAGAGGGGTGGTGGACGACACCCTCCAGCTTGATTGTTCCGGCCTGCGCAGCGGTCCAGCGCAGGATGACTGGCTTGCCAACACCCGGATGTCCCCCGTCATTCTTGATGCCTGCCCAGAACGACCCCATGAAGGGGTACCCTGCCCCGAGTTGCCATTGGCCTTTCTCGAAATGAGGAAAGTGGGTGAAGGCAACCTGGCGAGCGTCCTGGCTATCAATCGTGCCATACCCATAAGCCCAGGCCCTTCGATCGCCGCTGCTCTTTTCATGGATCGCAATCTGAGCCTGAAGGAACTCTGTAAGTATCTGCTTCTCGTCAGCAGTCGGGTTGCGACTGAATGCTGCGGCAAAAGCGAAATCAATCGGGTCGTCCCCACCCTCTGCCCTGACCCGGTCGGCAAATGCGACGGCCGCATTGCTGACCAGGTCGCTGTTCATCATGGAGAGTGCCTGCAGTGGCACGGTCGATTGCGAACGCCGGGCGCAGTTTGTCTCGATGTCCGGCTGATCAAAAAGCTGAAGCATCGAGACCGGCGCCGATCGCTTGTTGCGGATATAGATCGCCCGCTTTTGTGGCAGCTTGTCGTCGTTCACCACAACTTCACCATCCGGCCGTGTGGCGATTGCATCCGGATATCCATACATCCGTGAGTTCAGCCCGCCCGCCACCGAGAGAATGCTGTCACGCAGCGGCTCGGCCTCAAGTCGTCTCAG
Source organism: Planctomycetota bacterium (assembly GCA_963581185.1). Lineage (GTDB taxonomy): Bacteria > Planctomycetota > Planctomycetia > Pirellulales > Pirellulaceae > SAT2750. Next base: position 2,258 of record CAUZOB010000118.1, on the reverse strand, counting down.
GTTCTGTCGCCAGAGCAGCCGGTTTTGCGGATCAAGCTGCTCGGCCTGATCGGCCAATGGGCCCTCGTTGATCGCCAGTTGGCGATATGCCGTCGAAGTCAGTATCAGGCGATGCAGGTATTTCAGACTCCAGTCATGACTTTCCAGTTCAAGCGCCAGCCAGTCCAGCAGGGACTGGTGGATTGGGTTTTCCCCGGCCCACCCCAGGTCTTCCACCGTCGCGACGAGCCCTTCGCCGAAATGGTGGAGCCAGAGCCGGTTCACAATCACCCGGGATGTCAGTGGATGACGGGGTTGCGTGAGCCAGCGGGCCAGCGCCAAACGTCGTCCCGAAGTAACCGCTCCCTCGGCAGGTGGTTCCCACTCGAACGGCTGCTCAGCCTTGATCATCTCCGGCACGCCCGGTCGCACCAGCGGCCCGGGTGTTTGAGCATCGCCACGCAAAAGTAAAGGAGTGAAGGGCTCGCCCTCCACGTCATAGGCAGCGTAGACATAGTCGAAGAACATCTTCCGTCGCTGTTCTGCAGCGACAGCGGCATTCTTGTCAGCCAGCGTTTGTGTGAAGTCAGCGAAGCTGGCAGACAACTCGGCATCCAGCGTGTCGTCCGGCGGTCGCAGGTGAGTCGCAAACTTGTCGGCCAGGTACTTCTGGACCGGGCTTCGTTTTTCTGCTGCGACTCCAATGGCGGCGGCGATGTCTTCTCGAATCTGCGCTGGGAGTGCTGTCAGCCGCAACTTGTACAGCTCGTCGGCCCGACCCTGGCGATATTCTGCCATCTCCTTTTTTAAGGCAGCCACATTCGCATCGACTTCCTTGTTGCGGGCCTCGGCCAGCGTGACCTGTTTCTCGCTTGCAATCGGTCGCCGTCGGTCGCGGAAGGGAACCCAGTTGGCCGGGTTGTAGACTGTCATCAAGATCGACTGCAGCTGGTAGTAGTTTTCCTGCGGTATCGGGTCAAACTTGTGGTTGTGGCACTTGGCGCATTTAATCGTTATTCCCATCAGCCCGGAGGTCACGATCGCCAGTTGCGAATCGATGGTGGGATAGTAGTAGAGCCCGTTGACGTTTTTGATGGTGTTAAAATCCGGCCGGCTGGCGTCCGGGCCAGTTCGCAGAAAGCCGGTCGCCGTCAGCGCCTCCACGACATCGTCAGGCAAGCGGTCGTCCTGCTTGTAGTGATCCCAGTAAGCGGACATTTCATCGCCCGCCAACTGCTGCTGAACAAACTGGTCGTAAGGCATGTCGGAGTTCAGAGCGCGAATCACGTAATCACGATATCGCCAGATCAGCTGACGATCCTGGTCCGCCGAAAGTACTCCGGCTGAATCGGAGTAACCGGCGACATCCAGCCAGTGTCGACCCCAGCGTTCACCGTAATGCGGGCTGGCCAGAACCCTGTCGACCAGCTGTGAATAAGCATCGGGTGCTGAGTCAGATACAAATCTCGCCACCTCGTGAGGGGCAGGTGGCAAGCCGGTAAGGTCGTAGTAGACCCGGCGAATGAGCGTCTGCCTGGATGCCTGGTCGGAATAGGTCAGCTGCTGTGCTTCCAGCTTGGCCAACAGGAAAGCGTCAATCGCATTTGAGATCAGCTGCGGCTGGCTGACATCGGGTATGGCTGGTCGCGTGGGCGGATAGAACGACCAGTAATCGTATTCCGACTCGTCGTAAGCAATCCCGCTCTGATTAGCCTCGATTTCGCCCTTGGCGTCCGACAGTGCCCCCTCGTTGATCCAGGTGCGGATCAGGCCCTTTTCATCCGCTGTCAGCTTGGGGCCCTGCAGTGGCATGCGGTCGCTACTCAATACCTCGAACAAGAGACTGGTTTCGGCTGCGGAGATTCGCAGGGCCGGGCCATTCTGTCCACCACGGATGATCGTCGCCCGGCGACTAAGGTCCAAGCCAGCCTTCGGCTTTTCGCCAAAGTGGCAGCTGCCACACTTGGCCTGGAGAATCGGCAGGATGTCCTTTTCGAAGACTGGCGCTGCTGCCTGCTTGTTGTCAGCGTCCTCCTCAGCGGCCAGCGAGCTGACAAGTAGGGTCAGCAGCAGCACGATGGTGGCGCGAGGGAATTTCATGGCTTCATCACTTGCTGGAATGGCCTGGATTTCTGTTGGCCTATTGTAACACCACCACCTGGATCCTGCTCAGGCCGCTGCCCCAGGGACGAAACGGAGATCCGTGATGTTGGTGCCGTTGGTGGTTCAGTCCCGTGCCGCTAAAACCGTTTTTACCGGCCTGATTTACCCCTCACGCA
>CAUZOB010000117.1:0-15625 GCA_963581185.1 Planctomycetota bacterium | reverse complement strand
AATTGGCTCAACAATTAATTGTTGTTCCATTCCTCGGGCAATGGTTGACCGTCACGACGGTCACCCAGTCGCTGGTACGTGATGTAGTCAATGTTCTCTGTCAAGAACTGGACCGAACCATCACATAACACGAACTGGGCCCCACCCTTATGCGCCGACTTGAAGCCAATGGACGTTTGCCAGTTGGCGAAGTGGGTGCAACTGTGGGGGTTCAGAGGCTGGCTCTGACCGTACCATCCAAAGCCCGGATCACCGATCTTAACGATCGGGTAGTTGATCGGGGCAGCGGTTGCACACCAAGTCGAGTTAAAGTGGAACCAGCCATTTCGCTGGTGATCACTCTGGGTCGGCAGGATCTCGCCCATGGCGATAACCTGCGACTCACCGTCGCTGATGTCACGGAACTTGGCTGCCCAGTGACCACGAGCGAAGGGGCCCGAAAGTCGGTAAGCGCGAGCTTCGTTGCCATGGCCAGCAGGCCCGGTACCGAACACGTTGCCCGGATAGTCGATGCACCAGTTACCACGAGAGTTCATCGCACTTGCACCCAGACTGGGGTTGTAGCAGCCGACCGCCGGGTCCGTCTTCGGGTTAGTACCGGAGATATACGGATCGACATTTGCCGAAGGGCAGATAAACGACGGAATCAGGTTGGCACGCCACCACTTACCAGTTGCATCAGTCTGTTCCTCGAAACGGTTGGGACGATTGGTCCCGGCGAGGGAGAAGTTCATCTGGTTGTAGAGCGGATCCTGCTCCATGAAAGGCAGCAACTTAACAAAGACGCTACCACGACTCGAGTTATACCACGTATGCGCGTTCTTGGACTGATTGCCCCAGAAGAACATACCGTTGGCCGGGAAGCGACCATACGTGTTGTGGTAGTTACGCAGCGACAACCCGATTTGTTTCAGGTTGTTACCACACGACATCTTGCGAGCTGCTTCACGAGCAGCAGCAACAGCTGGCAGCAAAAGTGCTACCAGGATACCGATGATGGCAATCACCACCAGCAGTTCGACGAGGGTGAAACCACGTCTTTTCCTAGAAACTGTCATATCCATATACTCCAAAAAAGTACAAGAGGTATACCTCAACTCACTATCGACACGATCGATAGTAAACTGGTCGAGCTATTAGTGAGAAGCGGGTGGTGGAGCGAGATCAAGCGAGAAATGCTGTTGTGGAGACAGCGGATATGCAAAAAAAGTCGCTTGACGACACAGAATAAGAGCTTGAATGAAAACGTTGCACGGCTCTCGTGCATTCACGGCCCGCCACCATGCTGGCCAAAGAACTGGTAGGTGCCGCCGGAAGGCAGGAAGCACCAAAAAGATGTGTATGCCACCATTTATCGCAAGTGAAGGAGGCATTTGTCAAGCACGCCATTCGATGTTTGAGCGGAAATGCAGGCGGATCAGGCTGCAAATTCAGTCCGACGTTCTGTCAATTGCGTCTTCAACCGACGCACAATACTGCTATGCATCTGGCTGACCCGGCTTTCACTGAGCGAAAGTGTATTGCCAATTTCCTTCATCGTCATTTGCTCGTAGTAGTAAAGGATCAGAATCAGCCGTTCATTCCGATTGAGTCCCTTGGTGACCAGCCGAATCAAGTCGTTTTTGTGTTCACGCTGCACCGGGCTGACGCTTCGCTTGTTCTCGATTACATCAATCTCGCGAACTTCCTTGTAGCCATCATCCCGCCACTTCCGCTTGTCGAGGCTGACCAGGTTGATCGCGTTGGCATCCCGGATCATTTGCTCCAGCTCTCCCTTGGAGAGCCTCATCTGGTCAGCCAGTTCATTCTCATTCGGCTGCCGCCCCAGTTTCGTTACCAGGCTTGCACTGGCCGTCTTGAGCTTGGTCGCCTTGGAGCGAACCAGACGGGGAACCCAGTCCATGCTGCGTAGTTCATCCAGCATGGCACCGCGCACGCGGGTTGAGCAGTAGGTTTCAAACTTGACTCCACGCTGCAGATCAAAGGCATCGATCGCATCCATCAATCCGAACACCCCTGCTGAGATCAGGTCATCCAGCTCAACTCCATCAGGCAGCCGCGACCAGAGTCGCTCGGCGCTGTAGCGCACAAGTGGCAGGTAGTGTTCCATCAGCTGATTGCGGAGCTCTTGATTGTTCGTATCCTGCTTGAATTCGATCCACAGTTTGCGGATGCCCTGCTCAGCCTGGCTGGCCTGCGATTGGTTCGTTGCAACTGCAGTCTTTTGTTGGGATCCCACGGACATCTAGTTTTCCTCCATTTGGTGTGGCCACCCGGGGCCGGCGAGATATGAGTTATTGAAAGTTTGTCAGGGTGTGTAGTGAGGTTCTGATCGAGTTGCAGGAGCGTGAATTGTCAGGACTCAGCCGTGCAGTGATCCGCTGGGGGCTGGTCAAGGGCGGGCGGATAAGCGAGCAGGCGGGCAGCCAGCCAGCCTGGTTCAGCGGCTTGCAGGTCCTGGGGAATCCCCTGCCCGTCCGTCACATAACCCACAGGCAGGTAGCTCTCTTCCAGCATCGGCAACAGCTGGCCCAGTCGCCGGGCCTCGTCAAACTTGGTCAGCACCAGCGAGGTGATACCGAGCAGCCCGAAGCCCTCGACCGACTCGCGCATGTTGTCAATGCTGGAACTGGCATTCAGTACCAACAGCACGTCATCCACTTCTGCTTCGGCCAGGAAGACGCCTAGCTGACGTATCGAGGAGCGGTCGCCTGGACAGCTGCCGGGAGTATCCAACAGCAGCAGAGGTCGGTCAGCCATCTGCTCTCGCGCTCGCTGCATCTCACGCGGCGTAGCAGCAACGGCCAGCTCCAATTCAAACATCTCCGCGTAGCTGCGGAGCTGGTCAACTGCCGTAACCCTTGATATATCGGTCGTGATCAAGCCAACCTTGCAGCGCTGCTGCTGTTGAAGTTGCACGGCCAACTTGATCAATGTGCTCGTCTTGCCAGTTCCCGAGGGGCCAACCAGTGCGGCCGTCCGAGTCCCCCGTTCGGGTCGGCTGAGTGAATCGCTGACCTGCAACTGAGTCGCCAGCCAACTCACCAGTTCCGCATGCATGGCATCGACCGTCTGCCAGGGAGTGTCTGCTGATGTGAGATGTTCAAACAGGCTAGCCAGTTGTTGATCCGGGATCCCCTGCTGGCTCAGGTAATGAGAGAGTCGGTAGCTGAGTGGATCTCCTGCCAGCCTGGCTGCCGTATCACCCCGCTCCGCCAGGTCGGCTATCAGCGACGGTCCTTGCTGGTCCAGCTGAGACCGCCAGTGGTCCAGCAGCCCGGACTCCAGCGGACGCTGCTCAGCTGCAACAGGTGGGCTATCGGTCTGCCGCCCCGTTGACTCTCCCGTTTCGCTGACACGACTGGGAACTTGAATCGTGCGGGAAGCGAGCACTTCTACCTGCTGGCCGCCAGGCAGCCAGCTCAGCCAGCCAGCCCGACAGGTACGAGTTTCCAGAATAGAAGCATCCGGGCCGAGCGTACGACGTACCTCTGCCAGCGCTTCCTGTAAGCTGTCGGCTCGGTAAGTCTGGATATCCATGGAATTATCTTTCAACTGGGGCTTCACCACGCGCCGCTCGTGCTGCCGGCGACAGCCGCCCTGGTCGGAACATTCAGCAGGCCCTGGCCTAGCGTCTTGATCGTCTCGGGTTGCATGTCACGGATCACCTCGTCGTGGCTGATAACATGCAGGTCGGTCAGGTAACGGCTTAACAGGCGGGAGAGGATCGGACGCAGCGGAGCTGGCACCAGAATCACTGCGGGTTTCAAATTGAGTTGTTTGAGTTGCCGTGCCAGCAACTGGCAGGCAGCTTGCAACTGGTTGGCGGGGAGACTGCACTCGAGTCCCGTGTCGCTGAGTCGACAGCTCGACAAGAGCTGGTTGCTGAAGGTGTCAGACAGGCTGACGACATGTGGCTGACGGTCATCCCCCCACAGTTGCTGGCAGATGGTACGGGCCATCCGCCGTCGGGCGTGTTCTACCAGCCAGCAGACCTGATCAGACTGTTGGGCTCCGTCGGCCAACGCTTCGAGGATGACTCCCAGCGGCCGGATGGGAACATTTTCACGCAGCAAGCCTTGCAGTACCGATTGCACCTGTCCGGTACTCAGTACATCGGGAACCAGTTCCGTTACAACCACCGGCGACGTACGTTTCAGCTGTTCGAGTAACTGTCGGGTGCCGTCGCGAGTCAGCAACTCGTCCGCATGACGCAGCACGACCTGGTGCAGGTGAGTCGCGAGGACGGCGGCAGGCAGGATCGGCATCAAGCCCTGCTGCAGGGCGGCCTCCTGTTCGTGCTCCGGTATCCAGCGGACCGGCTGGTCCGTGCCAGGTTGGACCGCCAACTGGCCCAGTAAATCCTGCGAGGCTTGACTGTCGGCTACTAGCAGGTGCTGTGGAGCGAGTTGGCCGTCATCGATGCGATTGTTGGCAATCTTGATGAGGTACTGGTCAGCATCCAGTTGCAGGTTGTCACGCACGCGTACCGGCGGCAGCAGCAAGCCGACCTCGCTGGCAACCTGGCGGCGAACGCCCGTGATGCGGTCCATCAAGTCACCACCCTTTTGTGGATCGGCGAGGTGAATCAAGCCGATGCCAATCTCAACTTCAAGCGGTTCGACTGTCAGGTAATCGGTGATCTGGGCAGCTTCCGATTTTTGCCGCGGGCGAGCCGCTTCTTGCTTTTCAGCTGCCGCTTCTGTTTCTTGCTGCTGGCGGCCGACAACCAGGGCAATCATGCCGCAGCCGGCAGCCAGGCTGACCAACGGCAACGCCGGCAAGTCTGTCATCACGAGGACTGCCAGGAAGCCGGCGGAGATCAGCATGACCTCGGGGCGAGCGAAGAGCTGCCGCAACAACTGGGATGAGAGATTCACTTCGCGGCCGCTGCGAGTCACCAGCATGGCGGCGGCAAGTGCGATCAGGAATGCCGGCAGCTGGCTGACGAGGCCATCACCGATCGTCAGGCGGGTGAAAATCGCGCCCGCTTCGGTGATCGACATGCCCGCTTGCAGGATACCGATGCAGAGTCCACCAACGATGTTGATCAGGGTGATCACGACCGCGGCAATCGCATCGCCGCGGACAAACTTACTGGCACCATCCATGGCTCCATAAAAATCTGCCTGGGCGGTTAACTGGTCGCGCCGCTCGGCCGCCTGCTTCTCATTAATCACGCCGCTCTGCAGATCGGAGTTAATCGCCGACTGCCGTCCCGGCATACCGTCGAGGGCAAATCTGGCTGCGACTTCACTGATTCGCGTGGCACCACGAGTGATCACCAGGAACTGGATGATGATCAGAATCGAGAAGATCACCAGACCGACTATCAGGCTGTCTCCCGTTACGAAGTCGCCGAAGCTGCGAATCACGCCGCCAGCCGCCTCGATTCCATCGGTTTCAGCACGCGTCAGGATGAGCCGTGTAGAGGCCACGTTGAGGATCAGCCGACCCAGTGTGGCGGCCAGCAACAGCGATGGAAAGATCGAGAATTCCAGCGGTGTGCGAATCGAGACTGTGGTTAACAGGACGATAATGGCCAGCGTGATATTGGCCGCCAGCAGGATATCCAGGACCGTCGCTGGCAAGGGGACCAGCACGACCAGGATGCCCGAGACGATTCCGATCGGGAAAATTAAATCCCGCCATCGTAGTCTGTCAAACATGGAATTCCGACGCCCTGGGCGTCGCGCATCAATCCCCCCTGCAGGAAAAATGCAGCGCCAATGAAGGGCGGAACAGTACTCAATCACGCTGGCGACGTCCAGATCATTTCGCCTGCCAGCGGGCCCGCAAACGCCTGTCCAGAGGCCCCCTGACGTCTGCCCAAGGTGACATTCGTCGGCTATGATCGAAGAACCGCCAGGCTGGCCTCTTTCCACCCTCCTCCTGCACCCCGATTCAGGCAGGTGACTTGTTGGCAACCAAGCAAGCAAAACTGAACAAGTACCCAGTCTGGTGCTCCCGCTTCTGGCATGGGCTGCGGTTTGGCGATTGGCTATCCCTGCTGGCCAAGAACCGCTTCCGCATCCACCCACTGCGGCTTCCACTGGCAGTCGCTGTCAGCGCGTGGACACCCTGGAACTCGGTCTTCAGCCTGGTCCAGAAGATCCTGCTCACACACCGCATTTCCAGCACCGAGATTGCCCCGCCGCTGTTTATCCTCGGTCACTGGCGGAGCGGCACTACCTACCTGCATGAGCTGCTGGCCCGTGACTGCCGCTTCACCTCCCCCAGTACGCTGGACTGCTTCCTGCCCCATCACAGCCTGATCAGTGGCTGGTTTTTCACCAGGTTTGGTGGTTTCATGGTCCCCAGCCAACGCCCGCAAGACAACGTGGCTGCCGGCTGGTGGCATCCCCAGGAAGACGAATTTGCCCTCATGAACCTGGGCTTGCCCAGCCCCTACCTGCGGATGGCGTTCCCTAATCACCCACCCGTCCATACCAACTATCTCGACAGCCAGGCAATTCCGGCTGACGAGCGAGCGGACTGGCTCGATGGACTGGAGGATTTTGTGCGTGTGGTCAGCTATCGCGATCCCGGCAAGTCGGTGGTCCTCAAGTCACCGACCCACCTGGGGCGGCTGGAGGCACTGGCAGAGCGATTTCCGACTGCCCGCTTCGTCCACATCATCCGCGACCCCGCTTCCGTGTTCCCCTCGACCCAGAGACTCTGGCGGTCCCTTGACCTCGTGCAGGGACTGCAGATTCCCGAAAACAGAGACCTGGATGAATACGTGCTCTCCAACCTTGAAACCATGTATGCTGCCTTCGAACGGCAGCGCACAAGCCTGCCCGACTCGCGGATCTGCGATGTTCGCTACGAGGACCTCGTCGCTGATCCGCTGCGAGAAGTCAGCCGGATATATCAACAGCTGGAGCTGGCCGACTTTGCCCCCGCCCGTCCTGCCCTGGCACAATACGTGGAGAGCCAGCGAAACTTCCACGGTAACAAGCACCACCTGCAAGCAGACGAACAACAGCAGATCGCCAGCCGCTGGGGCCGATTCTTCCAGCCCTATGGCTATGACCTGGACTGAACGTCGAAAGTGGAGCGTTGGGCGTTCATGCTTTCCTGGCCTCGGCGTCGAGCTACTCAGGGATTCAGCGGGGTTCTCGATAGTTCCTAGCCACGCAACCGCTGTTCCTCTCGCAGTTCCTCGCTGGTCATCCGCAGTTGTTCCTGCCATCGCCAACGCTGCCAGAAATAGTCGCCGATGCCCAGCACCAGCAGGCCAAGACAAATCCGCGCAGCGGTCTGGAACAGGAATCCGGACATCCCGCCGGCCATTTCAAGTGGCGAGACTAACGCCAGCTCGGCCAGCTCGTCACGCGCATACCAGAGTGACAGTGAGGCCACGCTGAGCACCACCAGCAGACGCAGGATGGTCATCAACCATTGAGCCAGGTTGCCAATTGAGAAAATCTGCTGCAGGCCCCGCTGGGGTTGAATATTTTCCAGTCGTGGCATGACCCGGTCGGGCAGGAAAAGAAAACCGGTTTGACTGGCGTGCGATGCAATCGCCACCAGCACCACCAGGCCCAGCAGCGGCAGCATCAATTGAGCGATCCCCGCCAGTTGCCGAAACCATAACTCGGTCACGGTCTCCACTGAGAAACTGGCATTCACGTGGCCATTCTGGTTGCCGGACAATTGCTGGCTCGCCAGTTGCAGCAGTCCCTTGCCAATCTGCTCTCCCCACAGCATCAGGGATGTGACCAGGGCCAGCATTACCAGCGACGAGGCCAGATCCCGACTCAGGGGGACATGGCCCGTCTGTCGAGCTTGCTGTAGTCGACGCGGTGTTGCCGCGTGGACTCTCTCACCTGCAGGGCCAGCCATCGGTATTCATCTCCCTCAGGCGGGTTGCCAGAAATCGCCAACCAGCCGCATCGCCTCGGCCAGCTGCTCTTGAAAGACCCAGCTCATGCCACCGATTGTGAACAGGATCAAGACCATGCCGAGCAGAGCGGATGTGTTCCAGCCCAGTACCAGCATGTTCAGTTGCGGGACAAGCCGGCTGATCCAGCCAGAAACCAGCAACCCCAACAGCAGGGCCGTGACAACCGGTAAGCTGATTCGCAGCGCCACCAGGAAGCTCATTGAGAACAAGCGAGTTACGGTGGCCAGCATGTTGGTGCTGGCCAAGGTAGTGCCTGCCGGCGCCTGCTGGTAACTCGAGAGAGCAACATCCATCACCTGGCGGTGACCGCCGATCGCCAGCAGCGCGGCGATCACGCAGAATACGATCAGGCGAGCAGGTGCTGGCTGGCTATCGATCCCCGCACCTGTCAGCAGCCCGCGCAGGGAAAACCCGGACAACTGGCTGATCAACTGGGCTGCCAGCTGCAGTCCCTGGATCATCAGCAGCACGGCTGTACCGATCGCCAGTCCAATCATTAACTCGTGGCCCGCCATCCAGGCAAGTTCGATGGCAGGCGGTGGTGCCGGCAACGCCGATAGCTGGAGCGGTGCCAGCAGGATTGATATCGCGCCGGCCGCTGCTAGCCGAAAACGGACTGGCAGGGGCAGCAGGCCGCTGCCAGGCAGGACTGCCGCCAGTGCAGCCCAGCGGGCAAAGACCAGCAACAGCACGGCAACCGGTATTGGAATCGGCATCTGCATTGGTATCAGGAGTCGGCGGCCTGGCTGGCCAGAGCCGATCGTCAGCCTCCACCAGGGGTACCGGGAATGTTGGTGATCACCTGCCGAGAGTACTCCACAAGCCGTTCCAATAGCCACGGCAGGCAGACACCGATCGTTACCAGCATGGCAAGGATCTTTGGTACCACGGCCAGGGTAGGATCCTGGATCTGCGTCAGGGCCTGAAAGAGCCCCACCAGCAAGGCGACAACCAGGCCGACGATCAGGATCGGTGCGGCAATCAGCAAGGCCATTGCGACCGCGTCCTGCGCGACCTCAATCACGTTGACTGTTTTCATCGACTGACTCCTCTTTGACCCGCGTTCCGTCAGCCAACCAGGCTGAATCCGTCCAGCAACATGCCCACCACCAGCCGCCAGCCGTCCACCAGCACAAACAACATCAACTTTAAGGGTAGTGAGAGCATCGTTGGCGGTAGCATCAGCATGCCCATCGATGTGGTCACCGTGGCGACAACCAGGTCAAGAACCAGGAATGGCAAGAAGACCTGGAATCCGACCATGAAGGCGATCTTCAATTCGCTCATCAGGAATGCCGGCAGTAATACCTGCAGGGGAACCTCGTCGTAATTCGCCGGTAATGGCCGCTCAGCCGCCCCCTCTGAAATGGATACAGCTGGTAAGTGGCGATAAAACAGCCAGACGTCGTCGGTATTGCCAGCATGGTCGATCTGACGGCCCATGAAGTCGACCAGCGGACGCTTGCCCTGCTGCCAGGCGGTCGACAGGTCGACCTCGCCCTGCGAGTAGGGCTCAATCCCCTGGCTGTAGACCTGCTTCCAGGTCGGCCCCATGACCAGCAACGTGATGAACAACGCCAGCGATGCCAGTACCTGATTGGATGGTAGGTTTTGGGCGCCCAGTGCCTGCCGCAGCAGGCCCAGCACGATCATGATACGGACAAAACAGGTAGTCATCAGCAGCACGGCGGGCGCCATGCTCATGACAGTCACCAGCAATAGCAGCCTGAGTGACGAGAGGATGCTGCCAGGCTGGCTAAAGCTCTCCAGTTGCTGCTGGATTGAACCACTCTCCTGCTGTCCAGGTGCCGTCGAGGGGCCAGTTGCTGCTGGGCTTTCCCCAGCCGACACCTCTGGTTGGATCTCTGGCAATGCCTGGGCCGGCAGGACCGGAACGATCACCGCGATCAGCAGCGCCGCCAGAAATAGCGGGGCACACCAGCGTGGGCTGGTCGTCGTCGGTCGGATGGTTGTGGGGCACGTCGATCGCATGGTTGGCAGGTTGCCAGGCAGTCATGCCTGGCGCACTTATCGAGGGCTTAACTTCTCACGCTGCTGATCACAGCGTTGTCTTGAATCTGGTCGAGCATCTGTTGAAAGTCGTCAGTTTCCGCCCGCAGCTGCTGTCGACTGGAAGGGGAACTCGTGCTCGGGGACTGGCAGATGGTCAGCAGCCGCTCGACCTCCGCCGGGTCAGTAATCTCCGCAAGCGTGCTGGCGTCGCCAGTGGTCAGGCTGACAAGCAACAGCTTGTTGCCAAACTGCAGGAGCTGGACGGTATGGCGTGGCGACAGTGTGGCGCTGCCAAGCAGGTCAAAGGCCTGTCGGGGAAGTTGAGCTGACTGACGCGGTAGCACGCGACGCAGTAGCCAGATCAAGAGGAAAAACAGCGCCAGGACCACGGCCAGGCTGGCAGCAACTCGGATAACCGACTGGGTGATCGAACCTGTCACAGCGGCTGGATTCTGCCCCTCGCTGTCTGCGGCCGGGGGGCGAAGCGGACGAACTCCCGGTGGCTGACTCGCCGACTGAGAATCGGTGGCCGTTGTTGCCTGGAAAATCTTTGGAAATTGCTGCTGGGCGTCGAGCCCTGCTGGCCAAAGTCCGGTAAGCAGCAGCAACAGCAGACAGATCCCGAGTGAATACTTCATGCCCTGCCCTCCTCGTGTTGGTCGTCGTCAGTAGAGGTGAGTGAGTCGGCGAGCTCGGTTATCTGCAAGGCGAACTGGCCGTCAACTTCCAGCAACAGCCCAGCAGCTCGTGGCTGGCCGTCCACAATCAGCCAGACCAGGTCTTCTGATTGTTGATCAAGCCTGACGATCATCTCGGCTTTCAATTGCAGTGCCTCGCTGACCGGCAGTGTCGTATGCCCCAGTTGAATGAATGGTCCGCCTGTCAGCTGACCACCGCCTTCGTCCGGCTGCTTGTCGCTGCCAGCTGCCGCTGCCAGCTCGCCCCAGGCGACAGCACTGCTGACAGCTGTGGGCGGCGGAGTGGGTTGCGGATCGGCTGGCCCGCTGGAAGAAACAGGATTGGACATCGTGGCTCGTGCTCCCTGGTGGCAAAATGGCGGCTATTTGTCGCGAAAAGTAGCTACCAGAGCAAGAGCAACCTTGGATTCTGTATCCCGGCCTCAGCGGTTTCGTGGTCAGTATCCAGCTGGACGGCGGATCGGAGCGGCTCCTGATGTGGCGACCGCAGAGCAGGCAGGGAGAGCGGCAGGATGGCAGGCAGAGACGACGTTCTCGGCTCAGGCGGCCATCACGAACCGCCGTCGATTGGCGATCGTGATGCGGCCCTCGATAGCCAGTCGGATTGCCTGGGAGGCAAGCAACTGTTGAGCGCGGGCAATATCCTGCAACTGCACCGGCCCGATCTGCTGCATCCGCCGCTGCAATAACTTGCCCTCATGCTCGTCGAGCGGTTGCATAATACGCTGAACAAAATCCTGCGAGGCGCCAGCCAGTGCCAGTAGGACAAGCTGGCTGTCGACCGACTGGATGACCGTTGCCAGAGAGGTATCATCCAGTTGAGCGAGATCTTCAAAGCGAATCACAAACTTGCCGCTATCGGTCGTACTGACTTTACTCACGCCAGCTACGTCCTGCTCCAGCCAGGGAGTGGGAGCGGCGGTGTCGACCACCGGCGGGTCTTGTGGAATGGAGTCTGTTTCGTAGCGGCCACCCAGCTTGTCGATCAACTGGTGTCGATGCAGCGGGTCGGTGGCGTTCAGGATAGCTTGCACGGTTGCCAGTCCTTGTACGCCGTTCGGCTGATCCCCGTTTTCACCTGAAACCAGCTCGACAACCGCCTGCTCCAGCTCCATGATCACCTGCTCGGAAACGGCACCGAGGCTACTGATCCGCTGCAGCAGTTCAGTTTGCAGGGCCGGGGACATTTCCCGCAGGATACCTGCTGAGCTGCCTGGCTGCAGTCGAGAGAGCAGGACAGCAACGGTCTGCGGGTGCTCGTTGGTCAACTGGGATGCGACCAGGCTGGCGGGCAACTGTTCCAGCATCGCAAAGCGACCGGCGGGCTCTGCTGGCCTTGCCGTCGGTGGTGCCGCAGCCGGCGTCTGCTCAGGCTCAGCTGGCGCCGCGTGCGGCATGTTCGGCGTCGATGGCGGCAGGTCAGGCGGCGTTTGCGCTAGGTCCGGCGTCGCGGCCTGGTCTGTCCAGATCTCGCCGGTCCCTTGCTGGGCGAGGAAATCGGTCAGTACATCGTGCTGTTCGTTTTCGTCGAGCTGATCAATCGAGTTCATCGACTGGCGCAGCAGCTCGCTGTCGGCGGCATCAAATTGGGCCAGCACCTTGTCGGCCTCGGCCGTTGGCAGGCTGCTGAGCACGACGACGACCCGCCTCAGGTTGTCCGAGTTGAATTCCATCGCAAGTGCCTCGAGTGGTCGTACGGCTCAAGCCGCGTCCTTGAGCCATTGGGTGAGCGTATCGGCCATAGCCTCAGGCTGATCCTGGGCCAGTTGCGTTAGCTCGTTTCGCAGGCTGGGTGAATTGGGTTGGGAATCTGAGCGAACATCCTCCTGCTCGATGAGCTGGCGGTCTGCCAGCAGGTCCGCTGCTGGCGGGCTTCTCAACATCCGCAGGGCAAGGACCGTCAGGGCCAGTAAGACCAGGCAGCCCATCGTTAACTCGCGCCAGTACTGGCTTGTCCAGTGGGTTGTCGGCTCGGCCACAACGATATTGTCCATGCCACCCAGGGGGATATCGAGATAGGTGCTGACCTGGACCTGGGGATAGGGATCGCTACCAGCCGGTATGTTGGGGAGCAGCCCGGTAATCATCTGGCGAACTGCCGTGGTAACTTCCTGCTCAATCAGATTCAATTCCGACGCCGTCGGTTCGGTCGGTTTGGCAAAGCCGGCATCCTGCTGCCGCTTGCGATAGATCATTCGGTAGTAGCCCTGCGGAATCGCAATCGATGCGATCCCCTGGATTGGCACCAGCTTGCTTCCGTCTGAAACTGGATCTCTTTGGTTTGGAATAGTCATGGCCGCCTCGAGCCGGACGTTGACCTGGACCTTGACGCCGGGAATCATCGACAGCATGTCCTGGATCTTGCTGCGCCATTCCCGTTCGTAGTAGCGCTTGCGAATTGCATAGGGGTCATCGGGGATATAACCGGAACCTTCCGGCGACGCGCTGCTGACGATGTTACCCGTGTTCAGGTCGATGACGGTCACGGCATCTCGTTTCAGCCCCGCGTAGCGGGCCGAGACAACATCACGGATCGACTCCGCCGTGCGACTGGCCAACTCCATGTTGCCAATCGGTTTGACGGCAGCAAGTGCGGTCCGTTCGCGGGTCTGTTGAAAGCCGTGGGGTGTCGATTCATCGATGCTAATCTTGGCTTCCTCGATCCCCGGCATCATGGCAATCGTGCGGGAGAGGTCCTTTTCGTCTGCATTCTTCAGTCGCAGCTCGCGCAGCTGGCTCGAACCCCACCAGTCTTTATTGGCCAGCACGGCGTCCACATCCGAGTGCAGCGTCTTGGGTTCAAAGACCCCTTTCAGGGCCGCCAGGTAACGCGACTTCTCACCACTCGGTATGCGCATTCGGTAAGCGACGATCTCGGACTCCTCCAGGCTGGCATTGGCAAATGCCTGCTCCATGGCCGCCAGCTCCTGGTTGCTGAATTCACGGCCACCAAACAGGTACTCGCCCTGGTCTTGTCCCTGCGGCAGCATCAACCAACTGCTCAGCAACAGCAGCCCAGCCAGCAGGGCGATGCTCAGGCGGGCGCCGGCAGTAAGCTCGCCAAACTGGCGACTCAAGCGGGCATAGCTGTTTCGGAGCGTCTCAACCATGAGCGTTTTCTGGTAACCGGTGGTGTGACAGGAAGGGGAGTCTGAATTGGAGTCGTCAGGCAGCCTGGCTGGCCTGGCGACGGGGAAGCCGGAGTGTCATGTGTGCGCCGGCGTCGCGGCTGTTGGCAATACGTACCTGTCCGCCGTGAGCCTCCGCCACCTGGCGAACAATGGCCAGCCCGAGTCCGAGTGAGCCGGGCTTGGTGGTGAAAAACGGGCGACAGACACGCTGGGCAGCATCGATCTCGATACCCGGACCCTCGTCCTGGACATGGATCTCCAGCGACTGGCTGTCAGATTCGATGCTCACGATCACACGTCCTCCCGGCTGGCTGGCCTCGGCGGCATTGTCGATCAGATTCCCGATGGCCTGGCTAATCAGCTGCCAGTCGCCGTACAGCGAGATTTCTTCTGTCAACTCGAGATCGAGCGTGAGTGAGCGGCTGGCAAGCTGCCGCCGTTTGTCTGTGCAGACGTTCGCCAGCAGTCGCGACAGCTCAATCGTCTGCCAGGCGGGCGGCTGGAATCGTGTAAACAGGCGTAGATTACTCGTCGACATCAGGAAAACCAGCTGACGTTACAGGTTCACGGGCAATTGAGAATCGCGAACTTGTACTGGAAATAACGCCATTCTGTCAACGGATGTTGGTGGTTATCCGTTCACGGCTGAAGTGGCCAGGAGTCAGTTAGCGAGAGCCTGGCACCCTCAGGCTGATCCGTCTGCTCTCTGAATTCAAAGAATCGAGCTGCCAGCTCGTTATCTTCTGCCCTAAATCCTCGCACGATCAGCGCAGAGTGGCTGGCAGGGAGGATGCGTATCCACTGGCCACTAACCGTTTATCAGTTCCATCAGCCAGTGATTCATATCGGCCAGCATCTGCTGGTCCAGCTCATCGCCGCCGGGATACTGTCGCACATTGAGTGCCATATTCGCGGTGTGCAGAAATTCCAGATCACGACAGGCATCATCTTCGCTGTAGGCCCGACCATCACGTCCATGAGCGATCATCAGCGGCAGATGACGTGCAGCTGCCAGTTGTCCATAGCGAGCAGCACAGCGGGGAAAGCCACCAGCCAACGAGACGGCACCGGCGAAGCGATGGGGATGCAGCGTTGCCAGCTGCAGCGCCATGCTGCCTCCGTCCTGGTATCCGGCCAGGAAAACCCGGCGATGTGCGAGCGAATGGTGGCTGGCGGCAATCTCGATCGATCGCAGCACGCGGTGCTCGATCTCGGCACTACCAGCTCCACTTGGCCAGCCCGCCTGGCCGGATTCAAGCGTCAGTCCGCGCGGCGCGATGGCTACATAGTTGCGCAGGCTGACGCGCGGCATGATATCCAGCAGGTCCTGCTGTTGACCACCGCGATGATGCAGCCAGACGATCAGCGGGTAGCTGTAGCCTGGCTCGTAGTGGACCGGGGTGAACAGGCAGTAAGGGAGGTCTCCACGCCGCCGTCCTGCCGCCCTGCCCTGCTGTAAGCGTGGCCGATCAGCAGCCAGCTGTGCTGGTGATCGATCGGCAACGGGCAGGCTGAGGCGATTCATGGCCGCTGGTGAGTCAGTGGAGCTGGCGGGCGGGCTTGGAGGATTTTGTAAGGAAGCCGAGTTGGAATGTCAACGTCAGTCGCTGGTGTCGCTCTCGCCCACCTTCGCCATCGTCGCGACCAGCTCCTTGACCGCATCCACACTGTGTTGAAAAGCAGCCTGCTCCTCGTCGGTCAACTCCAGTTCCACGATCCGTTCCACTCCGGCGGCACCCAGAACGACCGGCACACCGACGTAGAATCCACCCACGCCATACTCCTGGTCGCAGTAGGCGGCGCATGGCAACAGTCGCTTCTTGTCACGCACGATGGCCTCGACCATCTGTGTTGTGGCTGCTGCCGGTGCATAA
>CAUZOB010000116.1:0-15647 GCA_963581185.1 Planctomycetota bacterium | reverse complement strand
GTTATCGTCAGCTTCGGCCGGCTTATCGCTGGCAGGTTTATCACCCTCATCTGCCGGCGCATCGCCTTCATCTGCTGGTTTGTCACCATCTGCGGGTGGTTCGTCAGCGGGTTCCTCGGCGGGAGCGTCCTCAGCGGGTGGTGGAGGGTCCAGGCTTGGAGGTACCAGCATGGATTCATCCAGTCGAGCGGTGACGACCATGTATCGCTGGATATCATCGGCATCGGCGGAGATATCACCGACGATTTCGCCAAAACGCAGCACGTACTGCACGCCATTCTGTAATGAGATGTGCATTTCGCCGTTGGCGGAAAGCAACTCAAAATTCTCACCTTCACTGCGTGCGACCGGGAAGAAACCGAGTTGTTGCAGTGAGCGAATTCCATCTGGATTGGTAGCCAGGTCCGCTTCCACAGCCAGGTCGGCGCCGAGACCCTCGGGCTTCCGTTCCACGCTGTCGATTTTCAAATCATCCAGGGCAAACTTGAGGTCGTTCAGCGACTGGGCATTCAACTCCTCGTCTTCCAGCAGTCCTAACTCGGTCGGTGTCTGCTCATCACCCTTGTATTCAATCATGCTGTCCAGCACCCAGTTGCTCTCATCAGCATCCCAGCGCAGATGGATATCCGATTTTTGCTGCAGTCGCAATCCCTGCTGTCCCGGGATAATGGCATAGTCCTTGAGCAGAACTTTGCGAATATCAAACGAGGCCAGGTCGAGTAGATCGGTATCGATCCAGTCGGTAAAGTCGGTCTTGAGCTTGGTCGTATCAAGGCGGACAACGTAGATCACGTTGTTACCAGGCAGGCGGGTATAACGCAGTCCTTCCTGGCCCGGCACTTCATCGCCGATAATCAGCCCGGCCAGTTCGCTATTGGAATCGTCCCAGACTCGAACCAGTGTGCCGACACCCTCAGTCGCGGTGCTGAGTTCATCGATATCGGGTTCAATCACACGGCATTCCTGGTGATCACTGACTGCCTCACTATGCACGCCGACCACTTTCAGGCCAATCATGCTG
The DNA here is from genome assembly GCA_963581185.1 of Planctomycetota bacterium. Lineage (GTDB taxonomy): Bacteria > Planctomycetota > Planctomycetia > Pirellulales > Pirellulaceae > SAT2750. Next base: position 14,626 of record CAUZOB010000116.1, on the reverse strand, counting down.
GTCAGGACATCGGCCAGCTGTTGCTGGTTATCTGCCGGGTATTCGCTGGGTGGAATAATCCACTGACCGGAACTCTGTCGCTTGACTTCAAAGGGCCGCAGCTTGCCGAGCTTCTCGTTGTAAGTGACGATTTCCAATCGGCCTGCCGCAGCGGCGTCCGTGAACTCTTCGAACAACGCAGCGCCTTCCATATCATCCAACCGCACATCGAGGTCCGATGGTTTGGTGATAAAAGCGGCGGCGACAATCACGACTGCAAGTCCGGCAAAAATCCCAGTGCGGGTGTTTTCGTTCATTGGGAACAATTCCTCGTCAACCAGTGGTTGTGAATGGGTCTGTAGCTTATCGCAAGCGGGTAATTGCGACACCTTCGCGTTCCCTGACTCGGCGCACAAAGAAGACAAACATGCCAATCAGGAGCGGCAAGATGGGTGGAAGAATGACCGCGGTCAACTTGTATTGCTTGTGGATCGAATCGATCTTCTCTTGCGAATCGGTCTGGATGCGACCGAGTTGTCGTTCGGTATCGGCATCGATCCGCTCCTGCTCAATTGTCAGGCCGCGAGATCGTTCGACCTGGCGAGTTCGCTGCCGTAGTTGCTTGAGCTGGATTTCGATTGCCAGAGCGCGAATCGCGGCCACATCGACATCTTCAGAATTGCTGGGATCACGAAGTGTATTCAGCTGATCTTCCAGGATGGTAATCTCCTCGGTCGTCAGCTGGTCTTCTTCTTCGGTTTCCCTGGTGTAGTTGCTGATAGCCTCGTCCTGCGCTTCACGCAGCTTGCGAGACTCCTCGTACTCCCGCTTCCGCTCATTCTCGGTCTGGGCAGCAACCGCCACCAGCGTGCTGTGTCGCGGCCGCCGCTTGCGGATTTCGATGAAGCGATCCTCGCTGGCCAGTTCATCGATGATATTCAGCAGGAAGGTAACATTCTCGAATTGCCAGGTAATATCCTGGAATTCATCGGGCCGTGCTCGAATGCCAAAGATGGGCGTACTCATGAGGTCGATATCGGCCACATAAATGACCTTGATTGATCGAGTCTCGTCGGCCGTCTCCTCGTCTCCCTGCTCGTCCTTGTCGTCCTCATCCTTGGCCTCGGCGACACGGCTTTCAATCAGGGCTGCCAGCGTCTGGGCAGCGTTTTCGATTTCACCCTGGGCAAGCACCATCGCCTGTTCGCTGCCGGTTCGACGTGCCAGCTGGTAATTGCTGGAACGCATCACGCCGGAATCCTTGGTTGTCTCGACCAGCGGCGTGAAGGTCAGCCGCCCGGTCGTCTTGTGTCGGATGGTTCCTGGCACGGGGAAGAAGATCTCCTTCAGGCCGGAGCTGATAACGTGCTTGTCATTGAGGCTGGAGGAGGGTGCGAAAACCCAGGCTTTGGGAATTCCCTGCAGCTCAAGAATGGGATAGGGATTGTCGTTCTGCCAGGCGACGACTGGCTGGGGGCCGTCCAATCCACCCATGCCTGGCATCATTGCCATGCGGGGATCTTCCCGTTCGTTGGGGTCTTTTGCCTGGTGCGGTATTTCCAGCTCGAGCAGATTCCAGAGCTGATCGATGTCGCATTTCGGCGCAGGGGCTGGTCCTCCCATCCCTCCCATCCCGGGCATACCACCAGGCGACGGTTTGGGTTGGCGAGTTCCCGGCACCCATCCCATGAACTCGGGGACGGGATCCTCGAAAATGGCCGTTGGCACGCCAGCCTCGATAGCCCGCATTAGCACGGGCAGCTGTTCGGGGCTGAGTGAGGAGGGCTGAACTGCCAGCAGCATCGAGTACTGCGCGGGGTCAATTTCCTCAGCCAGTGTGACGGTCTCAATGTCGTACTGTTTTTCCAGTTCGGTAAACAATGCCTGGCGGGGAATGTTCTGCGGTTGCTGGCCGGTCATGATAAAGCCACCCTCGATGCGGGCATCGGTGCTGATCACGCCAATCGTCTTGCGCTGGTTTTCGGCCACCGTAGAGATTGACCGAGCCAGCTCATATTCCACCGGGATGCCATAGTCGAAGAAGGGGACCACGACTTGCTGCAGACCGCACTGGAAGGCGGCGCCAAGAATCACATCCTGGTCGGTCATCTTTTCGTTTTCGCGCACGCGGACCATCTGGGGACGGATACCGTAGCGCTGTTCAGCGACCTCAACCTCCTTGGAGAAGGGTTGCAGCTGGTCAAAAATCTGTAATCGAATTTTACTGGAGCTGGCTGCAAACTCACGCAGCATGGAGATCAGCTCCAATCGCGTTCGCACGTATGCCTTGGGAACCTGCTCGCCGATGTAAGCCCGAATGACGATGTCGTCTTCGGTTTTCAGGCCACGCACCAGGTCCAGTGATCGACTGGAGAGCGAGCTGATCTTGCCCATCGTCATGTCAGCTCGAATGAAATCATTGTGCTGAAAGGTGATCGAGGCGCTGGCAGCGATCACGACCATCAGGATGGCACGGGCCAGGAAGTGAATACCCATCGTGGGGCCGCGTGTGCCACTCACCCAGTGCCGGCGGCCGATCATCACCATGCTGATATACAGTCCGATCGCGATCAGCATGGCGAAGTAGCTGATCGAGGAGAGACTCACCACGCCCCGGCGGAAGTCCTCAAAGTGGGCGGCGATACCCCAGGAGGCGATGCCCTGGGCCTGGGTTGCATCCGGCACGATCACGTCGATCCGGTCAAGCAGCGCCAGCGGGGCATTGAAGGCCATCCCGAACACGAAAGCAATCGTTGGGTTGCTGGTCAGGAAAGAGGCGACCATACCGATCGCAAGCATCGCCAGGCCGATCATCCAGTAACCGAAGTAATTCGTGGCCAGCAGGCCCACATCCAGGTGGACCGCTCCCTCGGCGTCGGTTGCCAGCGATGCCAGCATCCAGAAGTTGGATATCTCGGAGAACAGCAGCGAGACGGTGAAGACCAGCGCCGCCGCCACGTACTTGCCGAGCACAATGTCCAGGTCCTGGGTCGGCAATGTCAGTAGCAGTTCGTCCGTACCGTTGCGGCGCTCGTCGGACCAGATTCCCATCGTGATAGCGGGAACAAAGACCAGCATGATGAGCGGCAGGTAGTTGTTCAACTGGTTCAGGTTGGCCAGGTTGGCGTTGAAGAAACCGTGCGGCCAGAAGGTTGCCAGTGATGTCAGCAGCACGAACACGCAGAGGAACACATACCCAATCGGGTTACTGAAGTAACCGATAAAGTTACGCTTGATGATCGAAAATGTGGATCGTCGCAGATAAGCCAGCGGTAGCACGCTGGCCAGCAGCAGGATGATGATTGGCAGGTTGCGAAAAACCAGCTGCAGGATAGCTGTGAAGATATTGCTCGAGGTGTCCATTTTCTTTTCTGCCTGTGACCTGGGAGGTAAAAGTTGTGCTGGGAGAGAAAGTTGTTATGGGACTGTCGACTCAGGATGTCGTGTTCAGCGCTGTCAGTCGTCGGAAGGCGTCATCCAGCGATTCGTCACTTTCCGAGATCGCATCAATTGGGCCATCATAAACCAGTTGCCCCTCGTTGATCATGATCACGCGACTGGCCACTGCGGTGACTTCCTGCAAAATATGGGTCGACAGCAGGATCGTGCGGTCCTTCCCGAGTCGCTGCATTGTTTCCCGCACCTCCTGGATCTGGTTAGGGTCCAGGCCCGAGGTCGGTTCATCCATGATCAGGACTTCAGGTTCGTGCAGCAGCGCCTGGGCCATGCCGCAGCGCTGGCGAAAGCCACGCGAGAGCTTGGCAACTGGCTTGTGTAACACGGACTGCAGGTTACAGAGGCTGACGACCGCCTCGACCCGTTCCTCAATAACCGACTTGCTCATGCCGCGTGTTTCACCGAAAAATCGGAGCAGGGAATTGGGAGTCATGTCCGGGTAGAGCGGGCCGTTTTCCGGCAGGTAACCCAGCTTCTTCGATCCTTCGAGCCGGTGAGTCGTCATGTCGTGGCCGGCAATCCTGGCTGTCCCTTCGGAGGGCGAGATATAGCCGGTCAGCATCTTCATGGTGGTACTCTTGCCAGCCCCATTGGGACCCAGGAAAGCAACCACTTCTCCCTTGTGGATCTTGAAGGACACATCCTGGCAGGCTACGAACTTTCCGTAGAACTTGCTCAGCCCAGCTGACTCGATCATCGCCGTCTCTTGTTCGTCGACAGTGCTCTGTTCAGCCATCTCTGTGTTCTCGCTTGCCATTGTCTATCCTGTTCTCGTGCTGAACTGTCTGTGGGGTTTCAGTGGAAGGATGTACGCTCTCTGAACGGCGGCAGTCACTGGTTCGGCTGTTGCCAGCACGGGTCTGTGGGACGTCTGCGTGCCGTTGTCGGCTGGCTTGATACATGGCGTGGTTCAGACCAGGTCTGACATCCTTGTGTTACGCCATGAGCAGGAGATCCGTTCGTTCGTGCCAGTCGGTCTACCTTACTGTAAGTCCTGAAAAATGATCCGGCAAGTTGACCGAAGGGCAGAGCTCGCCAGCCCTCCCCGGGGAGTGAAGGTTATGACGATGATGCCACGTGCGTCGTGGCGCTGGGGTCGGGGCCGGGAACCTTGCGGATAACATGACATTGCCAGTTGTCATCGTCCGGCTGCGGGCAGTCGGTACGAAAATGGACGCCTCGCGACTCGGATCGCTGCAGGGCTGAATCGGCTATCAGGCGTGCCACGATCAACATGTTCTGCAATTCCCAGCCATTGGGTTGATCAAACTGGTAGGGCAGCACGTACTGCTGCCAGAGGTCAATCGAGTTGATCGCCTGCTGCAACTGGGTTGCATTGCGGCGAACACCCACTTTTCGCCACATCAGGCTGCGAAGTGAATTGCGGATATCGTTCTGATCCAGTGCCTCCGCCGCTGGATTTACGACTGGCCCTTCCAGCGGGTAGACCTGCCTCGCTTCGTCGGACGCCGCTGCCGCTGCCGCAGCGCCACCGCCAGCACGATCACCGAATACAAGTCCCTCCAGCAGGCTGTTGGAGGCCAGTCGATTGGCACCGTGAAGACCTGATGAGGTGACCTCGCCGGCCGCCCACAAGCCGGGCAGCGAGGTTCGTCCCTCGGCGTCCACCGTGACCCCGCCAATCATGTAATGGGCTCCCGGCCGGACCGGAATGCGGTCCCGAGTGAGGTCCATGCCAAACTCGTCACAGGTCGCCGTCATACCGGGAAAGCGTTGCTTGACAAAGTCCGCATCAAGGTGACTCATGTCGAGGTAGACACAGGAATGTCCAGTATCTTCCATGCACTGGACGATCCCCCGTGAGACGATATCGCGCGGAGCCAGTTCGGCCTGGTCGTCAATCGCCGGCATGAATCGTCTGCCATGGCAATCGACCAGGTGCGCCCCCTCGCCCCGTACCGCTTCGGTAATCAAGCTGCGGCTGCTACCGGCGATATATAACACGGTGGGATGAAACTGCATGAATTCCATGTCCCGCAACTCGGCCCCCGCTCGGAAAGCCATGGCGTGACCATCGGCTGTGGCGACCGCTGGATTTGTTGAATCGCGGTAAATCTGGCCGGCACCACCGGTACAGAGGATGGTCTCGCGAGCCCACACGATCGTCCGCCGGGAACCTTCGGAAATCAGTGCTCCCCGACACTTTCCTTCGCTGGTCAGCAGGTCCAGCGTGAAAGTGTTCTCCATGATCTCCACGTTGGGCAGCTGGCGCGTCCATTCAATCACAGCTCGCATCACCTCGCGTCCCGTGGCATCACCGTGAGCATGAACCACGCGGTGTCGAGAATGGCCTCCTTCACGACCGAGTCGCAGGCTGCCCGCCTGTTTGTCGAATTTGGTACCCCACTCGATCAACTGGATGATCTTCTGCGGACCCTCGCGAACAACACTCTCCACAATCTCCTCGTCACAGAGGTTACCACCCGCCATTACCGTGTCACGGATGTGGTCCTCGTATCGATCGTCCGGATCCAGTACACCGGCGATACCGCCCTGGGCATAGCTGCTGTTGGACTGCTGCAGGGCATCTTTAGTGACGACCATGACCAGCTGGTCTGGCGGGACCTGGTTGGCAGCTTTCAGGCCAGCCAGCCCACCACCGATGATCAGCACATCGGTGAAGCGATGGTTGTATCGGCGCGGGTCCAGGGGGACCAGGTAACGAGGAATCGGGATCGTCATACGAGCTGAGTATTTGAGGGCTGAGAATAGAAAGGCGGCTGGAACTATTCGTCCGACAGGGCCGTCCCTTTCTTGAACGCGTTGAATTTGTCGAGCAAACCGGCGGGCGGCTGGCTACGCGTCCCTGCGTTTGACACTCCCTCGATCAACCGCTCCGGCCGACGGTACTGACGCGCCGAACGACCACTGCGGGGATTCAGGCCAAGACTCCGTAATGCCTCTTCCAGATCGCGTTGGCCTTCCGCGCTGGTCTCGGCATTTCTCTTCAGCCGCTCGTAGCGACTGACCATTTCACGCAACTGTTCGGCGCTCAGACCACTCTCTTTCAAGAGCTCAGGATCGGGATCGTGCTGCTGGTCCTTGAGGTATTCGAGAACCAGGTTGGTTGCCTTCTCGGCATAATCCAGCCGTGCTTCGTCCGACTCCGGAATATTATCAGGCAGGCCCACCACGTCGTTGGAGACCTCTTCCGATTCCTGCTGACCAGTTGCATGAGCATCCGGTTGTCGGTTACCCGATTCCCCCATCCCGCTGGGATTGTCATTGGATTGGCCAGGCGCACTGCTGCCGGCTGCACCGGAACTGGCGGTGCCGGCGTTGTTGGCAACCGATGAGCTGTTCGACTTGACCTCCTGAGCATCGGGCTGACCCTTGTCGCCCTCCTCGCCGGGCGTGCTGGCTGATTCCTGGTCGCCATCGGCGCCCTCGCCCTGTCGCTGGTCGTCGGGATTTCCCTGGCCAGGCTTATCGGTTGGTTTCGGAGCGTCGTTGCCCTCCTCGCCAGGCTTGCTGTCGCCCCCTTCGTCGGGCTGGTCACCAGCGGCCGGTTTGTCGGCGTCGTTTCCATCGCCATCCTCGCCGGCTGCAGGCTTGTCACCGTCCGCTGGCGTGCCCGTTGGATTTTCACCGGGCTTCTTGGCAGTACTGCTGTTGTCGCCGGGCTTTTCGCCCTCGGCAGGTCGCTGGTTGCCGTCCCCGTCCTGCCCGGCGCCTGGCTTGCGCTGTCTGTCTGTTGGTTTGTCGTCGGGATCTGCGTTGCCAGCCGGTTTCTTGTCGCCGTCAGCTGACTCGCCACTTGGTTTGCCCCCCTCACCACCTGCTGCACTTGCCGGCTTGTCGTTGTTACCGCTGGGGTCATTGCCCTCGGAGCCCTGGCTACCAGCTTGTTCACCAACCTGGTTTCCGGGGTCTCCATCAGCAGAGTCCTGTTGATCGCCACCGCCATCCAGCTGCTGCTGCTTTTCTTTCTTGATCCGGTCCAGTACTCGCTGGATCACGTCGCCGTCGTGGGGATCGCCAGCGTCCGAGTCCTGCTCGTCCGCCGCGTTGCCGTCAGCCGGCTTATCCTGCTGACCACCGTCGGCCGGCTGGTTTGGATCATTCTCGTCGCCACCCGCCGCGGGCTTGTTGTCGCCGCCCTGTTCAGAATTGTCACCCGCCTGGGGCTGGTCGCCAGGCTGAGGGTCATCACCAGCTTGCGGCTGGTCACCAGGCTTGGGGTTATCACCAGCTTGCGGCTGGTCACCAGGCTTGGGATCGTTGCCATCGCCGGGTTGATCGCCCGTCTCGGGCTTGTCACCGTCGGTTGGTGTGCCTCCGTCTCCAGCATCCCCCTGGTCACCACTTTCTGGCTCACCAGCGCCATCTCCCTGGTCACCACTCTCTGGTTCGCCAACGCTATCTCCCTGGTCACCGTCGCTGGGCTTGTCACCATCTTCTGGCTTGTCAGGGTCAACTGGGTCGTTCATCTCTGTTGGTCGTCGGCCGCTGTTGTTGGAGTCAGCAGCTGTCACTTCGATCGTCACCGAGTGTGTGCTTGATCGATTCGGCTCAGGCTTGTCAAAGGGATCGTGGCGGTTGTCCTCGGCGACCAACTGGAAGGTATAGGTGTCGCCGACTTTCAAACCAAGTCGGGCTGGGACAAGCGAGAATCGCTTGAGGAACTGGCCGTCGAGGCCTTTGCTATCGCTCAGTAACGTGATGTTTGGCAGGTTCGACGTGTTTTCGACAGCCACTCGACTGAGCCCATAGTCCGGGTCGATGGCGCGAACTTCAACAGCAAGGCTGCCATTGATGGGGACTTCGACCGATGGCCGCTGCGGCTCAAGTAACTCAATTTCAGGCGCGAAGTCAGGAGTCACCGTGATCCGATGGCGGATTGGCGAGGAGCTTCGCTGCTTTTCTGAATTCGTGAATTCCAGCTCATAGCCCTGAAATTCAGCAGTTCGGTGATCGGCCAGCAGTTTCAGCAGCAGTTCATTGGCAGCCAGTTGATTGTCGTCGTTGTCCACACCCATGGCGCGAGGGAGTGGGCGTGACGCCTCGCTAGTAAACAGCTTCAGGTTCGCCGACAGGATCGGCCCGTTGGCCCTGCCGACGATGCTTACGCGTGTTCCTTCCACAGCACGGATGTCCGCCTTGTCCTTTACCGTGCGACGCTTGAGCCCGGTATAGCGCGGATAGGTGTAGGTGATTTCCTTGATCACGATCGTGGGCGTTGGCAGCACACTCAGCTTGAAGGTTGCGGAGACTGCATCGCCAGCTTCGAGTCGATAGTAGATGTCCTGCTGAAGACCCTCGTCCCCCGGTGGAAAATTCAGCTCAAACCAGGTCGACGTATCGGTCGTCAGCATCGCTACCCGTTGCTCCGGACCGGTCGTCGTACCGCTCTGGAAGACGACTTCAACCAGCTCTGTTTCACGTACACCGCTGACCTGGGTCTTGATGTTGACCGACTGGGAAAAGTAGATCTCGTCACTGCCGGGCGTGATCTCGAGGAATTCAACCCTGGCTGGACGAGCGATCTCACCCCAGGGAGCGAGTACTCGATGCAGTGTCTGCAAGGGGCTCTTGGGAGAGAGAATTGTGTAGATGGCAACACAGGCGAAGACGATGACCAGCAGGTATCCGCTGCGCAACGCCTGGCCGTGATCAATCACCTGTTGATCATCACACTCACTCAAGCGTGTGGCTGTACTCCTGCCGAGCGCTCCCAGTACCGAGAGATGCACCTGTTCAGGATGCTTGCGCAGCAAGACGTAGTTAATCAGGCCGTTCTTGAGCGAGGGGACCGAGCGTTCGATCTGCTCAGCGGCATAAAGCGGGTTGATCCGCCAGATCAAAAGCGGCAGGACCCGGAACAACAGGCCGTGGGCGGTGATCAGGCCCAGCAGCACCAGTGAACCCAGTCGTGCCCAGCCCGGCAAGGCAATCAGCCAGTGATCGACCAGGGCCAGCAGCAGGACCACTACCAGCACACGAGTGGCGACGCCCATCAGCGACGAGGCCAGGTCGATCGTGCGGACCTGGCTGAGCGTTTGCCGTAGCTCATGCTCGACCCGATCATCACACTGCTCGAGCACAGCGCGATGTTGATCAGCCACGGTTGGTTGGCGGGTGGCGGTGGACATGGTTGCCTGGTTATTGAACAAGAATCAGGTTGCTCGTCGAGCAGAATTGTATCGCCCGTAATCCCAGTTTCGTTATTATAGACGATTCTAGCGGGCCGATTGTTCCCCAGTTGAGAAACTCGCTCTCGGCGACGGCCAGTTGTCAGGCACCCCCTGAGCAAATTACAGTAGGCGATAGCAGTAGACCAGCTTAGTATTCATCGGACAGTGGGTAGCAGACGATTTATTCGCAGAGGCTCGAATTTCCAGAGGATTTGCTTGGCAACCGACTGAAATGGTGGCCAAAAGTAGTGTCTTGACAGGGGTTTAACGCTCACAGGTGGCAGATGGTAGATAGCAAAAATTCGAACACCGTTCAGCTTCATAACGACGATAACGTGCTGGTAACTCTCGGCTCGCTGTCCGCCGGCGATATTGCCAGTAGCGGTCCGGCGGGTACCGAGTTGAGTGATACAGTTCCGATGGGGCACAAGGTTGCCTGCCAGCCAATTGCAACTGGCCAGTTGGTGCTGAAGTACGGTCAGCCAATTGGGACAGCAAGCGAGGACATTGCCGTGGGCCAGTGGGTGCACACCCACAACCTGGTCACCACCGCTCGCTCGGAAAGTTATCAGAAAGCGACCGACATTCCTCCGCCGCCAGCCCCGATCACAGACAGGACGTTCTTGGGCTATCGTCGTGAGGATGGCAAGGCCGGGACACGGAACTATATCGCGGTCATCTCCAACGTCAATTGTTCCGCTTCCGTGGCCAGTTACATCGCCAAGCGGTTTGATCCGCAGGCGCTCGCTGACTATCCGAATGTCGATGGCGTGGTGGCCTTTACCCACGGCTGGGGATGCGGCATGAAATATGACGGGCAGATTCACCAGATGCTCGCCCGCGTCCTCGGTGGCATCGCCAAGCACCCCAACATTGGTGGTTACCTGATCGTTGGTCTGGGATGCGAACAGAGTACCATCGGCTACCTGCTTGATAAGCACCAGCTGGTCCAGATCCGCGGCAACGAGACAACGCCCAGCGGTCCGCCAGTGTTGTCGATGCAGGATATGGGTGGAACACTCAAGACCGTTGAAGCGGGGATTGAGAAGCTGGTAGAACTGTTGCCGCGAGCAAATGATGTCGAGCGGATTGAGATTCCGGCCAGCGAGATTTTGCTGGGGACCGAATGCGGTGGTTCCGATGGAAATTCAGGTATCACCGCCAACCCCGCTCTGGGTGTTGCCAGCGACTTGCTGGTTGCCTGCGGAGGCACGTCGATCCTCTCTGAAACGCCGGAGATTTATGGTGCCGAGCATCTGTTGACCCGCCGCTCCAGATCTGTCGAAGTGGCAGATAAGTTGCTCGACAAGCTCAAGTGGTGGGAATGGTACGCCGGCCTGTTTGGCGAAGTCATGGATAGCAATCCCACGGTTGGCAACAAGGAAGGTGGCCTGACCACGATCGTAGAAAAGTCGCTGGGTGCTGTCGCCAAGGGTGGCTCAACCGCCCTGATGGATGTCTACGACTATGCCGAGCCTGTCACCTCGGCTGGCTTTGTCGTCATGGACACACCTGGATTTGATCCACCCAGCGTGACCGGGATGGTCGCCGGCGGTGCCAATGTGGTCGTCTTCACGACGGGCCGCGGAAGCTGTTTTGGCTGCAAGCCGACGCCATCCATCAAGGTCGCCTCGAACTCGCCGATGTACGAGCGGATGGTCGATGATATGGACATCAATGCCGGCCAGGTGCTGGAAGGTAAAACGGTTCAGCAGATGGGGCACGAGATATTCGACGAGATCCTGGCGGTTGCCAGTGGCAAGCAGACCAAGAGCGAAATCCACGGCATTGGCGATGAGGAGTTCGTTCCCTGGGCCGTCGGCGCACAACTCTGACTCGCCGCAGGAGATTACTCTGTCATCAACACGATGGTCTGCAGGTAGGCTTCCAGCGCCGGCAGACCCTCGACCACATCGAGTTCGATGGCCAGTGACCAGAGCGGCAGTCCTGCCAGTTGCTCCAGCTGAATCTTGACCAGGTCCTTGCCGGTACAGACGATGGCCACGGCGCTGGGAACCGAGTTGACCCAGTCGGCCAGCTGATCAATGTCCGCTCGTTCGAAACGATGGTGATCCGGAAACTCTCGACTCGCTGCCACAATCATGCCGGCCTCGGCAATCGTGCGATCAAAGGCAGCTGGGTTGCCAATCGCCGAGACTGCCAGCACCTGCTGACCGGCCAGGCTGGACAACTCACGATGCTCGCCGCTGGCGGAGACCAGTTCCCTGGGGCGATGTTGCAATTGCAGGAGTGGCACTTCCGGCGCCTGCCGGCCGATCCGATCCAGCACCAGCTGCAACTGCTGCGGTCTAACCTGGTCAACACGAGTGACACCGATCAAGCTGGCCCGCCGCAGCGACCGGGTCGGCTCGCGCAGCAGACCCCGAGGTAGCAGGTAGCCGCCGCCGAAGGGGTCGGTCGCGTCGACCAGTACAATATCGAGGTCACGACTGAGTCTGCGGTGCTGGAAGGCGTCATCCAGCACAATCACGTTGCTGCCGCACTCGGTGATCGCGGCCCGCGCCGCACGGACTCGGTCCGGATTCTGCAGGTGGGGAACATGTGGCAGCTGGCGTTCGAGTTCCAGTGCTTCATCGTTCGCCTCCCCGTTGGTCGATCCATAGCCACGACTGACCAGTGCCACCTGTAATCCGGAATCGGACAGCCAGCGAGCGATCCAGGCGACCAGGGGTGTCTTGCCGGTGCCCCCGGTGGTGATATTGCCGATGCTGATGACCGGTACATCGACCACCGTCGACTTGAGCAGCCGCCAGTCGAAGAGGCAATTGCGGATCAGCGTGATCAGCGCGAATGGCACGCTGAAGACCCACAACAGGGCGCGCGCCAGCGACGCCAGCAGGCCGTCGTGGTGGCCGCGAATCAGTTGCAGATAACTCAGTCGGTTCATGCCAGTCAACAGTACGAACGGACGGCCGTGGTGGTTGTTGGTTGCTTGGGGGCAGCAGCTAGAGCTTCATGCGTTTGAAGAGTGGTTCCGGAATACTGCGAATGATCCGCATGATCCAGCTCCAGTACCAGGGTGAGTAAACCTGGTTCTTGCCACGACGAATGGCGCGGTCAATGTCCCTGGCAACTCGTTCGGGAGATGCTGTCAATCGCGACGGCGACTGGCCCGAGGCCTGTAACATGGGCGTGTCTACCGGACCCGGTTTGATGGTCAGGACATGCACACCGTGGGGGAGCAGGTGGTTTCGCAAGCCGTCCAGGTAGGCAGTCAGCCCGGCTTTGCTGGCGCCGTAAATATAATTGCTGCCACGGCCACGATCACCCGCCACGGAGGAAATGGCGGCCAGGTAACCCCGGCCGAGTGGTGCAAAGCGGTCAGCCAGCAGATTGAGCAGGGAGATGCTGGCTGTCAGGTTAACCTGCATCATCTCGGCAGACATCTGCCAGCTGGTAGCGGCGAGCGACTGGGGATGCAGGACCCCCTGGCAGAGGATGGCACCCTGCAGGGACTCGTGAAATGCGCCCATCGCCCGGTCCACGAAGGCGGTATGGGAATCGACTTGCATGGCATCCACCGACTCGACGAGGATCTGCTGCTGGTAGCGAATCCGCAGGTCGCTTGCCAGTGACTCGAGCTCCTCGTTATCCCGACCAGCCAGGATGAGATTGCAGCCACGCGCTGCGAGTCGCTGGGCCAGGGCCCTGGCGATGGCGGACGTGGCGCCGACAAGTAAGACGTTTTCGCTCATGGCGCCATGCTGTCCGACAGTGCTGGCAACGGAGCGGCAAGTGTAGTGGACCTGTTTGAAACCGGTCAACAGGGAAGGACGCTGGCTGCAGTTGCTGAGCAAGTCAATCTTGGTGAATTTTGACCAGCAGGCTATAAACCGACATTCGCTGACATACGACAACTTCCCCGCCACCCGAGGATCGGCTGATGCGGCGCAAACTGACCGTGCTTATCACCTGCCTGAACGAGGAGCGTAATCTGCGCCCCTGCATTGAGTCGGTCAGGCCAGTTGCTGACGAGATCCTGGTCGCCGACTCGGGCTCCACGGATGCCACGATGGACATTGCCCGGGAACTGGGCTGCCGTATCATCGAGCGAGAATACAAGTTCGCTGGCGACTTTAAGAACTGGGCCATCCCGCAGGCCAACCACCAGTGGGTGTTGATTATCGACGCCGATGAGCGATTGACAAATGAGCTGGTGGCGGAAATCCAGTTGGTGCTGGACGATCCGCAGCAGGACGGCTACTGGATCTACCGCCATAACTTCTTCATGGGACATGCCGTTCGTTTCAGCGGTTGGCAGAACGACCGGATGTTAAGGTTGTTCCAACGCGACAGCGGCCGATACGAGGGAGATACCGATCACGCCGACGTGGTCATCACGACCGGTCGAGTGGGAAAACTGAGCAACCGCATGCTGCACTACACGTACTGGAGCTATGACCAGTATTTCGGCAAGATGCGGCGCTATGAACAGTTTCAGGCTGACCGCTGGTACCAGCGTGATAAGAAAGTCAGCACGCTCAGTATGCTGTTCAGGATACCGCTGCGGTTTATCCAGAATTACATCTTCCGGCTTGGTTTTCTCGACGGACGGGCAGGACTGCAGGTCTGTTACCTGACCGCCTTCTATTCCTTCATGAAACAGGCTCGCCTCTGGGAGCTGCAGCATGCCCACAGGCAGCCAGATCCCGAGGCAGATCACCGCGACCAGCAACAAGCCGAGGCAGCATAGATGACAGAGGCCTCACCGCTGCAGATCGGAGTGCTGTTGCCGAACTGGATTGGCGATGTGGTGATGGCAACGCCGGCACTGCGAGCGTTACGTGATCATTTTGGCACCACGGCCCGGATCACCGGGATCATGCGCCCCTACGTTGCCCGTGTACTCGATGGGACAGATTTTCTCGATCAGCAGATTTTCTACGATCGCCGCAGCCCGGATCCAGCACGAAAGTTGAAGGCTGTCTCGCGCCAGCTGAAGCAACAGGGCCTGGAGATGATGCTGCTGATGCCCAATTCCTTTTCCGCCGCCATGCTTGCCTGGCGGTCTGGCG
>CAUZOB010000115.1:0-15786 GCA_963581185.1 Planctomycetota bacterium | reverse complement strand
GGAAGTGGACTACAAGTCAGGACAGGCGACGATTGGAGTCGATGCTGACAAGCCGGCGTCACGTGAGGACGTGCACGCTGCGCTCAAGTCGATTGGCTACAGTGGCACGTTCCTTGAGGGTGCTGCCGGGTCAGGCAGCGACTGAGTCAACACCGTGCAATTTCGTATCTATTGTCCGTTGAGCTTCCTGGTCCTACTCCTGCTGGCCCCGCAATTCGCCCCGGCCAGCGATCTTGCCAGTTTCCAGCAACCGCAGCTGCTGGCGAGGTTTGACCGCAACGACGACGGTCAGTTCAATTCCCGCGAGCGTCGACTGCTGCGCGCCGCCTTCGGCGGAATCGATGTGCCGATGCTACCCGCCGAGCTGCTGGATTACCTGGCAATGCCAGCACCGGCAGCTGAGTTGGCAGGGATCGACAACACGCCGGCCGACAACGCAATCACGGACCAGGCAGCAACGCTCGGCCGGGTGTTGTTCTATGACCAGCAGCTTTCCCGCAACAACACGGTCGCCTGTGCGTCGTGCCATCATCAAGACGCTGGTTTTTCCGACCCGCGGCGACGGAGCGTCGGTTTTGAAGGTGGCCAGACAGGGCGAAATGCGATGGGCCTGGCGAACCTTCGGTATTCCAGGGTGCGAGGTGGCGACCCTGGCTTCTTCTGGGATGAACGCGCAGCGACACTCGAAGCCCAGGTCTTGGTACCGATCCAGGATCCGCTGGAAATGGGCATGACATTACCGCAGGTGGAACAGCGGTTGGCCAGCTTGCCCTATTATCCCCCCTTGTTTGAAGCGGCCTATGGCTCGCCTGAGGTGACCAGCGAGCGGATAGCCAGGGCGGTCTCCAACTTTCTGCGGTCGATGGTCTCACTCGATTCCAGGTTTGACCGCGCCGTCGCCGGTGAGATTGTCTTGGCCGAGCAAGAACAACTGGGGCGGTCGCTGTTCATTGACGGAATTGGTGGGATCGGTGAATTTGGCTGTGCCCATTGCCACGTCCCGCCAAGCTTCAACATGCCACTGGCGATGAACAACGGTTTGGATCTGAAGTACCTCGACGGTGGCCTGGGATTGCTGTCGCGGCCATCCAACGATCCCTTCACTCCCAGCAATGACGGCAAGTTCAAGGCACCCTCGTTGCGGAATGTCGAACTCACGGCGCCCTACATGCACGACGGCCGCTTCAAGACGCTGGAGCAGGTTGTTGAGCACTACAGTGCTGGCGTGCATCCGCATCCGAACGTCGCGCTCGCATTTGAGAGTGACGGGGAGTCGTCAGTCCGTTCCGGATTTGGCTTCACGAGTCAGCAAAAGGCGGCGTTGGTCGCATTCCTACGGACTTTAACCGACAATCAGCTTGTCAGTGACCCCCGTTTTTCTGACCCTTTCATCAGGCGGCGCTAGCCGAATGGCGGATTGAATTTCCGGCCCGATGTCCCCGAACGAGGACTGTCCGATGGTCTTAGCACGATGGTCCCTGGTCTGCCTCTGGTTGCTCACAGCGGGCGGGATGGTATCTGCGGCGGATACCGCAGCAGAGAGATTTCAGACGCTGGTCAAGCAGTTTGACGAAGAGGGTGGCAGCAAGGAGTTTGCACCGCGATTCTTCAGCCTGGCTGAAGAATTCCCGGCTGACCCGGTGGCTGTGGATGCACTTGTCTGGATCCTGGGAAACCGACGCAACCAGCCCGAGGCTTTGCAGGCGATCGCGCGCCTGCGAGCACGTTACTTGACCAGCCCGGCCTTCGAGCGAGCCTGCCAGGGCGTTGCCAGGGTTCCATCCAACAAGTCCGAACAGCTGTTACGAGCGGCGTTGGCAGAGAGTCCGCATGCGCAGGTCCGCGCGGCGGCTTGTCTGCAGTTGGCGAACTTGCTGGAGCGAGAGGCAGCGATCATCAGCCAGCTCAAGAGCAACGTCGGGTTGGCGGATCGCATGCGCGAGTATTATGGCCAGGACTATGGCACGCACCTGCTGGAGCTGGACGAGGCTGCTGTGCAGACGGCGCTTGAACAGGTTTACGAGAAGATGGCCGCGGATTTCTCCGAGGTGCAGAGTGATGACCAGCAGCTGGGTGAGCTTGCCAGCCTGGCCTTGTTCCGGATACGTCATCTTACGGTAGGACGGCAGGCGCCGGAGATTAGCGGAGAGGACATTGGCGGCAAGCAGTTTCGCTTGAGTGATTATCGTGGCCAGGTGGTGATGATCAGTTTCTGGGGCCACTGGTGAGGGCCCTGTCGGGCACTTTACCCGCACGAGCGGTCGCTCGTGAAACGGCTGGCAGACCAACCTTTTGCCCTGCTGGGCGTGAACAGTGATGCGAACCGCAAGGCTCTCAAGAAGACCGTGCGGGTGGAGAATCTCAGCTGGCGCAGCTGGTGGGATGCGGGCAGCATCGACGGCCCGATCCAGACGAGCTGGCAGGTCAGCCAGCGGCCGACGATTTACGTGCTGGACAAACAGGGCGTGATTCGCTTCAAGGACCTCGAGGGGGATGCCTTGGACAGGGCTATTGAGTCGCTGCTGGAATGAACGCGGGTGTTGACTTGCCCCCACTCTCTCCACCTACCGTACCCGACTGCCATCGGCAGTCGGAACGACCGCGAGTGTTGGACGTGCCCTCCACTCTCTCCACCTGCGGTGGACTCGAGTCGGGTCCGCTGTGGCCGACTCCCGTCGGGAGTCGGAATGAACATCGCCAGGGGCGAGCTGCGATGTGCTAATAAAGTAGCCGAGGCGAGACTCGAACTCGCACGGGCTAATGCCCACGGGATTTTAAATCCCGAGCGTCTGCCAATTCCGCCACTCGGCCAGTTGTCAGGGCCATTTAAGCAGCGCGAACGGCAGCCGGTCAATGCGATACGATGAGGAGTGCTCCAGCAGGGTCGGGCAGGGGAGATTGCCGCTGCCGGACGGTCGTTACGGCCAGCCCGGTGCGAACTGAGCGTCAGCTAGCGGGCATGCACGATCCGGTTGACGGCATCGAGGATAGCCCGCACGGTTGCTTCGACGGTATCTGTTGAGACACCACGTCCGCGATAGACCTGCCCGGCATGTTCGATTTCCAGCACAACTTCGCCCTGCGCATCCTGGCCCAGCGAGGCGCTGCGGACCTGGTAATCGCGGCAGTTCAGATCGAGTCCTGTAATCTTCTCGGTCGCCAGGAAGGCGGCGTCGATGGGACCATCGCCTTCGGAGAGTTGCTCTTGGAATTGTTCATCGCCACGGGCGAGGGTCAGTGAGACGCTAGGTGGCTGGTCGCTACCCGATGTCAACTGGAAGCTGACCAGCGACCAGGCTTGCTCGATCTCGCCCTGGACTTCCTGCTGGGCGAGGGCAATGATGTCGCCGTCATAGATCTCCTTCTTCTTGTCCGCCAGCAGCTTGAACTGCTCAAAGACATTCTGCAGCTGTTCCTTGGAAAGCTGGTAACCAAGCGTGCGGGCTCGATCATCCAGCGCCGCCCGGCCACTGTGCTTACCCAGCACCAGGTTGGTGTGGGTAAAGCCGACATCCTCGGGCCGCATAATCTCGTAGGTGCTTGGTTCCTTGAGCATGCCATCCTGGTGAATGCCAGCTTCATGCGCAAAGGCGTTGCGACCGACGATCGCCTTGTTACGCTGCACGCGCATACCGGTGATTGACGTCAGCAGTCGACTGGCTGGCACCAGTCTCTCGGTATGGATGCTGGTCTGACAGTTGTAATAGTCCTGGCGGGTGCGCATCGCCATGACAACTTCTTCCAGGCTGCAGTTGCCAGCCCGTTCGCCAATTCCGTTGATCGTACACTCGATCTGCCCGGCTCCCTGTTCGACGGCAGCGAGGCTGTTGGCGACTGCCAGTCCGAGGTCGTTGTGGCAGTGGATACTGATTACTGCCTGGTCGATATTCTTGACCCGCTCGCGCAGCATGGCGATTGTCTCTCCCATTTGTCTGGGAGTCGCGTAGCCGACGGTGTCGGGAATATTCACGGTGGTTGCCCCGGCGGTGATCGCCGCCTCGACAACTTCACAGAGAAAATCATGTTCGGTCCGAGCAGCATCCTCCGGCGAGAACTCGACATCGTCGCAGTACCCGACAGCTCGCTCGACTCCCGCCACGGCTCGCTGGATAATCTCCTCGCGAGACATCCGCAATTTGAATTCCCGGTGAATCGCACTGGTTGCCAGGAAGACGTGGATGCGTCCCGAGGCGGCCGGTTCAATGGCCTCCCAGGCGCGGTCGATGTCGGCGTCGCTGCAGCGGGCCAGTCCACAGATCGTGCTGCCGGTGATATTCTGAGCGATCTCCTGGACAGCCTCGAAATCGCCCGGCGAGGCGATCGGAAATCCCGCCTCGATGACGTCCACACCGAGGTCGACGAGGGCCTGGGCCAGCTCCATTTTTTCGGCCAGGTTCATGCTTGCGCCGGGAGACTGTTCTCCATCGCGCAGGGTCGTATCAAAGATGGCGATTTGCCGTGAGTCGGTCATGATCTTGTGCCTGTTGTAACGAGTTGAATCAGAAAGAGAGACTGCTCGCTGACCCCTGGCCGACGCGAGCAATGCCAGTTCATGCTTGCCGGTCCCTGACCGGCGTGGGCAGTAACAGCCCCCCACGAGTCGACGTCAGGCGTCGTCGACCTGTTTGACTGGCGTTTTGTTGATTCATCGTCTTATCGTTCGTTGCAGGCACAAAAAAACCCGAGAGCGTCGATGGCCCCCGGGGGTGTTGTTATCACCAGGATGGTGACACCCTCAGGGCGTTCCCAGCAAAAGCAGTAGCAGGTTGTTGGTTGTCACTGGAAAAATTCCTTCTTATCGGGTTACTTCTGCACTCTAGCCGAGCCTGCGGTGATGGTCAAGTCGAACCACATTCGGTCAACCGGGATGGCTCATTTGGCCGGAGCAATAGCGTACAGGTGCTTGTAGGTCCGGACCAGGATTCGGCCCTGCGAGAAGGCCAGCGAACCGCGCGTCAGTTCATTGAGCTTGTTTTCGGCGACGATTGTGCAGGATTCGGGATTGGGATCCAGCACGAATGTGGTGCCTTCGATGTTGACGATCCAGAGTTTTCCATCCACGTGGCAGACGCTGCTCCAGCAACCCCCCGTCCCGAGCCGCTGTTGCCACATCCGCTTGCCAGTCTTGAGTTCCATGCACCAGGCAATTCCTGGTTCGTTAACGATGTAGATGTAATCACCAATGATCACTCCTGAACCGATCCGCTGGGGATTATCCTGCCGTTCGGTCTTCAGCCAGAGGCGATGGGTATCGGTTACATTGCCGCTGCCACCGCGACGGACTCCCAGCGAGGGGCCACCGTAACCGCACATCGTCACGATTGTGTCGTCGTTAAAAATGGGCGAGGTGTAGACCAGCTTGCTGAGTCCCTCGCAGCTCCAGGTTTGCTTGCCGGTTCGTGGCGAGATGGCGTACAGACGCTGCGGCAGGCTGAGGAACATGATGGCGTCATCACCGCTGCCCTCGATCAGCGGGGTACTCCAGGAGCCGCGGAATTCCTCGACCTTGAGCGAGCTGGCGTCGGGCATTTCCTTGCGCCAGATTTCTTCGCCGCTGGAGACATCGAGTGCCGAGACAAAGGAATTCAAGCCGGGTCCGGCATTCAGAATCACTCGATCTCCGAAAATCACGGGGCTGGCTGCTGTGCCCCAAATGTGCTGAAACTTTCCCAGGTCTTTCTTCCAGCGAAGGTTGCCGTCCAGGTCGTAGGCGAACAGGCCAGCCGAGCCATGCCAGGCGACCACGGTGGAGCCGTCGGTGACGGGCGAGGAGGCACACTGGGGATTGGTCTTGTGTGTCTGTTCGGCCTGCTCATGACGGACCGACTGTTCCCACAGCTGCTTACCGTCCGCCAGTGAGTAACAGAGCAGGCTGCGCTGGCGTCCCTCGTCACTGGCCTGGGTAACAAAGACCTTGTCTTCCCAGACAACCGGCGTGGAATTGCCGGGCCCCGGCAGGGCAACTTTCCAGGCCACGTTGCTGGTGCTTGACCAGCTGGTGGTAAAGCCTGTCTCCGACGATCTGCCCTGTCCATTCGGTCCGCGCCAGGCTGGCCAGTTTTCCGCGACCAGCAGGTTGGCGGGCAGGCAGAGCAGCAGGATCAGCAAGCAGAGGCGTTTCATCGGTGGAATTCCCCAGTACTGGGTTCGTGGGTGGCAGAAGCTGCCAGTGTTTTAGCATTTCGGCGCGGCAAAAACACTACTCCTGGTCCCCCGGAGTGACTTCTCGCTGGCCTGGTCAAGTGGACCTTGAGCCAACCGCTTGATTCGGTGTACCATCCCGCCTTGGCTGTCTTGATCTGACGGAGTAGCCCACGATGCTCGACTTCCAGTTCCAGAAATGTTCCCGCCGTTGTCTTGCGACGGACGAGGAATTCAAGCCGGGAGATGTTTTCTACTCGGTGCTGGTTGACGAGCAGGGAGAACTGGTGCGGCGTGACTATGCCGAGGCGGCTTGGCCAGGTCCCCCGGATGATTCGCTCGGCTGGTGGCAGTCACGGATGCCCGATCCAACATCCAACAGGGTCGACTGGGCTCCCAGCGACGTCATGATTCACTATTTCGAACAACTGGCCGATACCGCCTCCCGCCAGGACCTGCGTTACGTCCTGGCACTGCTGATGATCCGTCGCAGGATTGTACGGCTGGAGGATACCGAGGCGAACGAGCAGGGCCAGGCCCAAATGGTCCTGTACTGTCCGAAGAATGAGAAAGAGTACCGGGTCACGGTCGTGCACCCGGCGCAGACGAGGGTGGAAGAAATCGAGCAGGCACTGGCAGGCATGTTGTTCAAGGGTGCCGCCTGAACAGGGCTGGGAAAGGCAAGGATGCCATGAAGCGGATGAAGCTGAGCCTGGCGGTGCTGCTGCTGTTAATCAGCAGCAGTGGCACGACCTGTCTGAAGCGAGGACTGTTCCGGGATAGTGGCCCGCAGGCCCCGGTTCTACTGCAACCCTCGGCCAGCCTGTCGGATGTGCTGCAGGTCGTTAACGCCAACAGCATGATCCGAGAATTGGAAGCACAGGGTGCGAGGATTTCGGTGCCCGGCTCGCCACGTTTACGAGCCAGCCTGGTGTTGAAGCAGCCAGGCATGTTGCGATTGCGCGCCGGCCTGTTCGACTTTAGCGGCCCGGAGATCGACCTCGGCAGCAACGAGGAGCTGTTCTGGTTCTGGGTCAAGCAGCATCCAGATCCCGCCGTCTACTATGCCCGCCACGAGGAGTTTTCAGACAGCGAAGCCCGGCGTCTGATGCCCATCGACTTTGACTGGTTCCTGGACGCCGTCGGGCTGATCGGATTGGACCCGGCACTTGAGCACGAGGGACCGCTACCAGCCGGCGAGGGTAAGTTGGAAATCCGCACTCGCCTGCCGGGACCCGACGGAGTGCGAACGCGTGTGACGGTCGTGGACAATAAGTACGGGTTTGTTCTGGAGCAGCATCTGCGGGATGCTGAGGGCAGGCTGCTGGTATCGATCCAGGCTTCCGAGCACCGCTATTATCCGCCGCACCTGGTCTCACTTCCTCACCACCTGGAAATCCATTTACTGCCAGGGCATGCGAACCAGTTGAAGCTGACCCTGGATGTGGCTGGCTACCAGGTCAACCGGATTACCGGCAGCCCAGCTCAGCTGTTCAAAATGCCCATCATCGAGGGTTACCCGCAGCGTGACATCACCACGCTGCCTGGAGCCAATGCGCAGAGTTCAGCTCGCCGGCAGGGCACGGTGGAGCGGGTGGGTTACCGCTCTGACAGCTCCGGCGGGCGGCAGCTGCCACGTTTTCGCGGTGATACGCTCTGGCGATGACGCCCCCTCGGGTGGCGACTGTGGCGATTAGCCCGCGAGCCTGACCATGGCGGACGTGTGCCAGTGAGCAGTCAGACTTCGATTCCGTGGCGGCGCATTTTCTCGCGAGCCCGACTGAGTGTTGGCCCGATACTGTTTTCCGGGATCCCCAGTTGGCTGCTGATCTCTCGATAGCTGTGGCCATCGAGATGGTAGAGCTGAACGATCTCGGCTTCGGCAGGTGGCAGGCTCTCGAGCAGTCGCCGCACTTCGTCGCGGTTGCTGGCACGATCTTCGACGGCCGGCCGCCTGTCGGCGAGATCGGAATCGAGGCGGACGCGGAAGGCGAAGGCTTGTGCGGGGGTATCGGCCGCGGGCCCAGGTTCTTCGGCGTCTGAGTCGCCGGTTGCCCCGGGCGTGCTCAGGCGAGGATGCTTCCGCTTGATGAATTCTCGTACCACGACGCGGCGGGCGATGACGGTCAGGTAAGTGGCCAGGCTGCTGGCACCTCGAAAGCGGCGGAGGACAACAAAATCGTCCTTGATGATGGCCATGAAGACATCGGCGCAGTAGTCCTCAATATCCTGGGAGCTGAGTCGCACGCCGCGGGCCCTGGCGGTGTGGCGAATTGAATGCAGTACCAGTCCGAGGAAGCGATCGGTGAATGTCTCCCACGACCCGGGAGTGCCATCAAGGCAATCCTGGAGCAACTTCTGATCAAATTCAGAGAGACTCACGCCGGCATACTCCGGGCATAGCAATTGCTAGATAACGTCAAATCAGCATCTGCGGGAAGATAATCCCGCCACATGCTAAATCCCAAAACACGCCAGATTCTAGGAGCCCTGCCAATCCGAAGCAAGGTTGATCCGCGTCCACTTCTTCACCCGCTGACGTATCCTTGACATTGGCATACACCATCGCTAGTATTCGGCCAAACCTGACCCTGGTTTTGGGGCAGGTCGCTGGACCCCCAGCTTTGGTGGAATGAGTCCGATCACGCAGCTGACGCTCGTGTGAAGGCAGGTATTTTTGACAGATTTGGCTTTTTCAGTGGCGACATTATTGCCTCTCAGCCGAAATCTGACGATGGATACATGCTGGTCGTTCCGCCTGGCCAGGTGCTGTTTGAGATTGGCGAAGGAGAGAAGCTCTTATGACTCATGTCGTCTGTAAAGCCTGCTTCGGATGTAAATACACCGACTGCGTTGTTGTCTGCCCGGTAGAGTGTTTCTACGAGGGCGAACAAATGCTCTATATTCACCCGGACGAGTGCATCGACTGTGAAGCATGCGTTCCGGAGTGCCCGGTGGAAGCGATCTACCTGGAAGATAACATTCCAGAAGGCGAAGAGGGTTTCACTGCCCTGAACGCTGAAATGTCGCTCACATCGCCTGTGATTACTGAGCAGAAAGAGCCGCTGGCTGACAGTTAAACCGCTGCAGCAGGCGACCATCGAACACGGCCTGGCTTCGTTTTCACGAGGTCAGGCCTTTTTTTGTACCTGCCTGCCAGTGGCTGACGGAGTCGGCATGAAGACCTGCCAGAGCGAGTAGCAGGGGTGGTCATGCTTGACAGGTAGCAGCGGGAAACGGGAGGGTTTGGCCGGCAGCAGAGGCAGCTTCATTCGCGCCTGTTGAGGTGTGCGGCCACCCTTGAACGTGTTGCACTTCACGCAACAGCAGACAATATTGTCCCAGCTGGTCTCGCCACCCTGGCTGCGTGGGACCACATGATCCACGCTCATCTGGCCAAAGCTCAGTTGCTTCCCGCAGTACTGGCAGGCTTGCTGGTCGCGAGCAAACAGGTTGCGGCGACTGAATCGCACCGACTGCTGAATCACACGGTCAAACTGAACCAGTCGCAGAATGCGTGGCACCAGCAGGCGTTGCCGCACCAGCTGAATCCACTCACCAGTCAGGTCTCCCAGCTCGTCTCTCAGTTCGCTCATTTCGGACCAGCTGCGATAGTCGTAATTCATGTAGCGACCATCTTCCACATCGATCACCTCGGCAGCTTCACGATAAAGCAGCAGGCAGGCCTGGCGCACCGAGACAAGGTGGACTGCCATGTAGGAGCGGTTGAGGATCAGCACGCTGCTACTGAGCAGGGAGGGATGTGAAACAATCATCGGCTGAGATTGTCCTGTCCGCGAGAGTCTGTCGCACGTCGATCGCCGTGGCGGCCCATCTCTGACCATGATGGTGTCCGAACTTGGAGCAGCCAATCAAGTAATTCGGCCAGCTGCGATTCGCTCAAAGATTCGCTTGTCGACTGGCTCGCGTTGGCGTTACCATAAGGTGGTCGTCGCCTTCCGGGCGGCTGACAGCGGGTCGGCACGGAACGTCGCCCGTTCAAACGCACCCCATGGCAGAGGGTTTGGTGATGATTCATTATTCATGTGATCGCTGTAAGAGGCTGATTGATCCAGAAGTTGACGTGCGGTATGTCGTTCGCCTCGAGGTGCAGGCAATCATGGAACCGCTGGATGTTGATGACCTGGATGACGAGCGAGATCACCTGCTGGAAATCCAGGAGATGCTCGATCAGATGGAAGACGAGGACAGTGAGCAACTGGCCGAGGACTTCTACCAGAAGAAGCGCTATGACCTCTGCAACGAGTGCTTTGGTGAATACACCAAGAACCCGCTCGGTCGCGCAATCCCTGTTCGCGTCGGCTTCAGCGACAACTGAGCGTCTGCGGTAACTCAGTTCTCTGCTACCGCCCAGATCGCACAGAGGCCCCGTGCATAACCGCCGTCCGCCCCAGGTGGAGTGGAGCGTTATCGATCGCGGTGCCTGGCTCGCGGGAGAAACCTGCCGAGTGGCTCTTGAGTTGGCTAGCAGCCACTGACTCCCTGCAGGCCTTCCCCATCTCCACCACGGCTCCGTCGGCTGGTAGAATCATCGCTCTGACGAATTGAACGTGAACGGTTCTTGCTGAGAGACAGTCGAGTATGAAGATTGCAGTCATTCCAGGTGACGGTACGGGTCCGGAAGTCACCGCCGAGGCGCTCAAGGTGCTGGCAGCAGTTGCTGCGGCCGAGGATTTTACCTTTGAACTTCAGCACTATCCCTTCGGCGGAGAGCATTTCCTCAAGACAGGCGAGATCCTGCCAGACGGGGCGGCCGATGAACTGGGGCAGCATGATGCTATTTTTCTCGGCGCCGTTGGACATCCCGATGTGGCTCCCGGCATTTTAGAGAAAGGCCTGTTACTGAACCTGCGATTCCAGCTCGATCAGTACATCAACCTGCGGCCGGTAGAGCTTTATCCCGGAGTGGAAACGCCGCTGGCAGGCAAGGGACCCGAGGATATCAACTTTGTGGTGGTGCGGGAAAACACCGAGGATCTCTACTGTGGGATCGGCGGCTTTCTCAAGAAAGGGACAGCCGATGAGGTTGCCACGCAGTCCGCTGTTTACACTCGCAAGGGCTGCGAACGCTGTATCCGCTGGGCCTTTGAATATACCCAGCGACGGAATAACCCCAAGGGAAAACGACTTACGCTGGTTGCCAAGACCAACGTGCTGACTTTCGGCCACGACCTCTGGGACCGTACCTTCCAGGAAGTTGCTGGCGACTATCCGGATGTGGAGCCCGACTATAACCACGTCGATGCCTGCTGCATGTGGATGGTGAAGAACCCGGAGTACTACGACGTGATTGTGACGACCAACATGTTCGGTGATATCATCACCGATCTGGGGGCCATGATTCAGGGCGGCATGGGTGTGGCGGCTGGCGGCAATATGAATCCTGATCCGGGTGGCACCAGCATGTTTGAGCCGATGGGTGGCAGTGCGCCGAAGTACACGGGTCAAAACGTGATCAATCCGATAGCTGCCATCGCTGCGCTCGGAATGCTGCTGGAACAATCCGGGCAGGAGACAGCCGGGCAGCGTGTGATCGCAGCCATCAAGAATGTCACCAGCGAGCAGATGGAAAGCCAGGCGGCCGGCCGGATGGGCCATTCGACCAGCGAAATTGGTGATCTCGTCTGCCAGGCACTGGACGCGACGAGTGCCTAGTACTGTGTCAGAACGCGATAGCCGGGGACCCCTCTGTCGGTCCTGAGGGGATGGCGGATGACCACTAGCTGTGCATGCGTGCTAGCGGATCGCCCATTTCGATAATGCGGGCTTCCTGCAGTGCCAGTTCGTGCAGCCGGCGATCGACCTGTTCGTCACTGGCAAAGTCACGGGCGAAACGCACGTAGGTGGCATGGTGCCCTGCTTCGGATTCGAACAGGCTGTCATAAAAGTCAGCCAGCTCGGGGTCGTTAACGTGCCTCCGCAAGAGGTCGAATCGTTCGCAGCTGCGGGCCTCGATCAGGCCGGCCACCAGCAAGCGGTCGACGGCGCGATCCGGTTCCGGCTTGCGAATCAGCTCCTTCAGCTGGCCACCATAGTTGCTTGGTCGCAAACGTCGAAATGGGATCCCTCGCCGCTCGAGCATCGCGCGGACCTGGTGAAAGTGCTCCAGTTCTTCCTGCACGATCTCGGTCATCGCTTCACAGAGTGCCTTGTTCTCGACGTAAGCCATCATCAGGTTGAGCGCCGCACGTGCTGCCTTGTTCTCGCAGTGGGCGTGGTCGATGAGGATCTCGTCCAGCTGCTCGTCGACCTGGCCAAGCCAGCGATCAGATGTTTCGGATTGCAGGTTCAGCATCAGGCGACTGGAGTCTGGATGTGGGATCGGCAGCGCTTATTATGGCTGCTGGCATGCTGGTCGAGAAGCGTGGCCGCGATCAGCATGCGGCCGGGCAGGGGAGCTGAAAACTGCAGCTCGCTCGACTGGTATCTGCATAGTACATCGCTACCATGGTCGATAGTTGCCGGTCCGCTGGAGCCCGGCTGCTGGTCCTCTTTCTGGTCAGCCCACGAAAGGCACATCATGCACTCTGTCAGGATCTTACCGATCGTTCTCGCCCTATTAATGGGTTTCTTCACTGTCTGCCTGGCAGACGAGCCGGCGCCCGGAACCCAGGTTGCCCAGCAATTGGAGATCGAAATCCAGCTGGATGGCAAGCTCGAGGAAGTCACGCTGCGCTACTGGTTGTTCCTGCCAGAGCAGGCGATGCAGGGCAAGCGGTTACCGTTGATGCTGTTTCTGCACGGCGCTGGTGAACGGGGGGATGACCTTGAGGTGGTGAAGAAGTGGGGCCCTCCGCGGATTGTCGGCGAGAGAAAGGACTTCCCCTTTGTCGTTGTATCTCCCCAGTGTCCTCGAAATCAGAGCTGGAATGTCGAGCAGATGAGGATGCTGGTAGATCATGTGGTCGGCAGTCAGAAAATCGACAGGAAACGTATATATGTCACTGGTCTAAGCATGGGGGGCTATGGCAGCTGGAATATAATGGCTCGCTATCCACGGCTGTTTGCTGCTGGCGTGCCGATCTGCGGTGGTGGCGATCCTGGCACAGCAGCCAAGCTCGCCGCGATTCCAATCTGGGCCTTTCATGGTGACAAGGACACTGCTGTATCGCTCAAGCGGAGCCAGGACATGATCACGGCAATTGAGGAAGCGGGTGGTAAGCGTGCCAAGCTGACCATCTATCCTGGCGTGGGCCATAACAGCTGGAGCGAGACCTATGCTAACGAGGACGTTTACACCTGGCTGCTCTCGCATCAGCGGGGCAAGTAGACTGGCGCCGGAGAGATCTCACTTCGGCGGCCAGCTTGATCCGCTTCCACAAGGTGACTTGTATCGATGACTGAACAGCCGGCAGATGATGCGATCGAGCAGGACTCGCTGGTTCCAGACGAGGTTTTGCCAAGTGGCAGCTTGCCGCACTTGCGGTACCGGGACCTGCCTGAGCCGACCAGCTGGCGCAAGATGCTGGGGCCCAGCATCATGCTGGCCGGACTGGCCCTGGGGTCCGGCGAATTCGTGCTCTGGCCCTACATTACCTCCAAGGTGGGCTTTGTTTTCTTCTGGGCCTGCATGATCGGAGTGATCACGCAGTTCTTCCTGAATATGGAAATCGAGCGTTGGACACTGGCCACCGGGGAAACAGCAATTACAGGATTCTGCCGGATCAGCCGGCACCTGGCCTGGCTGATGTTGATCCTGAACATTCTTCCCTGGGCCTGGCCCGGCTGGGCCACCGGAGCCGGCACGATGCTCAGCTGGCTGCTGTTCGGTGCCGAGCAGGTTGTAAATGAGGCGGGGGAGGTGGAATTCAAGGCGAAGTACGTCTCCTGGCTGGGTATTGCCGGCTTGTGGATTGTTGGTGCGGCGTTGACGCTGGGACCGGTCGTCTATAACACCGTGGAAAAAATCCAGATCTTCCTTGTCGGCCTGATCCTGCTGCTGGTTGTCGTCCTGGGGGCCCTGGTCATTCGTGGCGACGCTGTGACAGCGATGGTGAGTGGTATCACCAATATCGGCCAGATGCCGGATATGACGACCTCGGGCCTCTCCATGGTGCTGTTGCTGGGTGCCCTGGCGTTCGCCGGCGCAGGGGGTACGACAAACCTCGGCCAGAGCAACTATATCCGTGACAAGGGATATGGCATGGGCCGTTACATCGGTCGGATTACCAGCCCGATCACGGGTCAGCAGGAAGCGACCGAGGAGATCGGCTATCACTTTCCACAAGACGAGCAGAACCTTACTCGCTGGCGCGCCTGGTGGCGGGCAGCCAACATCGAACACCTGCTGAGTTTCTTCGTGACCTGTGTCGTCTGCCTCTGCCTGATGTCCCTGATCACCTACTCGCTGTTCTACGATGCCCAGGGTGAGCTGCAGGACGGGATGGGCAAGTACGGCAACGATCTCAACTTTATCTGGGGACAGGCGGAGGTGCTGAAAAGCTCGCACGGCGGGCTGGTCATGATCGGCTTCATGATCATGGGGATCGCGATCCTGTTAACGACAGAGCTGGGGGTGCTCGACGCCGTGGCTCGAATCTCCGCCGACATCGTCAAGGTGAACTACCTGAGCGGCAACGCTCGCTGGTCGCAGAGCCGGCTTTACTTTTGCTTCCTGTGGGGGGAAATCCTGCTGGGGACCGCCATTTTACTTATCCCCAACTTTGGCAAACCTCTGTTCCTGCTCAAGACCTCAGCGGCGATGAATGGTGGCGTGATGTTCATCTACTCGATCCTGCTGCTTTATATGAACAAGCGGATATTGCGAGGCAGGCTGTCGATGGGAATTGGTCGCACAATCATGATTGCCTGGTCGATCCTGTTCTTTGGTTTCTTTACCACGGTGGCATTGGCCTACGAGGTGATACCGACCATCTTGAAGATGTTGGGTTTGTCGTGATCCGGAGGATAACTGGCGATGGTGGAAATTGACTTATCCGGCAAAGTTGCGATTGTGACCGGCGCAGGGCAGGGGCTCGGTGAGGCGATTGCCCGCCAGTTGCACCAGGCCGGTGCCAGCGTCTGCTTGAACGACCTGGCGGACGAGCCAGGCGGCGGCTCAGCCAGGCTGAATGAGCTGGCGACTGAGTTGGCCGAGCGGGCCAGCGTCCACCCGGCCGATGTGCGCGACATGCCGGCAATTCGTCAGCTGGTCGAGGACGTTATTGAGCAGCACGGGCGACTGGATATCGTCGTCAATAACGCTGGAATTATCCGCGACCGCACGATCAAGAAGATGAGTGAAGATGAGTGGCAGGATGTGATTGATACCAATCTGACCGGCGTGCATCATGTCTGCCGGGCGGTGGCGGATCGAATTGAGCCGGCTGGCCGGATCATCAATCTCTCCAGTATCTCCGCTTTCCTGGGGACGTTTGGCCAGACGAATTACTCGGCCGCCAAGGCGGGTGTGCTGGGCCTGACCAGGTCGCTGAGTCGCGAGTTGGCGTCCCAGCAAGTGACGGTCAATGCTATCGCCCCGGGCTTGATTCTGACCAATATGGGGCGCTCGATCCCCGAGCAGCATCGCCAAGCGATGCTGCAGCAGATTCCGCTCGGCCGCTACGGTGAGCCAGAGGATATTGCCCAGGCTGTACTGCTGCTGGCCAGTGATTTGGCCTCCTA
>CAUZOB010000114.1:0-16211 GCA_963581185.1 Planctomycetota bacterium | reverse complement strand
GAGCCAACTCGGCAGGGGTCCTGGCGGGCCTGGCTGGAGGAATGATTACGTTTGTGCTGTTCAACATCTATCAGCCGTTTGACGGTTATGTCCATCTACACGCCTTCGTCTACGGCTTTGCCTTGTCAGGTATCCTGACTTTCCTCGTCTGTCGGTTCGGACCGGCGCCGTCACAGCACGAGCTGGATTTCTATTTTGGCGCTCCAACACCGCAGCAGCCCGACGAACGGATGGTATAGTGACGCGATGGCTGATACCGAACAACCTGACTGGCTTGCCGACACCAGCGACGAGACGTTTGCGAACGATGTGCTGGAGGCATCGCAGTCGGCCATTGTCGTCCTGGACTTCTGGGCGACCTGGTGCCAACCCTGCACAATGCTCTCGCCGTTGCTGGAAAAGGTGGTTTCTGAACATAACGGCAGCGTCCTACTGGTCAAGGCGGACACCGATCTTGCGCCCAAGGCTGCTGCCGAATACGGTGTGCAATCGCTCCCGGCCGTGTTTGCGATTCTTGACGGGGATCCCGTTGATGGCTTCCAGGGACTGATGGCCGAAGAGGACCTGCGCGATTGGCTGGGGCGTCTCGTCCGCCATAAACAACTGCTCGATCTCCAGGGCCTCGAGAAGACAGACGCTGAGGCCGCTCTCACGGGTTATCGGGAGATCCTGGCGTCGGATGAAGATTCACCCCACGCCAATATCGGCCTGGCTCGGGTTTTGCTGGCTACCAACGACGCCGACGGTGCGTCTGAAATTATTGCCAGGCTGGAAGAACGCGGCTTTCTCGAACCGGAAGCCGAGCGGATCAAGGCCCAGTTGTCGATCGATTCGATCGACGACGATGCTATCGAGTCCTTACGATCTGCTGCGGACTCGGGCGACTATGATGACCAACTCAAACTGGCGCAGGCACTGGCGTCTTCGCAACAATACGACGAAGCCTGCACGATCGCACTAACATTGATTGCGGAGGATCGCAGCCGGACCGGTAAAGACGCACACCAGTTGATGCTCAACATGTTTACTGCCCTGCCTGACGATTCCGAGGTAACAGCCACCTATCGGCGACGACTGGCAATGGCACTGTATTAAGGGAATCACAGCATGCAGATCATTCGTTATCGCGATTCGGCTGGCAACACGCACTTCGGGCAGCAGCGTGATGGTAATACCACTCGACTGGATGGCTCACCCTTCGCCGGTTTTTCGTCAACGGATGAAGCTGCGGACCTGGCTAAACTGTTAGCACCAATCGACCCGGTCGATATCCTCTGCATTGGCTTGAACTACGGTCACCATGCCGAAGAGAGTGGCGCGGATATTCCGGAGCATCCGATCCTCTTTATGAAGGCTACCTCGGCAGTTCAACATCCTGGAGATCCAATTGTCCTGCCACGCAGATTGGCCAGCGATGCGGTCGATTATGAGTGTGAGCTGGCCGTTGTTATTGGCCGTGAATGCAAGAACGTATCGAGCGATGATGCTCTGGATTATGTCTTCGGTTACACCTGTGCCAACGATGTCAGTGCTCGAGACTGGCAAATAGAATATGGTGGCAGCCAATGGTGCCGAGGCAAAACATTTGACACCTTCTGCCCACTCGGGCCGGTGCTGGTAACCAGCGACGAGATTGCAAACCCCAATGACCTGGGAATTCGTACCATTCTCAACGGCGAGATTATGCAGGACTGGACGACAAGTGACATGATCTTTGATGTGCCAACCCTGATTGAATTTCTCAGCGGCAGTACGACCTTACGCGCTGGCACCGTGATCCTGACAGGAACTCCTCACGGCGTCGGCGGTGCCCGCACGCCACCTGTATTCCTGCAGCCCGGTGATACCGTAACCGTTGCAATTGATGGAATTGGAAGTCTGACCAACCCAGTAACGGCAGAAGAGTAGTTGTGCGGATCTGAGAGTCTCGATTCTTACTGGAATTACTGAGACGCCCAACTAAGCTACGGGAAGTGGACAATATCCCCACGCCGTCTTCGAATAGTCCATTTGAAGATTCTCGCACCTGCTTCGAAACAGCGCCATCCATGAGCACTCCGCAATACAAGTTGCAAGACGATGGGCGACCCTATGGTCAAGCAGACCTCGTCGGCTGGCTTGACGAGTTTTCCCAGTCCGAACGCTATAGCAGCCGTCGCACCCAGGTGCTGCGAGAGCTCGAAGAACGGCCATTCAAGGCCACCGGCCTACTGGTCAGCAGCGAAGGGACCTATGGCTATACCGTCGATCCCCGCTTGCGGCGAGGACTGACAATCAAGGCGACTATCGAAGGGACTGACCATACGGTCCTCGTACAGATGTCCGCCGACCAGACTGCCGAGATTGAGGCCATGCCGGTCGGCACATCCCTGCCGGTCTGTTTTGTGATCACCCGCTGGCATTCAGTCGACAAGGCATTTGTCGGTCATTCTGCCTTCGACCTGCCAAGCGCTGCTGAAGCTGTTGTCGAAGAGGATAGTGCTGCGGACGAGCAGCCGGCCGCACCGGCCGACGCTGAACCCGCGCCTGCGCCCGTGCCACAAGATAAACCGCAACCCGCCAGCGAAGAGGATCCGCAGAACGGGACTGACTCGTCTGCTGACGTGGTTGACCTGGATGCTGCCCCAGCGGTTGAGGCGACGGCGGAGATTGTTGACCTGCAGGCTGCCGCAACTACCGAGCCAGCGACGGAGATTGTTGACCTGGATGCTGCCCCAGCGGTTGAGGCGACGGCGGAGATTGTTGACCTCGCGGCCAGCTCGAAAGCCGACGCTGATGGAACCGCCGCAAATCTCTCAGTCGACCTGGACGCACTGGCAGCGGCTTTGAATCCACTCACGTCGCATGAGATGGCGAGTGTGATCGGCTCATTGTGCGACATTCCGGCAGAAACAGTTGAGGATGCCCTGCAATCCTTCTGGCTCTATCATTTCGATCCGGTGCGACTTGTCGACGCCGAATTTGACGTCGAGATTCCGCTGATTGGCAGTTTCTCGGTGGCCGAAGACAACGGCAAGGTCGTGATCGACATTGAGTCGACGGCCGAACCCTCCTTGCAAGATATAGTGGCCCATTCGCCATCCGCCGAAAATGATAACTGGATCAGCGAGTATGAGAAGACTGGCGAGTTACCCCAGGATCATCG
Source organism: Planctomycetota bacterium (assembly GCA_963581185.1). Classification (GTDB taxonomy): domain Bacteria; phylum Planctomycetota; class Planctomycetia; order Pirellulales; family Pirellulaceae; genus SAT2750. The sequence goes on along the minus strand of CAUZOB010000114.1, from coordinate 13,066 downwards.
GCACTTCTCGGCGCAGATGGCAGTCCATCTTGGGGGCCTTCACGACCTGGATCTGTCTGATGCATTTGCACTCGTTCAGAACCTCCTGCTGGTAACTCGTCGCGTCCTGACTGCCGGCGTGAGAGCGATTCATTGGACCGACTTGGGTGCCATGCAACCCTCGTCGGATGGTCACGTGATGAAGACCTACCCCGCCATGACCAAGCGGCTTGCGGCACTGGCATTCTGGTTTACTACAGCCAGCGACGATCAGGGACAGGCAGGCTCAGCTCAACAGGATGCCCAGACTGGCTCGGAACAAGGCCGACGGGAACCGAGGCAACCACTTTTCCAGCGCCCTTTGCGGAAACATGGCCGCCAGCAGCAAGGCAAACAAAGCCCGCAGGTTGAGCCAAGCGGATGTTTCAAGGTCGCCGCCATAATTCTCGGCACCATCTGGGTGCTGGGGCAATTGCAAGGATGTCCGGTGTTTGCTGCAAGTGAACGATCTATTCAACCCCAGCGTGTGTCCCAGTCAGCTGTCGTGCTGCAGCAGGATCAATTTCACGTTGCCGGCCCTGAACATCGGAAGTCGCGGCTACGGAGTGCAGCTGAGGACTATCCTGTCTCCAGCGATGAACGGACCGAGTCCGTCGCCGGGCCGACTGCCAGGCCTAATGGTGGCAGCTAACGACTGTTGGCCTGCGAAGCTTCAGGTTTAAGCCAGCCGGAATGGAATCGGGTCGCCCCACCCTTTTGCACGATCAACTGGCCACCGACCGGGCATGCCCCTAGCTCGTCCAGCGATCCATCAGGCCAGCGGACCGTGATGCTGTCGATCTGTTCCACATCCCCAAGCCCAATCAGCAATTCATCTGGAGCCTGGCCGAGGCAGCCGTTGACGGGAAAGCAATCGCGGATAATCTGCCGCCCTGCACAATGGATGGTGACGCGGACGCCAACCTGAGACATCTCTTCCGTACCCGCCGCGAATCTGACCTGGAGACTTGATGCCGTCGTCTCCAGCTGATTCAGGAAAAGTCGCAGCGAACCGCCACCGACCGAGGCAACGAGCAAGTCGGGTTTTCCATCCCTGTTGAAGTCCGCCGCCACAACGGAACGCGAGTCGCTGTCAATGTCCGCCCCTGAAGCAAAGCTGGCATCCAGGAATGGTCCGCCCGAGCCGTCATTCAGGAACAACCGGTTTCGCTCGAAGGCGCTCAGGTTGTCACCATTGACCGGCATCGCAAACGCGTTGCCCTCCCAGAATTCGCCCATCTCCTCGTCCAGCGAACCGAGTTGCGGCAGCGTCTTGGTGCGGTCAAGTGGCTGTGACACGACAGCCCGCCACATGCATGTTCAACCGTCCGGTTTGCGGCGATCAAAACTCATGAACCCTGTGGTCGCGTAGAGATCCAGTAGGCCGTCGCTGTCGACATCAACAAATGCAGGTGCGTAGGCCCAGCCAACCGTATTGACTCCGGCTGCCACGCTGATGTCATGGTACTTCTGCTCATCAGCGTCATACCGGTAGAGTCGATTGCCGGCGCACGAGCCCTGGATCTGTTCAAAAATACCTGCCGGATAGTCGTCTCGGCCGACGTGTCCAATAATCCGACGGCCCATCTTGGAATACATATTGGCGACGTACAGTTCAACCGTGCCGTCGTTGTCGAGGTCACCACTGGCAACTCCCATGCTGGTGGCAAAGTCACTCGCCCTGGTTGCATCCGAGAGGTCTTCAAATGTGCCATCACCCTTATTGCGAAGTAACACATTGGGGCCGAAGTCATTGGCGACATACAGGTCCGGGTAATGATCGTCATCGAAATAGAGCCAGTTTGCGGCAAATGACTTTCGCTTGCCGGCGCCGCTACCAGAAACTTCGGTGACATTCTGGAAGTGACTGTTTCCTTCGTTTCGCCAGAGCACGTTGGTAACGCCGGATTCGGAATCGCCCACCCAGGGCACGACGTCTCCTTTTTTGTGGCCCCCACTGCGCATCTGGTAGAGCACATAGATATCGAGTCGACCGTCGCAATCGTAATCGGCGACTGCCATGCCCATCGGTTCACGCTTCCAACTCAATCCGGACTCGGCCGTTACATCGCGAAAACTCCGCCCTTCCCTGTTGGCGTATAGTCGGCCACCCAACACCAGGTCGGGGAAGCCGTCGCCCTCCAGATCGATCCACCCGGCCAGGCTGTTTACCTTGTCGCCCTGGGAATCCCATGATGCGAGTCCCATCTGCTGAGTGACATCAACAAACTGTCGTCCGCGAACGTTCTTCAAAAGGATCGGTCGCCCCTTGTAGCTGGCGATCGCCACGTCCAGGAATCCGTCACGGTCATAATCAGCCACTGCCATCTGAAACTTGTATTGGCGAGTTAATACGGGCTGAACCTGCCAGTTATCCACCAGCGGCAAACTACTAAGCCCCCAGTCATCGCTGACCTCTTTAAAGAGTGGCGCTGCGGCTCGGCGGAACGATTCACTTTCAATCCACCAGCGGGAGAGAATTGGGGAGCTACCAAGTTGCTCGTCTTCTACCAGCGTGCACTCGAATCGATGCACCACTTCGAGAATTACATCATGGCCGTCCGCATCCTGGCCCCGAATTGTGGCCAGCGCCTGGACTTCCCATTCAGTCTCTGACTTACCTCCCTCGATCTGCAGTACCTGGAGGCGGCGAGCTTGAACTGTTTCACATCGAGCTGCGGATGCCAGCAGGTGGCTGACAAAAGCGTTTGCATCCTGGTTGGGCGCCACAGCCTGATTGAGTGAACGTCGCTCTTCATAGACTCCGGCCCGCGTGCGTGTCGTGCTCTGTTCCTGGCCTGGCAAGGCAGCCAGGAATCCACTCAGCGTTTGTGCAGCCAGCTGCTCCGCATCACCGGCTACGATGGCTGCCATGAAGGGCTTGCCAAAACGATTCTCGAGCTTAAAGGTGACATGCTCGGCATCCCAGATTGCTTCTTGCTTGAGCTCATCCAGCGCGGCCGCTTCTGCGATTGTCCCGGGCGTGCTGGGCTCCTGCGCCGGTTCCTCTGGTGGCCAATACTGCCACCAGGCAATTCCCGCCAAAACGATGACAACGAGGGTCCCCGTGCCGACAATAAACGTACGGGAACCCGTTGTTTCTGGCGGGTCCATCGCCGGATCCGGCGGCGTTTGATGACCAGTTTCAGCAGTATTATCTGAGTTCGCCATGCCGTACGACATCTGCTGTAGGAATTCTTGCTGACCCGACTATTCTACACCGCGCGTGTCTGTGCGGTTCATTCTGTGCCCAGAGACGTATTGAGCGGCGTGAAACGCGAACGCAAGGTAGCGGTCAAAGCGGTTCTATGGCGTAATTACGCTCGAAATCGGCTCTGTCTGGTCGCCCGCCTGTTGCTCCAGTAGTTCGAGGCACTGCCGCTGTTCCTGTGCTGCGATTCGTCCCAATCGCAGTGCAGTCATAATTGTGCCAATCAGGCAGCTGATCATGATCAGGATTGCGACAACGACGCCTGGGCCAACCTCTGTTGGCATTTTCCCGCTCCTGAGAATCGGCACCATGACCACGATCGCTGGCGTGTCATAGATTCCATGCAGCAGCATGGGCCAGAGAAAGGCCCTGCCCAGTTGGCGATTGAATGCCACCCCGTTGTACTGCGGTCGAGTGGAGCTGAGTTCTGTTGGCCTGAGAAACGCAATCTGCGCTCGGGCAAACTGGTATCCCATGATTGCGCCGAGTGCAGTGTGCATGGGGATCGCCGTGAAGCAACGAAAAAGAACAACGCTCACACCACCCTGGCTGGCATAGCCAACATTCTCAATGGCCGCAAAACCGAGTGACGCTGCAACGCCAAACAACATGCCACTGCGCGGATTGAGCGGTTCGATATGCTTGCTTCCATAACGTCGCACCACCTGGAACTTGAAAAACTCCTCGGGAACCGCGGCGGCGCCAAAAGCGATCAGGGTACCAGCTACCAGGGGATTCTGAATCTGCAGCACGACAATGAAAACCGGGATCGCAACGACTAATACCGGTACGACAATGCTGGCGCCAAACAGGAATGTGAGCACCACCGAGCGGGGCCAGCCTGGCAACCCATTGACACGTTTCGCCTCTCGCACGACCAGTACTGGCAGCAGGACGGCAAGCGAGATCGCGACGGGATCCACTGTCATTACTCCACAGCGTTGTACAGCAAACAGCACTCCGAGTTGCCGGGTCTGCTTGCCGACCATCTATCCAGCCTGTCCGATCGACCACCACGGGGGCACTCAATTCGGACGAAAGAAAAAGCACGGGCGGTAGGATTCGAACCTACGACAACTGGTTCCGTAAACCAGGACTCTATCCGCTGAGCTACGCCCGCAGCGCGATGCACACGCATCACAGATTACTAGGTTAGCGTTTTCTGGATGTCTGGCAAGTCTTGACAGCTGGGCAGGCCTCGAGTTCTAGCAACCGTTGTTTGGTACTCAAGCCACCAGCAGCAGAGAAACCGATCAACTGACCAGTTGATCCAATAACTCGATGTCACGGTACGATCAAGGGAATACGGTTGGTCCGCATCACGCCTCCTACCGCTCTGGCGGCCCGCGGATATCCAGCCAGCTGGGCGAGTTCGCCGTAGCTCAGGCTCTGACCCCAGGGAATATCCTGGCAGCAGTGTAAGACTGCCTGTTGAAACTCCGTTCGCCCAGCCAGGTTGATTTCCGTTGTGGAAAAATCAACTTCCGCGCCCAGGGCATATTTGACAAGCCGGTCGGCCAGATTTTCCATGGCAGCTGTTTCATCCTCCAGCTGACCTTCCTTGATCGCCAGGCGTCGAAGGGTTGCCCGTCGCGTCGCTTCGCCCAGGATCAGCTGGTCGACGACACCATCAAGCCAGCCAACGCCAAGGTAGCCGACTGCCGTCCTGAAGACCTGGTATTTCACGTCTGCACTCCCAGATGACCTCTTTGCCAATAAAGTGCTGGCTTTTATACTTGGGTCTGGTGCCCATCTCAAGAGACCCGCCATTCGGCACAACTGTTCCACCTCCAAGGCCCAATGGAGTAAATCATGGCTGACTATCTCGGCTTGAGCGACGACTATTTCGTCAACGCCACACTCTCCACGGAAATGGATTTGCCGACAAATCGCGAGTCGGTGCTGCACTTCTTCGAGCAATTCCGAAAACATTTTCCGACGATGAAGAACTTTTATGCGCGCGAGCCAGCTGAGTTCGTGCTGGAAGAAGAAAAGGAAGAGCGGCGTTATCGCTGGATTAGCACCGAAGCGAGGCGCGTCGTCTCTGGCTCGGTTAACCCGGACACCTACGACGAAGGCATGGATCTTCATCGACTGGTGTTGGAGATGGCGCCTTATGCACTGTCGGCCAGCGGCCTTGATTGCGAATCCCTCAGCTTGTCAATCGGTTTTGACTTCAATTTCCGTGGCAACCATAACCAGCTGTTGGCCGACGCACTGGGCGTTCATCCCGTCTTTGACAAGATCATTGAGACTCCCGGCATTCAATTACTTGGCAATGAACCGATCCTTCAGTTCTCCTTCGATGGTGACTGCAAGACACAATTCCGACTGACGACCGAAACCCGCACGAACCCATTTCATGTGACCACCGGAGAGTACCCCGAGGAGCAACTGAGTATCTACCTCACGGGTCGTCGTTTTGGCAGTCTTGAGCCAGGGGACGACCTGGTGACCGTTTTGAATGAGTTAAGTACGGCCTGCCAGCAGATACTCGACAACTATATTGTCGAGGAGATTCTGCTACCGTTACAAGCCACGATCGCCATCAGCTAAGCGGGTTGGCCGGCCGTGACGGCTATTTCCGTCCACGCCGTCCACGACCCTTGGAGGGCTTGTTCTTTCGATCCGCCTTGATATTCGCGTCCACGATGACACTGACCGCTTCCGTCCAGGTCGTTATCGTGCGACCCCCGCGGTCTCCCTTGTCGTCGTCATCAGCGTTTGACTCATTGCTGTCCGACTCTCCGCCCTGTTCACGGCCGGAATCGTCATCGGTTTTCTGTCGTCGACGTCGGCCACGGCGCCGACCACGACCTTCCTGGTCGTCGTCCCCGCCCCTGCGATCGTCCTTGTCGTCGTCTGGACTCTGCGGTTCGTCCGCTTCGTCCTTGTCTCCACTGTCCGCTGGCCGCTTCCCTCGTCGGGAACGCCGACGACGACTGCGTCGCCCGGGACCTTCGTCATCGCCGTCGCCATTATCCTCGGCGCCGTCATCCTCGTCATCATCGTCATCGTCATCTTCGTCTTCATCGTCGCCGCCAAACAGCCGTGAGATTTCATCGACCGCTTCGTCAATGGCCGCAACCGGATCCTCATCCAGGGCGTCATTGTGGTCCATCACGCGAACATCATTCTGTTCGCCATTCCCGTCCGACTCGTCCTCCGTGGCAGACTGCCACTCATCGCCGGCACCGTTGTCGTCGCCGTCTTTTTCTACGTCTTCCTCCACATCTGCCACTTCTTCGATTTCTTCCTCTTCAAGGTCGAAGTCGCTAGCCAGGTCACTCCAGTTATTTTCGTCCGGCACCTCAGCGACCTGTTCGCCCTCGTCGTCGTCTGTTTCGTCGTTATCGTCTGCTGACTCGTCCTCGATAATTTCGATATCGTCGGTCAGTTCCTCGACGACGTCGCCGCTCTCTTGTTCCTCGCCAGCTTGGTCTTCGGCGACAATTTCTTCTGGTTCTTCCTCGACCGGTTCGAAGCCAAATTCATCGGCCAGGTTGTCCCAGCCGTCCCCATCGTCTCCGCTGGGCGTCGGCTCGGAGCCTTCGTCGTCGCTCACGGGATCGCCTGCTTCCGGATCCGTGTCGACCGATTCCGGTTCCTGGGCTTCCGTAGCTTCATCAACATCATCGGTTGAATCATCCGGATTCGCGTTATCTTCTGGTTGTTCGTTCATTCTCTCTGCCATCAGCGTAAATATAGGACCAGCTCACGATTCTACTCCCGGCTGGAATGGCTGGGAAGGTAGAGCCGCGTCGCTTCCCAAAGGCAGAAAACAACCGCCAGGGCACCAGGTGCCCCGGCGGCTCTGTTACCCCCCAGTCCCACACATACACAGCTATTGGGGAGATGGAGCGGATGAGTAGTTACTGACGACGTGACAAGAACATCGTGCCGTTATCCGCGACCGAGAACAATGGTCGGTTGTAGTCAATGTTGTACGGAGTATTGCAGCCGGGGAAGAACACAAAGTTTATGCCGACGTTCCAGCCTTCTTCCTCGTGGCCCGTCGTCATGCTCCCCTGGTGGGGAATCAAGTAGGTGAAATTGATGTCCAGCGCTAGCCGCTCGTTAATAGGCAGTCGCGCGTCGGCAGACAGCAATCCATCCTTGTCTTCGGTAAAACCGCCCGCCATGCGAAACTCGCCACCAGGCTGAACCTGTCTGCGAAAGTAGAAAGCATAGGCGTCTGTCAGATCCCACGATTCTGAGAAGGTCGAGGAGGCTGGCTTGCCTAGCCGCGAGTCGGATGTTGCGCCATCGGATTTTTTGGCCAGCCAGAAACCAATTTCATCGCCCTGGGGAAATTTCCAACTTAGCTCCCCTCGAAGTTGAATTACATCGATATTGAAATACCAGTCGTCGTGGAGGTAATCCATCGCGAGACCGCCCTGCCAGCCCCAGTCGGCGCGACGGAACACGGCCGCCGTGATGAATGACTGCTTGCGGTCAATGTCTGTGAAATCGGTGCCGGAAAATGTACTCTGGATCGCTCGATAACCAATCTGGCCACTGAGCCGCGGGTGACGAGGGAAGCCGGTGCCCCAATTGAATCCCTCGGTGAATCCAAAACTGCTGTGGCCGCCGCGGTTGGCCGGGCCAGTGAAACCAGCCACACCGCTAAAGAACTGGAATTTCTCCCACTGCACCTGCGGGCAGGGGATCAGGCAGCCGTCCGCGCAAATGCCCAGTCGTGTTGTCAGGCCACCACAATCGGCACAATCTTCACCAAAGATCGTTTGTCCGCTGATGATCGTCCCAGCCGGTAAGGCTGTATCTGTCTTGGGCGGATCGCCCACCGGCAGTACCTCGACTTCTTCGGAAGCCGCGCCTTCCTGGTAGATCGGCTGCGTCAAGCTGGGAGGCATGACGGATTGCAAAGGTGTTGACTGGCCGGCAAACACAGGCGCGGAGAATCCCGCTCTGCGGACTTCACTGAAGTCCACGATCTGGCCTCGCAATCCACCGTTTGGATCGATGAGCGTTGGTCCGACATTGACGCCGCCACGCGGTGCGACCGAGTCACGCAGTGGATTGCCTGGCTGTCCAGACGCGGTCGTCGTATTGAGGCTTATAATGGCGACCGCCAGGGCGATCAAAGCATGTTTCCAACATTGGGAATACATGTCGTGTGTGTCCTTACTGGGATGCGTGGGGAGCGCGAACGCGACTCTACACGTCCGGCTCCAGACTCTATCGATCCCCGCCAGTCGAATCTTTCGTTAAACTTGAGATAACCGGCAGGCTAGGCGTTAACTTACCTAGTCCACCGTAGGTGCTAGCATCAAGATCGCTGGCGCGTATGTTTTGGGACTGGTCTGAGCTCGACGCATGCCAGGGCGGCATGAGAGGGCCCTGCGTGGCCGCTGCAGCGATCCGACGTGCAGTCAGTACGAATATATGAAAGGGAGGTCGACGATGTACGGCCAGAAGGCAGAGGACGGGTTTATCGACGCGCATAGCCATATTTGGACACGGGACATTGACAAGTTTCCCTTGTCCGGCGGTGCGGTAATTGAAAATCTCGACCCGCCAAGTTTTACAACAGAAGAGCTGTTGGCGCTGATTCCCCAGCATGGCGTCGATCGCGTGGTCTTGATTCAGCATCACCTGTTTTACGGCTATGACAATAGTTACATGATCGATGCTGCACAGCGGTTTCCAGCCCGTTTCCGGATTGTCGGCATGGTCGACGACCGGGCCCCAGCACCAGACAAGAAAATGCGAGCCCTGGCAAACCAGGCGGTCACTGGCTTCCGTATCACCAGCTGGATTCACGGTCGTCGTTGGTTAAGTGGCGACGGTATGGCCGCGATGTGGGCCTGTGCCGCAGAGACGGGACAGGCTATCTGCTGCCTGATGGACCCTGCGGATCTATCTTCACTGGATAGCATGTGCAAACGCCATCCAGACACCAAAGTCGTGGTTGACCATTTTGCCCGGATTGGCGTGGATGGCACAATTCGCGATCGCGACCTGGACCGGCTTTGTCGGCTGGCGCGTCACAAGAACACTCATGTGAAGATATCCGCCTATTACGCTCTGGGCGACAAGGCTGAACCGTACCTCGATCTGTTACCGATGATTGATCGGCTGCTTTCTGCCTACGGACCTGAAAGGCTAATGTGGGCGAGCGACAGTCCTTACCAGCTTGTCGGGGACCACTCCTATGGCGCCTCGCTGGGCCTGGTTCGGGATCGCTTAAAAGGCCTCTCATCCGGCGACCGCGATTGGCTGTTGAGGGGAACCGCGAACAAAGTCTACTGGTACTAACTCGCCATCCCACCTCACTCACCCCTTGGCAGGATCACAACGTGACGGCCCCCCCAAATATCATCCTGATCATCACGGACCAGCAGCGCTACGACACGATACGCGCGCTCGGTTTTGATTACATGGACACCCCTCACCTGGACCGACTGGCCTCCGAGGGCGTGACGTTCCAGCAATGCCATGTTACCGCTGCGTCCTGTGCGCCGGCGCGGGCCAGCCTGTTCAAGGGTTACTATCCGCACACCACAGGGATCCTGAAGAACGCGGACCGCTGGCGACACAGCTGGATCGAATTGTTGAATTCGGCCGGGTACCACTGCACCAACATCGGGAAAATGCACAGCTGGCCCTTCGAAACTCCACTCGGGTTCGACGAACGTTATGTGGTCGAGAACAAGGATCGCTATCTTGAGGGCCGCTATTATTTCGACGAGTGGGACAAGGCACTCCGATTTCGCGGCCTGATCAAGCAGCAGCGGGAGCTTTACCGTCAGCTACCGGATTACGATCAACGTGTCGGTGCTTTTGAGTGGGAGTTGCCCGAGGACGCGCATCCGGACATGTTTGTCGGCGACATGGCGACCTGGTGGATTCGGACTCACCCACCGACGCAGCCGCTCTTCCTGCAGATTGGATTTCCCGGGCCGCATCCGCCCTACGATCCAATCCCCCGTTACGCCGAGCCCTACCTGGCCAAGCAGTTGCCACTTCTGCCAGTCAGCGACGAGGAGCTCGCCGGGCAACCGCCCCCTTTTCAGGAGATGCGTCGCCACAACAACAAGATCGACCATGATTCGGTACTTTTACCGCTTGATCCGACCGAACAGCAACGCCAACGACAGCGAGCCTATTACCTCGCCAATGTCACCATGATTGACGAGAAGGTGGGCGAGATCCTGACGGCCCTCGATGAGTGCGGCTATCTGGAGAATAGCGTCATAATTTTCACCTCCGATCACGGTGATTGCCTGACCGACCACGGCCATAGCCAAAAATGGACGATGTACGACCAGATCACACGAGTTCCCCTGCTGGTCTCCTCTCCCGGACGTTTTCCCGCCGGCCATCAGGTGGAAGGCCTCTGCCAACAGATGGACCTCGGTCCCAGCATCCTCGAATTGGCTGGCGTTGAAGTGCCGGCCTCACTGGAAGCAATCAGCTTGTTGGCGGCACTTGAGGGCGAAAGCTGGCCTGGCAGAGATCACGTCTACGCGGAACAGGTGAAGGACAACATCCTCACCGACACGGAATTCATGACCATGGTTCGCAATCATGACTGGAAACTGGTCCACTTCCTGGATGAGACGTACGGCCAGCTGTTTGATCTGCAGGCTGACCCGCTGGAGCTGAACAACCTCTGGGACAGTGAGTCGCACCAGGATGAAAAGCAGCAGCTGCTGGCGGTCCTGCGGGAATGGCGAATACGCAGCCAGCTTCAGACAGCGGACTGGTGCGAGGAATGGCGTTAGGCCTCGTACTTCAGGACACTCAGGACCGGATGAGGAGCCAGTCGACGTGCGCCGTCCAGGAATGCCAGGTCAATCAGAAAGGTGCAGGCCACGACGCTGGCGCCCTGGTCGACAATCAGTTGGCAGCAGGCCTGGACCGTGCCGCCGGTAGCGAGCAAGTCGTCCACCACCAGCACCCGTGTGCCTTCACCGACCGCGTCGACGTGGATTTCCAGCGTGTCGGTGCCATATTCCAGTTCGTATTCGTGACTTGCGGTCTGGTACGGCAACTTGCCCGGTTTTCGCACGGGCACGAAGCCCACGCCCAGCCGAACAGCGAGCGGGGCGCCAAAAATAAATCCCCGGGCCTCCACGCCAACGACACAATCCACAGGCCGGTCGCCAACAAGTTTTTCAAGTTCATCGATCGAAGCCCGCAGTGCCGTCGGGTCGGACAGCAGCGGCGTGATGTCCTTGAAGATGATGCCCGGCTTGGGGAAATCGGTCACATCACGGACAAAATCGGCAAGTTGAATGGAAGGACTGTTGTTCACCAGTCTTCTCCTTTGCAGGCGGCAGTCTAGCCGGCTGTCCGCAAGCTGAGTGAAGCCTGATGGCCCGGTCCCCGTAATTCGCCAGCCAGTCTCTGCAAGGCGGCCGTTTCGATTTGCCGTACCCGTTCTCGAGTAAGACCCAGTTGGGCACCGATTTCCTTGAGCGTCATTGGCTCATGGCCTTCCAGCCCAAATCGCATCCGCAGAATTGCGGCCTCTCGTTCGTCCATTGAATCCAGTCGCGACATCACGTAGTTGGTGGCATCGTCTTTCATCATGACTTCATCCGGAGCGGCGGTTCGTTGATCGGTGACCACTTCACTCAAAGACCAACCGCTCTCGGGGTTATCGCCCTGTGGAGTTGCCTGGTTGATCTGCATGGCCTTGTCGATGATCGGTAATTTTCGTTTCGGGATACCGAGCGATCGTGCTGTCTCTTCCGGTGTGGGCGTCCGGCCCAGCACATCGTTGAGCCGGATATTTGCTCGACGCCACTTGGAGAGCAGCTCAATCATGTAGGCCGGTATGCGGATCGTCTTGGACGTGTTGATCAAAGCCCGCTTGATCGATTGCTTGATCCAGTAACTGGCGTAGGTGCTGAAGCGAGTCCCCATGTCGGGGTCGAATCCCTCCACTGCCCGTAACAGTCCCAGGTTGCCTTCTTCAATAAGGTCTGGCAAAGCGAGACCTCGGTTGGCGTATCCCCTGGCAATACTGACAACCAGTCGCAGGTTGGCTCGGGCCATATGATCGCGGGCCGTCGGGTCCCCTTCGACCACCCGGACGCCGAGATCATGTTCCTCTTCTCGGCTCAGCAAGGCCGTCTGGTTGATATCACGAAGGTAGGTTTCCAACGGACTTCGAACAGATGCTGACCCCCTGCCTGGAGCCTGAGTTCGTGTTCGTGCTTTATCCGCTGTCGGTGCCGTTATTGTCATGATGTTAATGCCGGTAATATACGCAGGTTGGATAAGTAACTGGTTACTGTATCGGACAGGCAAGAACGGCAACCGTACGGAATCGAGGCAAGGGCAGCGCACGACGGCTATGACATCGGTGACAGACGTACCGAAAAAAACGGCCCCGCAGGTCAAGGCCTGCAGGGCCGTGCAACTAAGAATCGCTGTGATGGGTGTATTCCGACCTGCGGTTGGATTGACTAATCCTTAGACTCGGAATCATCCTCTTCGCCGTCGGTATCGGCGCTATCTTCCTGATCGGCGGTTGCTTCATCCGAAGCATCTTCATCGCCGCTCTCTGCTGCGTCCTCGCCCGCAGTCTCTTCCTCTGCAGCATCTTCATCGCCGCTCTCTGCTGCGTCCTCGCCCGCAGTCTCTTCCTCTGCAGCTTCTTCTTCCGTGGCTTCTGCAGCAGCCTCTTCCGTGGTCTCTTCTGCAGCAGCCTCTTCCGTGGTCTCTTCTGCAGCAGCTTCTTCCGTGGTCTCTTCTGCAGCAGCCTCTTCCGTGGTCTCTTCTGCAGCAGCTTCTTCCGTGGTCTCTTCTGCAGCAGCTTCTTCCGTGGTCTCTTCTGCAGCAGCTTCTTCCGTGGTCTCTTCT
>CAUZOB010000113.1:0-16354 GCA_963581185.1 Planctomycetota bacterium | reverse complement strand
CTGATTGGCTTTTCCAACCTGCTGGAAGGCTGTCGCCAGCATGGCATCGAGCATCTGATCTATGCGTCCAGCAGCAGTGTTTACGGCGCTAATACGAGTCTGCCGTTTTCAGTTGCTGATCCGGTCAATCACCCGGTCAGCCTGTACGGAGCGACGAAGAAAGCCAATGAGCTGATGGCCCATAGCTACAGCCACCTGTTCGGGATTCCCACCACCGGGCTGCGGCTGTTTACCGTCTATGGTCCCTGGGGACGCCCCGACATGGCCGCTTTCCTGTTCACACGGGCCATCCTCGAGGGCCAGCCGATCCAGCTGTTCAACCAGGGGCAGATGCGACGCAGCTTCACTTTTGTGGATGACGTGGTGGAGGGAATTGTACGGCTGCTGGACCAGCCCCCTGCCCCGGATCCAAGCTGGCAGGCCGATTCACCGAATCCTGCCAGCAGCCAGGCTCCCTATCGTATCTACAACCTGGGAACCTCCAAGTCGGTCAAACTGTCCTGCTTTGTGAAGCTGCTGGAGACCCTGCTGGGTCGGACCGCCGAGCGACAGCTGGAGCCACTTCAGCCGGGTGACGTGGTGGAGACTGCCGCCGACTCGTCGGCCCTGCAACAGGCAATTGATTATCAACCGCAGACAACGCTGCAGGATGGCCTGCGGGCATTCCTACAGTGGTATGGGCAGTATTACGAGATCGAGGGGATTCCGGTCAGCGAGTAAGGCGTCGTTGTCCGGCTCCGGCAGCTTCGGCTATGCTGGTAACCACCGGCAGGCGGAATGTCGCCGGCAGCTGCTGGTTCTTGTTGGAAAGGGAGAGTGCTGTGACGGAAGGCAATCAAGCGGGTGGGCAGGCGCCGCGCACCATGTTTCAGAAGATCTGGGACAAGCACGTGGTCCACCAGCCCGAGGGAGAGCAGGCTATCCTCTACATTGATCTGCACCTCGTCCACGAGGTGACCAGCCCACAGGCATTCGAGGGACTGCGGCTGGCTGGCCGCTCGGTGAGACGACCAGAACTGACAATTGCCACGCCTGATCACAACGTCCCGACTGTTAATCGATCCCTGCCGATCGCCGACGAGATCTCACGTATCCAGGTCGACACATTGCGTGAGAATTGCCGTGAATTTGACGTTCAGCTCTATGACCTCGATAGCCCAAACCAGGGGATCGTGCACGTTATCGGCCCCGAGATGGGCTACACCCAGCCCGGCATGACAATCGTCTGTGGGGACAGCCATACCGCGACCCACGGGGCCTTCGGATCGCTGGCCTTCGGGATTGGTACCAGCGAGGTGGAGCATGTGCTGGCGACCCAGACGCTGTTGCAGTACAAGCCGCGCACGATGCGGCTGAATGTTGACGGCCAACTTGGCGCCGGCGTGACTGCCAAGGATGTGATCCTCTACCTGATCGGCAAGCTTGGTACAGCTGGCGGGTCGGGATATGTGATCGAGTTTTCTGGCAGCGTTTTCCGTGACCTGTCGATGGAGCGGCGGATGACCGTCTGCAACATGGCCATCGAGGCCGGCGCCCGGGCTGGCATGATTGCTCCAGATGCGACAACGTTCGAATACCTCCAGGGTCGACAGCAGGCGCCAGCCGATATGGCGGCAGCGATCCGGCAATGGGAACAGTTGCCAAGCGACGAGGCGGCCAGCTTTGATGCAGAACATTCCTATGCGGCAGCTGATATTGCGCCGCAAGTGACCTGGGGGACCAATCCCGGACAGGTGGCACCCATCACCGACTGTGTGCCGGACCCCGCCGCCTGCGAGGATGACACCGAGCGGCGAGGCATGGAAAGTGCGCTCGCCTATATGGGTCTCGATCCGGGCAAGCCATTGCAGGACCTGGCGATCGACCGAGTTTTCATTGGATCCTGTACCAATTCCCGAATTGAGGATCTGCGGGCCGCCGCGCAGGTCCTGAAGGGGTACCAGATCAGTGCGGATGTGCAGGCGATGGTGGTGCCAGGCAGCGGCCTGGTCAAGAGACAGGCAGAGGATGAGGGTATCGATACAGTCTTCCAGGACGCCGGCTTCGAGTGGCGTGAGGCGGGCTGTAGCATGTGCCTGGCGATGAATCCAGACAAGCTGGAACCGGGCGAGCGGTGCGCGTCGACCAGCAACAGGAATTTCGAGGGTCGACAGGGCAAGGACGGCCGGACCCACCTGGTCTCGCCGGAAATGGCTGCTGCAGCCGCCATCCGCGGCTGCTTTGTGGACGTTCGTGAGTGGGACTTTCAGTAAACAAACGAGAGGCACGCCTGATGCAGTCCTTTACCGTTCACACTGGCCTGGCCGTGGCAATGGACCGGGCCAACGTCGATACCGACCAGATCATTCCCAAGCAGTTTCTCAAGCGGATTCAGCGGAGTGGGTTTGGGCAGTTCCTGTTTTTTGACTGGCGGCTCGATCCGGAAGGTAACCCCAATCCGGACTTTGAGTTGAACAGGCCGGCCGCCGCGGGCTGCTCGGTTCTGCTGGCTCGCCAGAATTTTGGCTGCGGCTCCAGCCGGGAACATGCCGTCTGGGCACTCGCGGATTATGGTATCCGCAGCGTGATCGCACCCTCGTTTGCTGACATCTTCTACAATAACTGCTTCAAGAACGGCCTGCTGCCAGTCGTGGCTGAAGAGTCCGTTGTGGATCAGTTGATGCAGCGTGCGGAGCTGGGTGACTACCAGCTGACCGTCGACCTGGAGAACTACCAGCTGCGAGATTCCGTGGGGCTGGACGTTGCTTTTGAAGTCGATGATTCTCGCCGCCATTCCCTGCTGCATGGGCTGGATGATATCTCTCTGACACTGCAGCAGGAGCAGCGGATTACTGACTATGAAGCGGCTCGCGGTGCCTGACCAAGCATAACCAGCTGCCCACGGCAGCGGAGATGATTCATGATAATGCGCTCCATCCTGACCACACTGGCTGGCCTCTCGATGTCCACCTGCCTGCTGGCACAGGAACCAGCCAGCGAGACTCTGCTTAGTGGACTAACGAATCCCAGTGGAGTTGCCGTGCAACCGGAAACCGGTATCGTCTTCGTCGCCGATAGCGGAACGGGTCGTGTGGTGCGCGTGGTGGAGGGCAAGGCCGAGGTGGTGATCCAGGGTTTTCCGTTGGATAGCTACGGGAAGGAACCGAGTTATGCGGTCGGACCGCTTGGCCTGACTTTCCTCGATAAGGACCGGCTGGTTGTTGGCGGCGGCGGATTGCCCGATGGCGAGGAATTGCTGCGGGTCTATAAGTTGCCGGCCGAGGGAACAATTGAGGCCAGCGAGATGTTGGCCGGTCTCGCGCTGCCGGCCCTGGATCAGCTCAAGGGAGAGGGTAATTTCCACGGCGTGGTCTACATCCAGGGTGCTCTTTACGTCAGCTGCAATGGAGATGACAGCAAGGGCTGGATTGCCAGGGCAGCTGTGGAGGGAGACAAGGTGGGTCCACTGGAGCGGGCGATTGCCAGTCGTGAACTTACCGGCGTGGATGCTCCTGGGGCAGTTACGGCCGCCAAGGATGGAAGCCTGGTGGTCGGACAACTGGGTGAGATCGACGTGGCCAATGATAGCCTGCTCTGTTTTTATGAACCCAGCGGCGGCAAGCTGCTGGCAAAATATACCACCGGCTTGCACGACATTACCGGACTGGCGTTTGCCCCCAGCGGTCGGCTCTACGCCATCGACTTTGCCTGGATGGCGACAGACCAGGGAGGCCTGTTTCAGCTGGTTGCGAATCGCGACAATCCGCTGGCTGTGGAAGCACGGCGATTGCTGACGCTCGATAAACCGTCGGCCATCACGTTCGACGATGAGGGAGCTGCCTATATCACGCTGTTCGGCAGCGGCGATGCTGAGAAGCCGTCTGGCAGCCTGATCAAGATCCCCAGCGGCCTCTAGCCACTGACCGCTTCTCCCGCTACTTCCATCCCCAGTTCTCGTATCATCTGCAGGTCTTCTGCGGGGGGCTGGCCGGCCGTGGTGAGGTAATCGCCGACAAACAGCGAGTTGGCTGGATAGAGACCGAGCGGCTGCATGCTGCCCAGTTGCAGTTCTCGCCCGCCGGCAATTCTCAACTCGCAATCCGGGTTGGTGAAGCGGAACATGGCAAGTGCCTTGAGGCAGTACTGCGGGCTTAGCTTGCCTTCGTCTTGCAGTGGTGTGCCCTCAATCGGATTGAGGAAGTTGAGCGGAATGGAAGCGACCTCCAGCTGTCTTAACTCGAGCGCCATGGAGACCACATCCTCGTCGGATTCTCCCATGCCGATGATCCCGCCGCAGCAGATCTCCATGCCTGCCTGGCGGACCGAACGGAGTGTATCGAGTCGGTCCTGGAAGCTGTGAGTTGTGCAGATCTGCTCGTAGAACTGGCGGCTGGTGTTGAGATTGTGATTGACCCGGTCAACGCCCGCCCGCTTGAGTCGGTCAGCTTGCTCGTCGTCGAGCAGGCCGAGGCAGGCACAGATTCGTAGATCGTGCCGCTGCTTGATCTCCGGCACGATCGCTTCGACGGCCGCCAGTTCCCGTTCACTCGGTCCCCGGGCAGAGATTACCAGGCAGTAGGTGCCGGCATTCTGCTGGTCGGCCAGCTCGGCTCCCTCCAGTAACTTCTCCCGATTGAGGATGTTGTACTTGGGAACCTCAGCGGTTGAGACCTTGGATTGGGAACAGTAGCCGCAATCTTCCGGACAGAGGCCGCTTTTGGCGTTCATCAGGAAGTAGAGCTGAACTTTGTTGCCGAAATAGTGCTGGCGAATCTGGTAGCTGGCAGCGAGTAGATTCAGCAGCTGGTCGTCTGGGCAGCGCATGATCCCAAGTGCTTGCTCCGTGCTCAGCGTGTGGCCGCTGAGTACCTCGTCGGCCAGCTGATGCCAGGCTGTGGTATCCGTCGTCGGGCTGGCTGTCTGGGCCATGAATGCGTTTCCCGCTGATGCTGCCAGCGTGTTGTCTGAATCGTGCTACGATGATGACCAGTTGCGACCAGGGCTGCAAGTAGTCAACAGCCAGTCTGCTCAGCACGTCGACCTGGATTGTCTGGTCTACCTGCCAGCTGACGAAATCTCCTCGTCGCGTCTGCCGCGGCCGAGCTTAGATCTCCTCACTCGGCAGGCTGGCAAGCAACTCCCCCATTTCTGCCGCGGCGTGCAGGTTACCCTGCTGCTGGGCATGTTGAATGCCCTGCTCAAGCAACTCTCGTGCCTGCCCGGTTTCGCCGGCCACGACCAGCTGTTGTGCGGCCATGAAAAACGAGGGGACGTGAGGTGGTTGGTCTGCCATCAGATCGGTCAAGCGGTCGAGGCACTCATCGCTGCGGTCCGCTTTCTGTAATTCCAGGGCATATGCATAACGCAAGAATGTGTCCTGGGGATCGTCGGCCAGCATCTGCTCGACCTGCTGTAGTCGGGAATCATTCATTTCGACCTCTTTCGGTGTTTACCCTCTTTACCTGTCTTGCCTGTTTGGAAATACCGGCAAAGTTTCCTTAATCCGCAGGGGCGAATTGGCCGATAGCGATATGTCCATCACTCCGGACAGCTGGCGTTACAGACTATTTTCCCACTGAACATCCGGTCACACAAGCCGAGGAGTTGTTTGCATGCCCCGCACGATTTCCGCCATTCTCACAGTGATCCTTGGCATAGGCCTGATCGCAGAAGTCAGGGCCCAGGAACGATCGTCCGAAACCTCGATAATCTCCGCCTCGCGCGGTAGTGTGGAGGGTGGATATCGTCTGTCGGCTGGCAATCCGGTATCTGTGTTACGGCCTGACGAGCGGGCATCAACCTTCCGTGCTCAATCGTCAGAACCCCAGGCCGCCGGGGGCGGAACCGCCTACCTTGTGCCAGCACAGTTGCCAGCTGAACCGCTGCCAGCCCAGGGCGAGGCGTCTGGATACGTTGTGCCGACACAACCGACTGCCTTGCCAGCCTACCAGGCCGATCCCCCTGCAGCACTCCAGTTGCCTTCAGCGCAGGCCCTGCCGACGACAGTGACCGGTCCCCAGCTTTCACCAGGGAACTCGTTGACGGCGGAACCAGCGCCGCCCTACTTACCGGCGAGCGACGCTCCAATTATCAGGCCGCTTGATAATTACGACGACGTACGGTCCCTGCCCCCGGGCGGGCTCTCGCCTGTGATGCCAGCAGGCTCGATCAACAGCTCGGTTGCTGGTAGCGCGTTGCTGGGCGGAGCCACGACTGCCGTCAGCCAGGCACCCGACATTGTTGTTGAGACGATTGGACCGCCCCTCTTGCAGGTTGGCAGCGCGGCCCGCTGGCAGGTTCGTGTAACCAACCGGGACAACCGTTCCTGTGGTCCGGTCTTCCTGCGGACGGAATTACCCAGCTGGATGGAGTTGTCGGACAGTAAAGTAAGTGCTGGAGACATCGACCGCGGAGAATTCAAGGGTGAAAGTCGCCTCATCACCTGGCAGCTGCCAGGTCTGCCTGCTGGCGGAGTGCAGCACTGGACACTGACGCTGGTGCCACAGCAGAACAAGTCGTTTGACTTTCAATTGGAGTGGTCGATACGGCCCTCGGCGCTCTCGACACCGGTGCGGGTCGTGCAGCCAGAATTGAACCTGGACATTGATGGCCCGGCTGAAATGGTGCTGGGCCAGACACGACTTTACACGATTCGCCTGAGCAATCCGGGCAACGGTGCTGCGCACAATGTGTCCGTACAGCTTGAGCCGGGCAACGCGCGGCAGGTGATCGGCACACTGGCAGCGGGCGAAACACGTCGGATGGAAATTGAATTGAATGCCGACCGAGCTGGCCAGCTTCAGATCACGGCCTTCGCCAGTGGGCAGGGACTGCAGACAGTCCAGTCCAAGCAGGAAGTGCTGGTTCGTCGACCTGAGTTGGTGGTCACTGTGCAGGGCCCGGAGAGTTGTTTTGCTGGCGAGCCAGCTCGCTACCGGGTTGAGATCTTCAACCGCGGAGACGCTGTCGCTGAGGATACTGCCGTCCATGCCACCCTGCCACTGGGTGCCAGATTGCTTGGTGGGGACAGTAACCGCAGGGACAACACGATCGCCTGGTCGATCGGGGACGTGGCCCCAGGAGCTCGCCGGGCATTCCAGTTTGAATGCCTCTATTCGCGTGCTGGCAACCATCCGCTGCATGTGCGACTGTCGGGCAACGGAGTTGATCCGACGGCGGATTCAGTGACCACACGTGTGCAGGGTATCGCCGACTTGAAACTGTTGGTCAACGACCCCCAGGGTCCCCAGCGTTTGTCGCAACTGGCAGTGTATGAGCTGCAGATCGTCAACCGCGGAACTCGAGCGGCACGAAATGTTTCTGTGGTCGGGCAATTCGGTCATGGTGTGGAGCCAGTCAAAGTGGTTGGTGGCGAAGCGGAATTGGTCCCGGGCCAGGTCTTGTTTGCACCGATCGCGGTGATTCAGCCGGGCGAACGGGTGACGCTGAAAATTCACGCCCAGGCGAATACTGTTGGTCGCCACAAGTTCCGCGTACTCGTCCAGTCAGAGGCTCCACAAACCCAACTGGTTCAAGAGGAGATGACATGGTTTGTCTCTGAAGTGGCGACTGCCGCAGCCAGCAGAGAGCGATAACTGCTGGCGATCCTGCTTAAGGCGAACGACGGGCCCCTAACCGCTGGCGCACATCTATCTCGCTGTCCTGCTGTCTCCTAAGATGCGGGGTAGTCCCTATCCGGCCTGGAGTCTGTGCGTGTCGTTTCAGTTCATTACCGAGAAAGCCGAGCTCTTGAAGATGTGTGAGCGGCTCTCCAGTTGCTCGATCATCGGTTTTGACACGGAGTTTATTTCCGAGGACAACTACCAGCCCGAGCTCTGCCTGCTGCAGGTCTCAGCCGGCTCGGATCGTTACCTGGTCGACCCCTTGAGCCTCGGCGACGTGACCCCTTTCTGGGAAGAACTTGTGGGAGGGGACCACATCACGCTGGTTCATTCCGGCCGCGAGGAATTCCGCTTCTGCCATTCGGCCGTGGGCACCGTTCCCAGCCGCTGGTTTGATGTCCAGTTGGCTGCTGGCATGATTGGTCTTGAGTTCCCCGCCGCCTACCGCACTCTCACATCGCGATTGCTACGAGTATCGATTGACAAGGGCGAGACCCGCACCAATTGGCGTCACCGACCTCTCAGCGATCGCCAGCTGGACTATGCAGTCCAGGACGTGGAACACCTCGAGTCACTTTACGATGAACTGACTGGCCGCCTGGACAAGCTCAACCGTCGCCACTGGTTTGACCAGGAGATGGAGCAGTGGCTGGAGCAGGTAAGGCTGGCCTACGAGTCGGAGCGTTGGCGGTCGGTATCCGGCATCGGCTCACTGGGACGCCGCAGCCTGGCCATCGTACGGGAGTTATGGCGCTGGCGAGACGAGCTGGCACGCAGCCAGGATCGTTTGCCGCGGCGAGTCTTGCGGGACGATCTGTTGACTGAGTTGGCGCGGCGCCGACAAGCCAACATCAAGCAAATCAAGGCGATCCGTGGCATGCACCATCGTCACCTGCAGAATCACATGGAGGGCATCTCCGAGGCGATCGATCGCGCACTGAAGCTGCCGGATGAGGAGTGTCCGCAGCTGGCCCAGGGAAACTCGGCGCCCCAGCGTGCCTCCCTCTGCCAGTTCCTTTCCGCAGCTCTGAATGCCCATTGTCGGCAGGCCAAGTTGGCTCCCAATCTTGTTGCCTCGATGCAGGATATTCGTGCCCTCGTCGCGCACCGTCTGGATCCTGCAGCGGAGGGCCGCGAGCCGCCGAAGCTGGCCACAGGCTGGCGCAAGGAACTGGTCGGCGACCTGCTGGATGATGTGCTGGCCGGCAGGATTGCTGTCCATGTCGCAGATCCTCTGGCCGAGCATCCTTTGGCCGTGCAGCCACTGGAGAAAGAAAATCCAGGCTAACTGGCCTGCTGGGGTGGTGAGAGCGATGAAGGAAATCTGGCTGGCTTCCAACAAGAGGGCCTTTGCAATGGTCCTTGTTTTCCCGCTGCTGATGGCTGTTGCCGCAGGACTCGCTTTCTACCTGCTCGAGACCGTCCACTGGCGGGTCGTGGCGGGCCTGATCAGCTGCTTCAGCCTGCTGGCCATCTGCTCGCTGCTGTACCTTGCCAGCCAGCCACGGATTGCTTTTCGCAATGCCGAGTTGTTGCTGTACCTGGGATCTCCCGCTGGCCAGCGAGTGCCGATTGAATATGTGGAAGTCTTCTTTCGCGGGCAGGCAGCCAGCATGATTGCCGGTCGCTCCGAACAGCAGATTGCCGACGGACCCGAGACCAGCACCGTGGTGGTACGGATAGCCGAACGAGCTCTGGATTGGCATCAGCGACCGGTCAAGACCATGCTCGGTCAGTGGTGCGGTGGTTACATTACCGTCCGCGGCACCTGGTGCGAGCCGATAACAGCCGAACTTATCCAGCGACTGAATCACCGCCTGGTCGACGTGCAGAGGGAATTGGCTGGTGCCGAGGAGGATCAGCCATGACAGGCTTGTTGGTCAGCGTGCGCGATACCCGGGAAGCGGCTGCTGCCCTGCGGGGCGGTGCGGATGTGATTGATATCAAGGAACCGCTGCACGGGTCGCTCGGTGCTGCCACGCCCGCATGCTGGCGGAATGTGGTCCGTTTGGTTGATCAGCGACTGCCGGTCAGCGTGGCACTTGGTGAACTTGCCGACAGCCTGCTGACAGACAGACTGGCCGAGCTGCCGGCCGGGATTTTTTTTGCCAAGCTGGGTTTGGCCGGATGTGTTCGTCAGCCGGACTGGGAGGCCCGCTGGGAGCAGGCCATCGCCAGCTTGCCAGCTGCCGTTCGGCCCGTCGCTGTGGTCTATGCTGACGAGCAGCGAGCCGAAGCGCCGGCAGCCCAGCGGATTGTGGCCCTGGCGGCCGAGCTTGGCTGCCAGGCGGTGTTAGTCGATACGTTTGACAAGCGTGCGGGTAGTTTGCTTGAGCACTGGACGGAGCAGCGGCTGCTCGGCCACCTCGACGAGGTTGCCCAGGCTGGCATGCTGACAGTACTGGCGGGCTCGCTCGAGGCCGAACTGCTTCCGCGTCTTCCGCTCGACCGTGTCGATCTGCTGGCAGTCCGCGGGGCGGTCTGTCGAGGCGATCGCACGACAGCTGTCGACCCTCGGCGAGTGAGTCAGCTAGCTCAGCAACTTGCTCGGCTCAGTCCTGCCGACCTGCCCTGCTCCTTGCTCAGCCAGTAGCGAGTTGCTACTTCATTTGAAATCTCGACAGCAGTCGCTTGACATCGCGTGCCGCCACTCCAATACTCGGAGCAACCTGGCCGCATGATGAAGCGGCTGTGGCCGGCGAGGAACGCTGTCCACCCTGTCTCATTATCAAATCCCAGTCCCGTCATCACAGTCAGGAGATGTGATATGCCATATTCAGTTCTTGAGGCGATCAAACAGGGGAACTGGGATTTTGATCCGGGCGACCAGTCTGATATCGAGTATGAGTCGACTGGTGCCCTGCCGGGAACTGATGAAAAAGTGGACGTGCTCAGTGAACGAGTGCAGCAGGGGTTGCCGCTCTGGCACCCACAGGATCGCCGCTCGTTTGACGATAGCCAGCTGGTGCCGGATTAGGGGTCGAGGTTGCCCTCCAGCAGGCTCGGTAGTGAGCGTAGCAGGTAGCCTGCCAGCGAATGCCTGAGTTCATCTGCCAGGTGTTGCAGTCGCTGCTGCTGATCTGCCGGTGCTCGCTCAATCCATTCTGGAATCAGTGCCAGCAACTGAGTGACGACAGTCAGCAACTCGCCATTGGGCAGACCGGAGCCGGGCTCGGTTGCCAGGATCTTCTCCAGCTGCCAGCTGGCGACTTTGTCCAGCTGATCCTCCATAAACTTCGCTCGCTCTTCGAACGGCAGCTCGACGAATTCATCTGCCCGGTTCTGGAACCAGGCTTCCATCAGCAGCCAGGCACTATCGAGTAGCTGAGCCCTGTGAGCATCGGTCAATGGCAATCGATCAGCTGCGTCACCGGAGCCCAGTTCCAGTTCGACCGTAATCCGCTCGACCACAGCCCGTCGCACCGACATCTCGTATTCTTCCAGGTCGCTGGTCGCGAGCCAGACGAGCACGGCATCTGCGCGGGCGTTTTCCAGCTGTTTTCTTTGATTGTCCGGTTCCTTCTGAACCCAGCTGTCGATCTGGTCCAGCAGCCGCAGGGTACTGGCCGCGGGCGGTTCCTTGTTGGCGATCCGCAGCTGTGTCTGGATCTGGTCATCCAGTTCCCCCCAGGCCAAAACCGCATCTATTTGTTCGCTGAGATAATTCAGTCCCTGCGTGCGATCCAGGGTTTGGTAATAGCGCGCCCGGGCGAGAAACCAGGCATGGCTGAGGATATCGATATTAGCACCGAGCCGCTTGAGCTGGGCGTCTGTCGCTTCGGCTATCGACCCTGTGCTGTCCTCGGAAAGCAGTAGGACCTGCAGTCGATCGACCAGCGCCAGCACGGTCTCGTCCGACTGTTGGGAAAGATCTCGTAGTACCAGCCAGCGCCGCAAGCCGGCGACCGATGCCGTCTGCGGATCGGGAAAAGTTATTCGCCAGCCAGCGGCAGCAATGATCGCCAGCAGCAGCGTGACGACCAGCAGCCGGCGAGGCCAGCGTCTCTTTTCTGGTGGGGGTGAGGGGTTCATCATTCCAGGTCCGTTGGCAGCTTGACAGCTGACTGCTGCAGCTCACACTTTGTTACACTATCGCCTGCTCTGGGTTAAGCCCAGCATCTCTGCGTCACGAGAAAAGAGGATAAGCCATGCCGGAGTTTGCCACGAGTGTCGACCATCAGCTGGGAAGCGAAGTTGCCACGGATAAGCTGAAGTCTTTCCTGGATAATGTGCGGGAGGAATACGGCGACCAGGTGAGTCGGCTGGAGGGCGAGTGGGATGGTCCTGTGCTGACTTTTTCGATGACAACCTTCGGGCTCGATATCGCTGGCACGTTGACGGTCGGCGAGGAAGAAGCCGCGGTCAAGGGAACGTTGCCCTTCATGGCACTGGCCTTTCGTGGTCGGATCGAAACCTCGATTCGTGAAAACCTGCAGAAAGCTCTCGACGGCGAGCCTCCTACGGCTGACAGCGAATAATCAGCTTCTTGCCCTCGACTCGCCCAGTCAGCTTGGCTGGGGAAAGAATCAGCTCAAGTAGCTTTTCCCGTGTTACGTCGCGTGCATCGAGCGGGATCATCTTGTCCCAGCGAGCACGTGCCGCCTCGTCGATATCGACCTGGAGTTCATCCTGCCGCGCGATCGCCGCGATGATCTGCTCGATCGGCGCATTGTCGACCTTGAGTCGATACCGCTTGTCCCCTGTGTCGGATGTTACTGTCGCCACCTGTTCTCCCCGCAGCAACCGGGCCAGCTGGCGATGATCTTCCTGTCGGCCAACGGCGGTCAGCTTGTCGCCGCTGCGAGTCAATTCGAGATCGGGAAAGAACTCCAGCAGGCGGCTAAAGTTGGCGTTGGAGACCTGCTTGTTGTAGACCCGCTGCAGCTGGACCTGTTCGGGAAGCGGTATCAGCTGCAATTGAGGCGGATCTCCCTGGATTGTGAAGGCGCGGTCAAAACCAGCCAGTAGGATTGTCAGTCGGTGAGCCAGTGGCATGGCCGGTAGTTCTCCGGCATCCCAGAGGTCGTGAGGAATCGATTGTGGTTTGGCCAGCGTGATCATCGCCTGCTGCAATTGCTGGGCAACCAGATCCCGTGGACTGGAGAGCCGTGGCCAGGCCAGCGGCCGTCGCGCAGCGCAGCGCCGCCGCCACGGTTCCGGCAGCTGATTGAGAAAATCGGAAAGTACCTCGCTGACTGTCGCCAGCCTGCTGGTCACCGTGGCTGGGCCGACGTACAGAGTGGAGTCGACGAGGCAGTAACCCAGCTGGTGTTGAGAAGTAAGTAGCTGCAGGGCGGCCGCCATCGACTCTCCCTTGGCTTCAAAGCTGATCAGCTTTCCCGGGTCGACGCGCCGGTCCAGGAAGATGGCCAGGCGCGTGCTCGTGGAAAGGCTTTTCAGCAGCCGCCGCAGTGGAACTTCTTCCCAAACCACCTTGAGCGGCTGTTGCAGCTGACGGTCGACAGCCGAACCGGTTA
The DNA here is from genome assembly GCA_963581185.1 of Planctomycetota bacterium. Taxonomy (GTDB): domain Bacteria; phylum Planctomycetota; class Planctomycetia; order Pirellulales; family Pirellulaceae; genus SAT2750. The sequence continues at coordinate 3,276 of CAUZOB010000113.1, read as the reverse complement.
ACCAGCTGATCTCCTCGGGCTGTTCCTGTTGCCCCAGTAGCGGTCCGCAGACAGCCACGCTCAGCAGCAGGCCCAGGAGGATACCAGATCGAAGCATGCGCATGACGCCACCAGGTCCTGCTGGAAAGGGAAGTGTTGTTGCCGAGTCATTTTACAGCTGCCAGGGCCGGGCGACAAAGGGAGTTTTCGCCTGCCCTGCTCTGCACCGCCGCAGGCTGGTGCTGGCCAGTCGTCATGAATTGGACTAAAACGACCCTACCGTGTAATCCGTGGTGCTTTTTGGAGTCAGCCGAAGCGAACATGTTAGGTGCTTCCAAGCGCGAGTTTTCTGCCGAATTACTGGGCACATTTGTGTTGATGGCGTTCGGTCTGGCGGTCAACGCCCAGGTCACGCTGGGTCAGTCGACGAACACAATTCAGTCAGCCGGTGCTGGGGGCAGCCACGTGGCGCTGACCCAGTACGCGCATGGCGACTTTCTCTCTGTCAACATTGGCTGGGGCCTGGCTGTCCTGCTGGGTGTCTACGTTGCTGGTGGAATCACCGGCGCGCATATCAATCCGGCCGTGACGCTGGCGATGGCCTTCCGGCGGGAGTTGCCGTGGGCCAAGGTGGTCCCCTTTATCGCCGCCCAGATGCTGGGCTCTTTCATCGCCTCGATGACAATCTACGCCGTTTACCGAGAGGCGATTGTTGCAATTGAGACCCAGTCGGAGGTGTCGGCGAGCCTGGCAGAAATGGCCGCTGCCGAGGAGCACGATGCGGGTTCAGTCGCGGCAGAGGTGGGGACCGCTGCCTTGGATGCAACCGCCGGCCAGGCGCGTCCGGGCCCGCGACACAAGCTCTTCACCAGCGGCATCTGGTCGACCTACCCGCGTGAATTCGCCAACGGCACGAGGCTCTCTAACTGGTCCGGCTTTCTTGATCAAGTTGTCGCCACCGCTCTATTGCTGTTGTGTATCTGCGCCATAACCGATTCGCGAAATATGGCCCCAGCTAGCAACCTGGGACCGCTTGCTATTGGAGGTATCGTGTTCATGATCGGACTCGGTTTTGGCTCCAATTGCGGTTACGCGATCAATCCAGCCAGGGATTTCGCGCCCCGCCTGTTTGCCTGGATGGCGGGCTGGGGGAGCCAGGTGTTTGTGGTTCCCAACAATACCTGGTATCTGGTGCCGATCGTCGGACCGTTACTGGGGGGTGTCCTCGGAGTGGTCGTGTATGACCAGCTGATCAGCCGCTTTCACCCCCGCGACGAGGGGCTGACAAAGGGGGCCGAATGAGCCAGTACGTGTTGGCACTCGACCAGGGAACAACGTCCAGTCGGGCTATCCTGTTTGGTCATGATGGAGTTGCCGTGGCTTCGTCGCAGCAGGAATTCGAACAGATCCTGCCCCAGCCGGGTCATGTTGAACACGATCCAGAGGCGATCTGGCAGAGCCAGCTGGAGACGGCCCGAGAAACGCTGGCCCAGGCTGGCGTGAGCGCCCACGAGGTGGCCGCTATCGGCATCGCCAACCAGCGAGAAACGACGATTCTCTGGGAGCGCGAGACCGGTCGCCCGGTAGCCAATGCGATCGTCTGGCAGAGTCGGGTGACTGCCGATATCTGTCACCAGCTCCGCGAGGCTGGACATGAACAGGTTTTCCGCGATAAGACAGGCCTGCTGCTGGATGCCTATTTTTCCGGCACCAAGGTCAAGTATCTGCTGGACCAGGATCCGCAATTACGCCAGCGGGCTGAAGCGGGTGAGATTCTCTTCGGCACGGTGGACAGCTTCCTGATCTGGCGTTTGACCGCTGGCCGCTGCCACCTGACCGATGTCAGTAACGCCAGCCGGACTTTGATGTTCAATATTCACACCCTCAGCTGGGATGATGAACTACTGCAGATCCTCGATGTGCCCCGCCAGATGTTGCCCAGCGTGGTCCCCTCCAGCCAGGTCTATGGCCAGACCGAGGAGAGTCTGTTGGGCGCGGCGATTCCGATTGCGGGCTGTGCTGGTGACCAGCAAGCTGCCACCTTCGGACAGGCCTGCTTTAATAAAGGGGATGCCAAGAACACCTATGGCACCGGCTGTTTCATGTTGATGAATACCGGGGATACGCCAGTCGTTTCCAAGAATCAGCTGCTGACGACCATCGGCTGGCAAATTGGTGATCAGCTCGTCTATTGCCTGGAAGGTTCTGTCTTTATTGCCGGGGCCGTCGTGCAGTGGCTGCGTGATGGACTGGGGATTATCGCCTCCTCAGACGAGGTTGAAAGCCTGGCTGGCCAAGTCGAAGATAGCCAGGGCGTGGTCGTGGTGCCGGCCTTCGTCGGACTCGGCGCGCCCTACTGGGATCCAGAGGCGCGGGGTGCCATTTTCGGGATCACCCGCGGTACCACCGCTGCCCATATCGCCAGGGCCGCTGTGGAGTCGATGGCATTTCAGTCGCTGGAGCTGCTGGAGGCGATGCAGCAGGATCTGGGAGTCAAGCTGGAGACGCTCAAGGTGGATGGCGGGGCCAGCGTCAACAATACCCTGATGCAATTCCAGTCCGACCTGCTCGATACCGTCGTGCGTCGACCAGTCGTCGCTGAGACAACGGCGCTGGGAGCAGCCTACCTGGCTGGCCTGGCGGTCGGTTTCTGGCAGAATCAAGCCGATATTGAGAAGAACTGGGCGCTGCAGCAGCAGTTTGAGCCCGCCATGGAAGCGGCCACGCGCGACAGACTGATCGCTGGCTGGCGGCGTGCTGTGCAGCGGACGCTGAGTTGGGAAACGGCAGCAGATGAGTAACCCTGCTCGGCCGCCAACGACCATACCGGACTGGTAACAGGAATTATCGCCGTGAACCCACAGGATATTTTCGTTGGCCTGATTGCCGGCCTTGTCGGTATCGTGATCGTCGTTGCCATGCTGGCCGACTGGGAGTGGTTTCGACAGATGTGGCTCCGTCGTTTCCTGCAAGCACGGCTGGGTGAGCGAATCGTGCGGTTGCTGACGATCCTGTTCGGCATCGCCATGCTGCTGGCAGGGCTGCTGATCGCCCGCGGATTCTCGCTGGTTGAGTTGATCCGAGGTTAGCGAGCCTGCTTCATCGCGTTGTCCGCGACGGCAGCGTACTGACGAGCTGCTCGCCAGAATTGCTGCATCGTAGCGCTGCTTGAGAACAGGTAAATACGGCCCTGGAAGACGACACCATAGTCTCGCCGCCCGCTGGCCAACTGGCGATGATCGGCCAGGATGACCGGATCGTAACCGGAGATGACAGGGCTATAGAGGTCGGGATTCC
>CAUZOB010000112.1:0-16460 GCA_963581185.1 Planctomycetota bacterium | reverse complement strand
GGCCGGGTTGTCTACGACTTCAATCGTGTACGGTCCCTCGCGGTCATCAAATCCGACAATCTCGAATTCCAGCGTGTTGAGGATTGACTTGAGCGGCTTCTCTTCAAAAATGAACAGCTGATTCTGCTGGTCCCCACTGCCCTGCCGCTGCATATTCCGGCGGCCACTCACCTGGTCGGCACTCTGGTAGTAGATGGTGCAGGTCTTGGGAATGCGTTTGTTCTTGTCGGCGTGAACGATCAGCCGCACGTCGGTACCTCGTCCGATCCGGATCGTACGGTTTTCATCAAAGGTCATGACGGTCGGCAGGTTGAGCGATTCAGGCAGCGGAAAAGTCCGCGTGATTTCCACGCCCACGACCTGGATGTCGGACTGGCGCGGCCAGCGTTCACTTGCCAGCAGGTACATGCGTCGCATTAACAGGCTGACCATGTCTCCATGAGTGAAGCTCATCACGGCGGCCGGGGAGAGCAGCAGGAAGGCAAACAGGAAGTTACGGAGAAGCGACTTCTTGTTGAAAACCTGGCTCAAATGTACCGCATCCAGCTGGCCAATCGCCTCGTCGCCGGTGTGCTGCAGCATGTCGTCATGCAGGCTTTCCTCCGGGCTGTCTGTCGTGCCCATTTCCACGGCGGTCACCAGGCTGTCTCCGAACTGCTCGAAATGGCGTTCGATGATAATCGCCATGTTTCGATCGGAGAGCCGTACAAAGGTGCGTCGCAAGATCCAGCGATAGAGGATCCAGCCAAGCGTGACGGCCACAATCAGCAGCAGCCCGGCTCGGACAGGCGCCGAAAGTTCATTCGCTCCGGCCAGCACCGGGAGATAGTCGATGGCAAAACCAAACCAGAACGTCAGCGCCAGCCAGATCAGTCCCAGCGCGACTCCTTCCGCCCAGACGTAAATCCGGATGCGGCGACGCAGCGACTCCAGCAGATTCTGGATGCGAGGATTCAGCGGCTGATTAGCGGCTTCTGCCATGGCTGCTCCTGTCCAGGGTGCGGGCGGTTCGTGCGGTTATTATTCGGAAGCTCTGTCTATTATGCCAGACGGCTGAGTCTGCGGAAAAGCCACTCCAGGCAGAGTGCACCTGCAATCAGTGTCAATAGCCAGCCCATCAGTTGTTCATCAAAGTCGACATCTGGTGTGCCGGGCAAGGTCGTCTGCTGATCCCGCATGCTGACCAATTGAGGTAGACCTGACTTGTCGTCCTCGCTCGAGCCGCGTGCCGACTCAAGACCAACGAAATACTTGCCATTGGAGAGCTGGGCGACTTCAGTCAGTAGTGGATCATTGCGGCGAGGGTCCTCGATTTCCAGTGAGGGAATCTTGACTCGCAGTTCCCGCGACATCATCTCGTCGGCCGATCCGCCAGGAAGCCCAAGTTCGATCCGGTAGTCGCCTTCCATCAGGGCAATGAACTGGGCTGAGTACATGCCCTCACGGCTGCCGTCGATCAGCTGTTGCAACTCGAGATCCTTGCGTTGGCCATCTGGTAAAACCAGGCTGGCTGTGACTGTCTCATCGAGCAAGGGCTGGTGCTGGGCATCCGTAAGTATCGCCTGCACTGTGACTGGATCACCGAGCAGGCAACGGTCCTTATCCAGCAGCAGCACGCCGCGGCTGGAGTCTCGCAGCAAGCGGCCTTGCGACGTCCAGCGAATGAGCTTGGTGTAATACTGTTCAAACAGCGACTCATCCACAGCCCGCAATCGCCACATTTCACCGCTGGCCTGGAAGAAAACCCGACCGGCACCGTAAAAGTGGCCGGCCATGTAGATCGGCAACTCACTGTCCACCGAAGTTTGAGGATCTGAGAAGCGAGCGAAGACCCTGGCACCTGGCTTGGGGTCCTTGGCCTTGTAAAATCCGTACACCCCTTCAAACGAACTCCAGGACTGCTCGCTGGCTATCTGCTCATCGGCCAGCCAGAGGAACTCGCTATTAAGTCCTTCCCGGCTGAAGTTAATGGGCCAGGCAGATTCCCCGCCGAATCGGCCGTGCGAGAGTGTCGCGCCGCCCTGGTTGAAAAAGACAACCGGGTAAAGTCCCTTGATGGTGTCCACGCGAGCATCGCGGCCGCGCCGGATGCGAGACCATTCCGGGGTGAATACCGGGCCAGCCACCACCACCAGTCCACCCGCTTTTTCCGCGACCCAGCGATCGAGCAGATCGATCTGGAGATCGTCGAGGGCTTGCCAGTCGGGGTCGAATGCGACCATACAGTCGTACTCGAACATCTCGTCGGGCAAGGTGGGGAATTCCAGCAGCACTTCGTCCGATTCCTGGCTGATGCCCACATCACCGGTTTGCAGCATCACATGGACCTCGATCTCCCGGTCCCGGAACAGCAGGTTACGGAGGAAGCGGTACTCGCGGGTCGGTCCGCCAGCCAGCAGTAGCACCTTGGTTCGCCGTTCCACGATCTCGACCGTGGCCGCCTTCTGATTGTCTCGATCGTTGCTGTCCTCCGGAGGAACCCTGGCGCGGATCACAAATTCACGATCGCCCTCGGCATCCGGAGTCAGCTGGAATTCGATTGCCTGTGTCTGGCCGTCTGCTCCCACATCAATGCGGCGCTGCTCTTCGACTTTCTCCGTCGCATTACCATCCTCGCTGCCTGGCGCCCGCGAGATCAACTCCAGCGTGATAGACGAGCCACTCAATCCATGCGTCTGCAGGAAACCGGTGATCGTAAAGTCGTCACCCGGGAAGACGCGGGGAGGTGCCTCGATATCGACCACCCTGACATTCTGGATCTGGCGGTCGGATCCCAGCCCGACGGGGTACAGCGGAATACCGCTGTCGCGGGCCGCCCGCAGCACCGTTTCGACGTCACTGCCGGCATTGCTGCGACCATCGGTAAATACCACGATGCCGGCAATTGGCCCGCCACGCTCCTTGTCAATCAGGAACTGCACGGCGTCACCCAGTCGCGTCTTGGAGCCGCGAGGCAGCAGCTCGGCGGACCAGTTGACCGTTGGGTCCTGGACCTCATCAGCAGCATGTTCAAGTCCCTGCTCGACAGGTTGCTCGGCGGATGCGAGGCCGACCATTGTCCAGAGACCGACGTTGGGGTAGCGGAGACTGGCTGTGGCCAGGACCACAATTCCGGCGATCAGGCAGACAGTTGCGACCAGTACAGCCCAGGACGACTGCTCGTCGCTGGGGTCGCGGCGGCGGCCGGAGAAAAGTGTCCAGCCCAGCCCAGCCAGGCTTACCAGCCAGAGCAGTCCGGCGATCAATGCCGCCCTGCGGGCACCACTCACCTGCTGCTCAAATGCAGCCACCGAGAGCTGCTGGCCATCGTTGTCGCCCGGCTGTGGGTGTCGATTGAAGGAGGCCAGCTCGATCGGACGATTGGTCTGATCGAAACGATAAATGACCACATCATGATTCGCTCGCAGTCGCTCCACCAGTTGGCCCTCACCGAGTTCCTCGATGACCTCCTCGATCCGGCTTGCGCCGCTGGTATTAAGTGGGTCCGAATCACGCAGCCCCATGCTGAGGCTGGTGTCGGCGAGCATCAGTACCCGCGAGGGGCGCGTCAATGTCCGCTCGGTCAGGCGTTCCAGGTTGAGGAAGAAAAACAACAGGCCGGCGAAAGCTGAGAGTCTCAACAACAACAGGGCGATGCTGATGCCAGTCCGTAATTCGACCGAGTCGCGGCGGTAGACATAGTAGATATAGCCGGCCACCAGGGTGCAGACGAGCAGCAGCACCAGCCAGTGCCAGGCTTCGGACATCACACGCAGGCGGGTCAGCTGGTAATAGGTGTTGGTCTGCTGGGCCAGCAGCGAACCGATCAGGTTGTGAGCCATGTGTATCATCGTCCGCCTCCCTTGGAGGCCGGATGGTAACTGGCCGAGTAGGCCAGGATCTGCTCAGCCATCAACATTGCGATTAACAGCCAGAGCAGCCAGAAACCTGTCGAGCCACCCGCCTGGATCATCGATGCGCCGAGGTAGTCGTCGGGCCGATTCAGCTGGAACTGGACCGAATCCAGCCTGGCTGCCAGCTGCTCGTCTTCAGCAAGTGCCATGGAACCTTCCTGGCCATCGACATTCAGGGCAAATCGTTTGACCTGCAGTCCCTCCTCGAGATGCCGGTAAACTGCCTCGTAAATGCCACTCTGCCCGGTCTCCAGCCGCCGCGGCGAGCGTTCAGAATTCACCCCCAGGGTGGCGACTGTCGTCGACGCGGTGGCGTCGCTCTGAAGGGCTTCCGCTTTACGTTCCAACTCGGATCGCAGTGCCGCCGTTTCTGCCGGCTGGAAGAAAGTGACATCACCGCTATGTTCGGCCCACGGTAGCGTGACTTCGATCGGATCTCCCACCAGGCGACCACGATCGACTCGACTTACAGCTGTCAGGTAAGCGTGCAGCTTGAGCGTGACGACAACAAAACTGGGGTCCTGGGCCCAGTTGTTCCAGGTCGGTGCCACCGAGGTCAGGAAGCAGACCACTCGGCCATTGCCGAACCGTCGTTCCACCACGAGTGGCTGGCCATTGTGAAGCCTGGTGACAACTCGCGCGCCGCTGCCGGGGGCAGGTTTCCAGTTCACGTCTGGCTGAATGAACTGCTCAATCGATACCCGACGGATCAGTGGATTCCGCTCACCGAGGAAAAAGTCAAAGACGGGATGGTCCAGCACGTCGATGTCCGAGGTGTTGCTGTCGAAGGGTGATTCGAGGATCGACATGCCAGCCAGTCGGGCTGGCAGCAAGCCATCGCCGTCACGATAAAACTGGCTGTTGTAATGCTGCACGTCGACCTGGTCGCCAAGGAAGATACCAAGACCGCCACCGCCACGGACAAACTTTTCCAGGCTGTCATAGGCTGTCGGATCAAGCCGTCCGACATCCATCAGGTAGATCGCACTGAAACGCTGCAGATCTTCCGGACCGTGATCACGTAACCACTGGATATCCTCCAGCTGTGGCCGGATCCCGGTGTTAGCCCTTTGGCCCGGCTCAAAACAGCTGGTCAGGTAATACTGGTGTAACTTGCCCGGAGAACCATCGATAACCAGTACCGGGTCACCCTCGGGGAAATCGATCACGGTCCAGCGCTGGTTGTCAGCCTGGACCGCGTCATCGGGCAAGCTGGCCTGCACGACGTGCTGCCCTGATTCGGGGAAGTAGACCTGGAACCGTTCACTGACTGTCTCGCCAGGGGCAATGCGGTCAATCAACATCGTCGGCAGGAGATCCTCCTGGCCGTCCAATTGGTCTGCGTTGACCTCCTTGATCTGGTCGTCCTGGTGAAACACCGTTCGCAATGTGACTGGCACGCGTGTCGCTGCCTGCTGGCCATAGTTGTGTACCTGGATGTTGATGAATAGCGGAACGCCGGCAGCCCGGGTGCCATCTGCAGCGGTCAACTGGGTGATGCCCAGGTTATGATGCGGCTGCTCACTGCAACGCACCAGGTGGATGTCCTCGCAGCGCTCTGCCAGGTTCTCCAGTGTCTCTTTGATCTGTGAAGGGCTCTCCCAGTCCGACTCGCGGAAGTCGGAAATGACATACACGATCCGGTTTTCCCGTCGATCGTCCGCCACCAGTTGCTTGACAAGGTTCAGTGCCGGCAATGGATCGATAGCAAACTGGCTGACCTGGAACTTTGCCTGCCGTTCTTCGAGCAGTTCGCCGAAGTCCTTGTCGACGAATTCTGCATTCAGGTCGACGATACTATCGAGCCGATCGAGTGGAGTCTGGCCTGACTCGTCTGTTGCATCGACGGCGCGGGAGAAACGTAACAGGGTAAATCGTTGCTGACCTGTCGTGGCAGCTTGAGTGCCAATCCGGGTCATCACCTGCAGGGCGGTTTCGAAGGCACTCTGCTGACCATCCGTGTCGGACATGGAATAGCTGTCGTCGATCAGTACATAGTGATGGGTGACCTGTCCGCCAAACCGCGATAACCAGCTGTTCTGTGGATCCCACTGGGCCAGCAAGCCGACCAGCAGGGCAATCACCGCCATCCGCATCAACAACAACAGCAGCTGCTTGAGCCAGACCCACTTGCGATGCTTCTTGTAACTTCGCAGCAGGAACTCCATGGCAGCCCATTTCACCTTGCGATGCCGCATCATGTTGATCAGGTGGATCAACAGCGGCACGAGGGCGATCAAGAATCCCCACGTGAGTGCCTGGTAGGTAAATTGCATTGCTTGTCACATGCCAGTCAGCTGCGACTGGCGAGAAAAGAGCTACTAGTTTCGTTGATTAGTGCCGAGTCGGCTGGTGAGGTAATGGGCGAGTACCGCTGCTAGCGAATCACTTGTCCGGATCAGGGCATAATCGATCCGGTTGCGTGCCGACTGTCGGCGCAGGGTGTCGAGAAACTCATCGAGTGCTTCGAGGTAACCCTCTCGCAAGGCGCGGGGATTACAGTTCAGGAACTGCTCAATCTCCAGTCCCTCGAAGCGAGTTGGTCCGGCAAAGGGGAATTCCAGTTCGTCATCGTCCATGACATGAAAGATCAGGACATCGTGGCCGCGCTGCCGCAGCATCTTGAGGCCGCGAATCGTACCCTCGGTGTCAGCCAGCAAGTCGGATACCAGCACGATCATGCCGCGTTTGGGAAGTGACTCGGCAACCTGGCTCAAAACCCCCTGCATGTCGGTCTTGTCCTGCGGCTGGTCGTTATCGAGTGCGTCGATGATGGAAAAAATGTGATTCCGCTTGCTGCGAATCGGCACCCGTCGGCGGACCTTGTCGTCAAAAGAGATGCAGCCCACCGCGTCCTGCTGCTGGAACAGCAAGTAAGCCAGGCTGGCTGCAATCGTGCAGGCGTACTCGTACTTGTTCAGAGCACCATTGCCGTAACGCATGCTGTTGGAGGTATCGACCAGCAGTGTGCAGCGCAGGTTGGTGTCTTCCTCGAATTGTTTGATGTACAGGCGGTCCTGCCGCGCCCAGACTTTCCAGTCGACGTGACGAAGATCGTCGCCGACCACGTACTCGCGGTGTTGCAGGAATTCCACCGACTGCCCGAAGTAGGGGCTCCGGTGCATTCCTGAGAGGAATCCTTCGACAATGTGACGGGCACGCAGGTCGAGGCGACCGATGCGCTTGATCGCCTCAGGATGCAAAAATCTTCTGGAATCGGGCATCGCTGCTTAGCTCGTCTTCCTTGGTCGGAGTACAGTCCAGTAATTGCTCGATAATATCATCCGAAGTGACTCCATCGCTTTCCGCTGCGAAATTGACAACCAGTCGATGTCGCAATACCGGTTTGGCCAGGGCCCTGATATCGTCGGTCGAGACATGGGTGCGTCCATACAGCAGGGCACGAGTCTTGCCGCCCAGAATCAGGAACTGCACGGCACGTGGTCCGGCGCCCCAGGCAACCTGGTCGTCGACGAAATCGGGAATGCCGGGACTGCCGACTCGTGTCTGGCGAACGAGTGACAGTGCGTAGCGAATCACGTGCTCAGTGACCGGCACTTCACGAACCACCCTTTGCAGCTGCAGGATGTCCTCGGCCGAGAGCACAGCTTCGACGGTATTGTTTTCTGTTCCGGTCGTCCGCCGGGCGACTTCGAATTCTTCATCAAAATTCGGATAGTCGACGAAGACCTTGAACATGAAGCGGTCCTGCTGGGCCTCGGGAAGTGGATACGTACCTTCCTGTTCAATCGGGTTCTGGGTCGCCAGCACGAAGAACGGATCCGATAGCTCGTGTTGCACTCGGCCGACAGTCACGTGCCGTTCCTGCATCGCTTCGAGCAAGGCCGCCTGGGTCTTGGGGGGAGTTCGGTTGATTTCGTCAGCCAGGACCACGTTGCTGAACAGCGGCCCCTCGAGAAACCGCCGCTCACGAGCTCCAGTGGACCGATTCTCTTCGATAATCTCTGTCCCGGTGATGTCGGCCGGCATCAGGTCCGGGGTGAACTGGATCCTGCTAAAGCTGAGGTTGAGGGCATCGCTGAGGGTACTGATCATCAGTGTCTTGGCCAGACCGGGGACGCCCTCCAGCAGACAGTGGCCACGGCTAAAGAGCGAGATCAACAGCTCCTCGATGACCGCTTCCTGGCCGACGATGACGCGAGACAGCTGCTCCACCATCTTGTCTTTTGCCTGACCCAGCAGCGCAACGGCAGCATCGTCCGGAATCGCAGCAGGGCTGCTCTCCTCGAGCTCTGCTTGCGGTTCGTCGTCGAGGGGAAGGTCGGGAGTTGCGTCGTCACTGGCCATCGGTTGTCCTCTGCAAAAATTTCCTGTCTCGGCAGGCAGCGGCCACTCAACTGGGCTGCCCTCTTTCTCTGAACCCCAGGTCCGTTGATGCGAGCCCGGCTACAGCTTAATGATCGTCGCCAGACTTGCCTAGTTAACGCAGTCGGGGCTCATGGCGATCCTTATTTCTTCGGTGGAGGCGGGGCAGCCGGTTTCTTGGGCTGCGGCACTGCCGGTTTCTTGGGCTGCGGCACTGCCGGTTTCTTGGGCTGCGGCACTGCCGGCTTGGCTGGCGCGCCCGGCCGGATCTTCAACGGCACGGGGCGACCCAACGGACGGATGATTGCCTGTTTGGCCTGGATGCCATTGCCTTGGGCGGCCTTGCCAGCAATCGGTATCGCCGCGGCACTAATGGCACTTGTCAGTGTCATCTGCACCGGTGCTGCGGGTGGCAAATCTTCATCGGTCAGTCGGAAGATGTGTGCTTCACCATTGACGATCACCGTGGCAGTCTGCTGTCGAGGCGAACAGATCACATCAAAGCTGCGGATGTAACCACTGACACTCCGCGGGGCCATCAGCAATCGACCGTCGCGGCTGTCGAGACAGAAAAACTCGCTGCGAATCGAACCTCGCGCACCGTTCGGTGCGACCCGCGGATTCAGCTGCCGTAAAAAGACCAGCACGGGTGAATCTGCGGGCTGGTAAAGCGGCAGGGCCCAGCCCTCGACCGTGGCTGGTGCCTGCCATCGCTGTTTTCCAGTGTTGGCATCCACCGAGTAGATCTTGCCGAATACCAACTGCGCTTGCATGCCGATCGAGGGAATCGAAATGCCGCTGCTATTCTCCGAGCGATTGGTAATTATCTGGTAGCGGTCCTGCGAGCGGGTCACATGAATGCTTGTCAATTGCGGCACCGCTTCGCAGCGGCTGGTCCAGCGACTCACGCCGGTCCGCAGATCGACCAGCTGCAGTGTGCCGTCCTGCTGCAAGAGCATCAGCTCATCGCGCTGCACCAGCTGGCCGCGTGTGCCGACTGGTACAGTCAGCTTCCAGGCTTGCTCCCCGGTCAGCTGGTCTCGCTTGAGCAGGTGCAGGTGTTCACCCTCCAGCTGGTAATCGATCGAGGCTGTGCCGAGCTGGTGCCAGGGGGTTTCATTGGCGGGCCGCGGTCGCTGCTCAATCAGCGTTCCATCGATCGCGTCGAAGACCTGGATGACTCCGTCCGAATTCGGAGGTACCAGGACGACCCGTGATTCGTTGCTGTAGATATGCGAGCCGGGCTCGACTCCATCCCGCACCCAGATCTCGTTACCATTGATCAGGTCGACTGCCACCAGCTGCTTCAGCCGGATAAAGCAGACGCCGTTGAGTGTGAGTGAACCGGTCACTCCGATACGGCGGTTGTTGGCATCGATCGCCACGTAGTGTCGCCCACCGAGTGGAGTCAGTCGCGAGCTGGTCCGCAGCGAGCGTGTCGAGAAGCGAGGATCAATGTTGGTGTCAGCGATCGTCTGCTTGCGCCACAGAATCGCCTCGCTGGGATCCTGCGAATTACGTAGCGTATCGACGGCTACGATCTCGCGGCCCAGTGAGAGCAGCAGCAGGTGGCCGTTGGCCCGCGCGTAGGTGATGCCATACTGCGCCGAACTGACCGGTCGCCGGCCGTCATTCATCGAGACCCGCTGCAGCGTGGCACCGAAGGAATCCCGTACCACCAGAGCATTCCGGGTCTGGTCCAGTGCGACCATCGTGGTTGGTGGCAATGAGCCCCGCAGCTCCAGCAGCGGCATGCGATAGATCCGCTGGAAACTCGGGAACTGCCCGCGGTTGTTCGCCGGCGGCGTCAAGGCAACTCGACCACCCGCCCAGGGAATGGGCGTGAAGTATTCCGCCAGGGCCGGATCCTGCTGGGCTTCGGCCAGTAAGTCCTTGCCAGTATCCGACTCCAATACAACGGTATCCCCAAATCGATCTGCCAGTTGCTGGTAGGTGTAGGCGGCCTCAGACCGCCGATTGGCCTTGTGTAATAGCAACGCCAGCCGGGCCAGTGCCTCGGCCTGCAGCGCCGCATTACCGCTCCCGCCGATCGAATTGAGCAGCAATTCAGCTTCCAGTAACTCCCGTTCGATCACCTGGTTGGACTGGATCAACCGCGAGGCCAATTCCATCCGGGCATTGGTAGCAGAATCGTGACGACCGAAGTAGGAGAGAAAGTCGCGGATCGGTTGAGGGCGTCCAGATTCCAGCGCCAGGCCGTAGCGATCCAGGATCCGCTTGTCGATTGTTGCCTGTTCGGTCTCGCTTGCCTTGGCCAGCAGCCCTGCCAGCTGGACCTGGATCCAGCGGTCCCGGCGGACACGCAGCTGCGGCTCGACTTGCTGAAGATCACTGCGGCTGTCAATCTCGACGTCGCGAGGTCGGGCCAGCGAGTCAATCAACATCATGTAGGTGTCAAAGGCAGATACCATATCGCCGCTGGCCTGCCTGCCCCTGGCCAGCAACTCCAGGTAGGCCTGCCGCTGGACCGGATGGTCGAGCAACGGCTCCACCTCGTCGATCAAATCGCGATGGGCAACGAAATCCTCGCGCAACAGTTCCAGGGCGGTCTCCACCATCAATCCACGCAGGCCGACATCCTCAGGCTCGATCATTAGAGAACGACGCAGGATCTGGAGCGCCTCGACGCGTTTGTTGTCCTGCAATAACAACTCCGATTGACGTGTCAGCGCCCAGATGTCGTTTTCGTTGGCAGCCAGCCGCTGGTCCACGTCCGTTCGTAACAGCTCGACCTGGAAGAACGAGCGCAGGGAGTGAGGCGTCTGGGAAAGCAGCTGGTTCTTGTAGCAGACCAGGTTGCCGAGCGGTTCGCTTGTCTGTAGCGAGGCAAGTAGCTTGCCGCTGGCCATGTCGATCCTGAGCAATCGTGAGGCGCTGGTGGGCAGGAAGTAATGGCCCTTGCTATAGAAGCCTCGTCCAGTCGGCACCTCGCCGTCAAGGATCAGTGGTGCCTCCCAGGCCGGAGTCCCGTCCGCCACCTTGATCGCATACAGGGATTCGCTGCTGACAATCACAGCGGCCTGGTTGTGGATGCAGGCAATATAGAGCCCGGCATTTCGCTTCTGTGGTTTCCAGCGGAGCTGGCCAGTCAGCAACTCCAGGCAAATCAACTCATCACCTTCGATCGGAGTGATAATTACCGAATCGCCTGCAATTGTGATGGTGGCGTCCAGCCAGTTGTCATCGGCCATATCGCCGGGGGCGACCGGTATCCCGACCCTGGGATTGAAGATGCGACGGTTGTTGTACTGGTAGCCCCATAGTAAAGATCGGGTGGTCACATCGACCGCCACCACGGCACCGGCCGAGGTTGGACAGAGCAGTACTCCGTCAGCAAAGGATGGGCTGGCACCCGCCAGGCGGCGGACCCGGTCCAGCTGGATGGTGCGAGCATCCACATGGGCCAGCTGCTGGGACCATTGAAATTGACCGTTGGTCGCATCCAGGACCACCAGTCGAATCTCACCCTTGAACTCGACCAGACAATAGAGTTGGCCGTAGAGTGGCAGTGGTGGTCCAAGGAAGAAGGCCCCTGCTAGTCGGGGATCGTCTTCACCGCTTTCACCTCCCACGACCCATAGCAGGCTGCCCTCCGATTCCATGTCGAGTGCGGCCAGCTGGTTGTGCGACTTGGGTTGTCCCGGTCGACTGGTGGCCAGCCCGCCCGGGGCGACCATCATCATCCGGGCGCGGGGATTGTCGTTTGCATAGCTCATGTCCCAGAGCACGAAGACTCGTTTTCCGTCGCTGCTGAGCTCGCCAAAGGCGGCGTCTTCCCAGAGTCGCTGCCGTAACTGCTGGCTGCGGTTCTGTTGCGTGCCTCGCTGGCTCGAATTCGGCACCTGCTCAGCCACTTCTTCTTCCGGCAGATCGAACCAGGGGAATTCCCAGATCCGTTTTCCGTTTTCGAAGTTGACCGCCAGTAGACGATCCGGGCTGCGCATCAGCACCACGTCGTTGACAACCAGCGGCTGCAGGTGGCTGATCGATGTCAAGCCGCGGTCGCGATCCTTCTGCCGCAGTTGCTCAATCAAACGCTCGTCCGAGGCGTCGTTGGCAGTCAGTACTTCCCACCACAGGCTGCGCAAGGGCATTCCCCCCGGCATACTGCCGGTCCGGCCAGGATTGCCGCGATGCAGCGTCCACTGTAATTCAATGCCCTGTTCAAGCGAGGCGCGGATGCCCGTCATCTCCTGTAGCCGCTCCAGTGGTGTGCTGCCGGCGGCAAACAGGGAGACCTCCTCGCCGGCTGCCTGGATCTTCAGGTTCGGGTGCCGCTGCTGCAAGTCTGCCAGTCGCTCCTCTGCAGCTGACGGTAAACCCGCTCGCAACCAGCAGGTTGCCAGCAGCATCGAGAGCTGGGGTTCAAAGGGCTGCGATGCCGGGCCCGCATCCGCAACACGCTGGAAACACATCGCCGCTGCCAGCGGCCGACCGTGGTCCATTTCCCGGTGCCCCAACAGAATCGAAGCCTCGTATCCAGCCCGCGTGTGAAAGAACTTTCGAGTTACCTCGGTCAACTTCTCGGCGTCCGCCGTCTCAATGGCTGCTTCCAGTAACGTGCGGCCGTCGGCGCCGTATTGCAGCTCATACAACTCCCTGCCCCTGGCTGGCATCGACGCGAGCAACCGCTGCGCCTCGGCTTTCAAACTGACCTGTGTGCCGGAAGTACCCTCCAGGCTGATGAAGAAGTCCTGGGGCTCGCCGCCGGGACCGAGTGGCTGATTCAGTGCATCGCTGGTCAATAGCTGGCCGAGATGGAGTACCGCTTCGCCAAATTCCTGGTCCTCAATCGCCCGGCTGGCTCGAGTCAAATGTTGTTTGAGCTCGCGCGGAGCTGGCAAGAAGACGTTTTGGACATTGGCTGGCGGTTGACCCCAGTTGGCCGTCGTCCAGACCGAGAGGATGATCAGCAAAGTGGAAAAAACCACACGCTGTGAGGTGAGTCCATTCGTCCGTCGTCGAAGCTGCATGACTATCTCCATCGTTCGCTAAGCAGGCTTTGCGGCAGCCATTCACCGTTCCCCGGTGGGTAGGCCGCTTGGTTTCAGGCCGTTTTCGCTAATAATCCCCAAGTTTTTTCCAGCTTCTCTCAGACACGGGTGACAGCCCCCTGGCGGGACCGCCGATGACCATCCACTTGTCTACCCAGTTGGCGGCTGGCTGAGCTAGCATAGCATGGCCGTCCGGCGACCAATGTTGTTGCTGCTGGCACCATCCTGAACGCCAGTTTAAGGATCTCCGTGGGGGTCGTACAAATCGCCGTAACTGTGGGACTGGCAATATCTTATCGAACACGCCAAATCGAGGCAAATCGGTTCGACAAGCGAAATCAGACCAGCGGCAGCGGCGGCCATCGAATCGTACCATAGCCTGGGCTGTATGCGACGAGCCCGATCGACGTGTGGAACTCGGAAGTACGGCTGCCTGACGCTGGCAGCAGCCATGCCTGCTCTCGCACCTGTGTCAGTAATTGTGTGGTTTTCTGGTCCAGAGAGTATTGCAATTTTGCCGCGAATGTATCTAATTTCACGCCATAGGCAGCAAAAAGAGCTGTTTTCCGAAGGTGTCGTACGTTGTTGCGACCGAAGAAGGTGACCACATTCACGGAGGACCATTTAAATGGCCAAGGCCCCTACCAAAACACAGGTACTTAATGGAATAGCGGATCGTTCCGGCATAAACAAAAAGGAGGTTACGGCCGTCCTGGATGCTCTGAGCGGAATGATCGGCGAGACAATCAGTGATGGTGAAACTCCTTTCACCATTCCTGGTTTGTGCAAAGTCGTACCTCAGATCAAGCCGGCGACCCCAGCAAAGTTCGGCGTGCCGAATCCCTTCCGTCCAGGTGAGACGATGGATGTGGCTGCCAAGCCCGAGCGGAAAGTCGTCAAAGTGCGACCCCTCAAGGGTCTCAAAGACATGGTTGCCGGACCGGCACCAGCTGCTGCTCCTGCCCCCGTAGCCGACGATGGCGGTGGCAGTTGTGATGGCGGCGGCGGCGGCGACATCGGTGGTGGCGGCGGTGACGTCGGTGGCGGCGGTGACGCAGGTGGTGGCGGTGACGATGGCGGCGGTGGTGGCGATGATGCCCCTTCGACCCCGTCCTGGTAGTCCACCACGCGGATTGAAGTTTAATCGAATGGCCCGGCTTTCCATCTGAGAGCCGGGCCATTTTTTGTCTCTAGCCAACAGTCCTGATGTAGGCCTTGCTGGCGAAAACAGAATCAAAGGAGTTAGCCCATGTCCGATATCGTCTGCCTGCGGGAATTCGGGTCGCGAGTTCAGGCGGAACTGGCCCGTGAACTACTGGCAGCTCACGACATTCCCTCCACCGTCTTTGCCGACGATGGAGGTGGAGCCTTTGACGGAGTGCTGTTTTCCAGCGGGGTGGCCAAGCTGATGGTATTGCCTGCTGTCCAGCAGGACGCTGAAGAAGTGCTGGCGGCTCATGAAGCCAGCCGCGATCAGCCCTGAGAGGCTGGTTGGCCCGCTGCCACCTGCGAACTGCTCGCCAGGTTCAGGCGAGGATATCCCGGACGACGCTGCCTTCCACATCGGTCAAGCGAAAGTCGCGACCGGCGTGATGATATGTTAGCCGCTGATGGTCAAACCCCATCAGCTGCAACATGGTGGCATGCAGGTCATGCACATGCACGCGGTCCTTAACGGCCTGGTATCCGAATTCGTCCGTCTCGCCGTATGCCATGCCGCCCCGCACACCGCCACCCGCCAGCCAGACGCTGAAGCCATGGTGGTTATGGTCTCGCCCAGTCGGTGGAGCGCTGGAACCGAGCGGAATCTCGACTGCCGGGGTGCGGCCGAATTCTCCACCACAAACGATCAGCGTCTCGTCCAGCATGCCGCGCTGATCGAGGTCCTGGATCAAAGCGGCAATTGGGCCATCTGCCTGTCTGCCAAGGTCGGCATGGCCCTGGGCAATGTTATTGTGTGAATCCCATGGTTGAACGTCGCCATGGTAACACTGCACGACACGCACGCCGCGTTCTACCAGCCTGCGGGCAATCAGTAACTGCCGGCCGTGAACCGTGTCTGCGCCATAAAGTTGCTGGGTCGCCTTGGATTCCCGGCTAATGTCGAGCGCATCGGTCGCATCCATTTGCATCCGGTAAGCCAGTTCAAACGACTGAATACGGGCTTCCAGGTTGGGGTCCTCGGCTCGCGCCCGCTGATGTGTGCGGTTGAGCCGGGCCAGCAGGTCAAGCTGGCGGCGCTGGTCCGGCGCGGACAAGGTCGAGTTGCGGATGTTGTCGATCAACTCATCCACGTTGGTCTTGCGGGTATCGAGATAGGTCCCCTGGTAGATGCCAGGCAAAAATGCGGACCGCCAATTGGATGAATCTGCAACCGGGAGACCGGGGCAGAGCGCCACAAATCCCGGCAGGTTCTGGTTTTCTGTTCCCAGTCCATATGTCAACCAGGATCCATAGCTGGGTCGTGAAAGCCGCTCGTCGCCGGTGTTCATCAACCGCATGCTCTGCTCATGATTCGGAGTGTTGGCATACATCGAGCGAATCACGCAGATCTTGTCGGCATGTTGTGATGCCGTTTTCTCAAAAACGGAACTGCACCAGAGGCCACTGTCCCCATGCTGTCGGAATCGGAACGGCGAGCCCAGGGCGACTCCCGTTTCACGCTCGGTCGTAAGATTTCCACTGGGTAATTTCTTGCCCGACATCCTGCTGAGTTCCGGCTTGGGGTCCCATGTGTCGACCTGCGAGGGGCCGCCGTTGAGATAGATGTGGATGATCTGCTTGGCCCGCGCCGGAAAGTGAGGGGCCTTGGGAGTCAGCGGGTTCGGCGCAGCATCCAGGAGCGTGGGGAGAGCCAACAGGCCCAGTCCGGTGCCCATCTGCCGGAGCAGTTCGCGTCGAGTTGGAAAGCAGGACGTATTCATGGCATTAGTCAATGAACATCAGTTCGTTGGTCATAAGTAACAGGTGAGCATAGTGTGGCCAGGGATTCGAAGCGACGTATTGTAAACCAAGTTCCAGGTCCTCGGCGGTCGGCTCGCGGCCCAGGATCGCCAGGTACAGCTGGCGGATTCGGTCAGCCGGTTTGTCCGCAGTGGCATTCGCGGCGAGGGCTTCTGCCGCGCCAACGATGAACGGAGAATTCATCGCAAACAGCGCCTGCTGAGGGACAGTTGTGTTGAGGCGTCGGGCGGTCGATGTGTCGGGATTGGCGAAATCAAAGTTC
>CAUZOB010000111.1:0-16660 GCA_963581185.1 Planctomycetota bacterium | reverse complement strand
TGTTCATTGTCAGGCTGGCAGCGAGTGGGACGCGGCAGTGACCGCGCTCCCCACTTAACGTATGACAATCGTATCCGACAAGCAGTTCCACGGAAACTTGGTTTCTGACGATTCCGCTGGTCGCCGACCACCAACGGGGCCTGCCAGGTTGCCCAGTTTCACATTCATCTGCGTTGACACCCGCCAGCCAGATGCCATAGATTCAGCAACGGTCAGGATGACAGTGCATACTCGAGAACTTCGATGTCCAATCTGCTGCGTATTGCTGTGCTGATGGGCCTGCTGCATGGCCTGGCTGCTGCTCCGGCCGCCGCCCAGGATTGGGCGGGAAAAATGTTCGAGATTGTCGAGCACGATTTTGGTGTTGTCGCGCGCGGATCCGAGCAGCATTTCAAGTTCCAGTTCAAGAATCTCTACCAGGAAGATGTCTTGATTAGCAGCGTACGGTCCAGCTGTGGCTGCACCACTCCCTCCTTCCAGCGGGTGCCAATCAAGTCGCTTCAGACCGGCACCATCCTGGCCAGCTACAACACGCGCACGATGAGTGGTGCCCGGGGTGCGACCCTGACAGTCACATTTGAAAAACCGTATCCAGCCGAAGTGCAATTGAACGTGAAGGGCTTTATCCGTCCGGATGTCTTTTTCCAGCCGGCCAGCGTCCAGTTTGGGGAAGTCAATCTTGGCAGCCCCAGTGAACGAGAGATGTCGATCAGCCACAGCGGTTCTGCCAACTGGCAGATCATGGACGTCCGCAGTCTGAACACCTACTACGAGGTGATGTTGCCATCCCGACGGGTTGAGGCGGGCCGTGTGACTTACCAGATGCAAGTCCGGCTGACTGCAGAGGCACCGGTCGGCTATCTCAATGACCAGCTGATCCTGGTCACCAACGACGAGCAGAACAAGGAGATCCGGCTGTCGATTGATGGTCGCATCGTCTCCCCGCTCTCTGTCAGCCCCGCTTCACTCCTGCTCGGTGCCCTGGCACCTGGTGAGCGAGTGACTCGCAAGCTGGTCGTACGTGGCCGGCAGCCGTTTCGAATTCTGAGCATCGAGACGGACGGTGAGGGGATGAAGTTCAGCCTGCCGGAGGCTGCCAGCAAGCTGCATGTTGTGCCTCTGGAGTTCGTCGCGCCAAGCCAGCCAGGCAGGCTGGTACAGACGATCGTGATTGCCACCGACCTGGCAGGTGGGACGCAGGCCAGTTGCGTGGCCACAGCAGAGATTGCTACGGCACCCTGATCAGGCGGCTATTTGCCGGCCGGCTGGCTGATGATGAGTGGGTATCCACCGATCACCACCTGCTCCGCTAGCCCCTCGTAGCCCTTGATAATTTCCCTCGGCTGCGACGTGGCAGAACCGAGGATAAGCACCTGCTGACCCGGCCTGAGCGGCGGCGTTGGATTCCTGCGGCTGATGATGGTGACCTCGACAGCCAGTTCCTCACCGGGCAGACGTAGCACTGTTTCGAAGAACGGCTGTTGTTCCTTGATCTCGATGATCTCACCCAGCAGCACGATTCCCTGCAGGCCATCCTGCGGTGAGCCGTACTGGAAACTGCCGTACTCCGTAATCAAATCCAGTTTCGGCTGGCTGGCAAGAATCGACTTCAGTAACCGCGCAACATTCTCAACCTCCTGCTCCGCCTCTGGATCCCCGTAATCGGCAAACGTCACGGCGTGGGCAAGTTGAGCGAGCCCGCCGCAGTACACCTGCTGCAGTTGCTCCAGCTCAGCTGGCTCAAGATCGTCTCCCGCATTATCCAGCTCGGCTATCGATTCACGCGTCTGCTCCAGCACTGCTGCCAGGATCAGCGAGGTGTACCGCGGAGCTCCGTCGATCAACTCGACCATCGCCTCGACCTCTGGCTCCAGCGGAGGTTCGGAGGGAATCGGAGTGTCGTTGTCCGGACGCTCCGGCCCGTCGGTTCCGGCAAGGTCGTTCGGCGGAAACGTGCGTGGCATGCTGTCCAGATCCGGGTTGGGATACTGGCTGTTCCCTTCACCGAAGTAGTTATTCGAGTTCGACTTCGAGGGTGAATCGAGGGCACTCGCGCTGCCTTTCGGATCCGGCTGGTCCTGGCCGTCTTGGCCCTCAGGTGTCGGGCGGTCATCTCGGGGCAGCGCCCACTGCAACCAGCCGACATCCCGCAAGGACCACTTTTCCACCAGCGCGATCGGATCCCGATTCAGCTGCCAGAGAATCAACTGTGCGATCGGCAAAGCCAGCATTCCACCCAGAACGATCGAGATGATCTGCCGCGCCCCGCCACCATTCCTGGAGGGTCGTTCGCGTGGCGTACCGGTTCGGCGGACCCGTGTGATCACCGCTGCGCCGCCGTCCCCCTCGCGTATCTCGCCGAAAGGGTTGTCTGGATCCAGTTCCATCTGGCCCGACTCGGGCGACTCATCAGCGCTCGTCGGCATCGCCTCGGCGGGTGCATCGAGCAGCAACAGCGAGGGGGGGAGCTGGTGCAGGAAGTCATCCCCGTTGAGCTCTTCCTGGCAGAGCGGGCAGGCGACGCGGGTCTCGGGCGCTACCCCGACTGGCACCGTAACCGATTCGCCGCAATGTGGGCACGTGGCAACTGTCATTCCGCTCGTCCTCCTGTCCCTCGCCGGCTCACCAGATCCCTGCGGGGACCTCGCAACCGCCTTTCACCGGCACGACTCGACCGTTACTTCAAGTGTAGCTGGCTACCCGGCAAAAGACAAAACCAGCTGCTGCTGGCTTTAGCTGCTGCTGGCAGGTAGCTGGTAGAGCGGCGCAAGTTTTTCCCTCAGGTAGTCCACCAGCGGCAGGTGCGACAGACCCTCGCCGGTCGCTCGTTCCACCAGCTCCGCTGCACTGTACCGCTGTGCATGCTGATGGATATGCTTTGCCAGCCAATCGTGCAGCGGCTGGAAATCGCCCTGCTCGACCAGCTGATCCATGTTACCCAGCTCGGCTCGCATGGCCGCCAGGAATTGAGCAGCGTAGAGATTGCCCAACGCGTAGGTGGGGAAATAGCCAAACATACCGCCACTCCAGTGGATGTCCTGGAGCACGCCATCGGCATCGTTGGGCGGTGTG
The DNA here is from genome assembly GCA_963581185.1 of Planctomycetota bacterium. Taxonomy (GTDB): domain Bacteria; phylum Planctomycetota; class Planctomycetia; order Pirellulales; family Pirellulaceae; genus SAT2750. The sequence goes on along the minus strand of CAUZOB010000111.1, from coordinate 13,588 downwards.
ATCCCCAGGTACTGCTCGTATTTCTCGCGCCAGGCGTCCGGCAGGTCGCTGACAGCCAGCTGACCAGAAATCAACTCCTGTTCCAGCTCAAAGCGAATGATGATGTGCAGGTTGTAGGTTACCTCGTCCGCTTCAACCCGGATCAGCGAGGGCTTGACGGAGTTGACGGCAAAGTAAACCTGGTCGACCGAAAGATCAGCGAAGCTCTCGGGGAAAGCCTCCGCTGCCAGCGGCAGACACCATTGCCAGAAGGGCCGGCCACGACCAACCATGTTCTCCCAGAAACGTGACTGTGATTCGTGGATGCCAAGCGATGTGCAACTGCCAGGCGGCAGCCCGTACCAGTCGTCCGGCATCCCGAGTTCATAAAAGCCGTGCCCAGCCTCGTGCAGGATGCCGAAAAACGCGGCCGGGAAGAATCCCTCGTCGTAACGTGTGGTGATGCGGCAGTCATGGGGGCCAAGGTCGGTACAGAAGGGATGATGCGTCGTATCAAGCCGACCTCGCTGGAAATCAAATCCCACCAGCCCGGCTACCCGGCTGCCAAACTGCTGCTGCTGATCCGCTGCATAACCGCGTGTCAGGATCGAGCTATCGGGTTGGTTGGCACTGTCCGTGATGGCGGCCACCAGCGGCACAAGTTGCTCGCGCAAGTCGGCCAGGATGCGAGTCACGTTACTGGTTGTTTCGCCAGGTTCGTATTCGTCCAGCAGGGCATCGTAGGGCGTCGCGTCGTAGCCCAGTGCCTCGGCCTGCTGGATCTTGAGCCCCACGATCTTCTCCAGGATCGGAGCGAAGGCGGCGAAGTCATCATGCTCGCGGGCCTCGACCCAGGACTGCTGACCCAGCACCGTGGTCCGCGTGATCTCCTCGACCAGCGACTTCGGTAGCTTGATCGCTTTCTCATAGTTTCGCCGCGTCTGTTGCACGAGGCAGCCATGCAGGCTGTGTCGATCCTCGGCCAGCGGCAACTGCTCCAATTCCCCCAGCCAGTCGCCGATCCGAGCGTCGCTGGCCCGCTGGTGGATCATGCCAGACAGCAGCGCGATCTGCTCCGCCCGGTAAGGGCCACCCTGCAGCGGCATCTTGGTCCGCTCGTCCCATTCCAGCAGTCCACGAGTTGAGCTGAGTAGCGTGGTTTCACGGAGGTGCGATTCCAGATCGAGCAGGGCAGTGGGGAGATTTGTGTTCACGACAGCTTGACTCCAGAAAAATGAACGATCGGGTGCGACAGCTTAGCTCAGCAGGTCGCGAGCCAGCTCATAGCCGATCAGGAAAATTGCCAGGTCGACCAGGGCGTGACTCAGCCAGGGAGCGATCAAGGAACGGTAGCGATTGTAGATCAGCGCCCAGACCGCACCCCCGATCGCCACGCCGGCGATAAACAGGTAAGTGAAAATCGATCTGGCGCCAAAGTAGACCACCAGCAAAATCACATGGTGGGAGGCAAACCCAAGGCTGGACAGGAGCACGGACCAGCCCAGCGACATCCGTTCACGCAACTGGCGAAAGACGAACCAGCGCCAGTAGTACTCCTCCAGCAACGAATGCACGGCCGCATAAAAGGCACCAAACAGCAGGTACGCGGTGGAGGAAGAGAGTCCCATCCCGACGATCTTCTTGCGGATCTCCTCGCCAGGATCGTCAAACAGCCCCGCCGGCTCCAGAACCAGGTGATACAGGGCCAGCATCGCGATCAGGATCAGACCGCCAAACAATAGCGACGGTCCCATACCCGCCAAGGGGCGACGGGGAAAACGTGGTCGCTGCTTGAGCACCAGGTAGACGTAAAACAGGGGGAACCCGAACTGCAGAACTTTCCCCAGCCCGCCGACTCCCAGCTGCCAGGCCGAAGACTGGTCACGCAGGAGGACGAAATAGACCAACGTCAGCACGGTCGGGTAAAAGATGGCCACGCTCAATGCGCCAGCGGAAGCTCGACCGGGAGGCGTGAGATTCGACACGTCGGGGGTTCCTGCAGGGGGCCACAGAGTCGCCAGGTATGGCATTATCACTTTCTAGCCGCCGGCTGAACAGCCACTGCCAGAGCAGCCTGACCCAATGATCGATCGCGCTGGGGACGGCAGGCGAGAGTTGCCATTCGAGAGCTGCGTTGCTCAGCGTGCGGCCCGTTGTCGGTGAGCCGGAGGTGGCTTAAACTACGTGTTCGTCTTGCCTGTGGATCTGCTGAGTGGCTGCCACAGCGCGATCGCACAGTCACTTTTCGGTCAGCAGGAAGCGATTTTCATGGACCTCACCGCCTACGGACTTCAGAACGCCGACGTCATCCGCAACGGCCCCCCGGCACTGCTTTACGAGCATGCCATCCTTTTTGACGATGCCGAGATCGCCGACAACGGCGCGATCTGCACGGCGTCGGCTGAGAAGACAGGCCGCAGCCCCAAGGACAAGCGGATCGTTGACAACCCTGCCAGCCATGACGAGATCTGGTGGGGACCGGTCAACATGCCGGTCTCGGCTGAGTCCTTTCAGATCAACCGGGCGACCGCGATTGAATACCTCAACGGCTGCCCACGGCTGTACGTGATGGATGGCTTTGCCGGCTGGGACGAGGAATTCCAGATCAAGGTGAGGATCATCTGCTCGCGGCCGTACCATGCGCTGTTTATGCATAACATGCTGATCCGACCGACCGCCGAGCAACTTGAATCCTTTGGCGAACCCGATTACGTGATCTTCAATGCCGGTTCCCAGGCGGCCGATCCGGCCACCGAGGGGCTCACATCGGAAACCAGCGTGGCACTGAATTTTGAAGAGGGTGAGTTCGTGATCCTGGGGACGCAGTACGCCGGCGAGATGAAGAAGGGCGTTTTCACGATCATGCATTACCTGATGCCCAGGCAGAACGTCTTCTCGATGCACTGCTCGGCCAACGAAGGTGAGGCAGGTGATGTCTCGATCTTTTTCGGCTTGTCCGGGACAGGCAAGACGACCCTCTCAGCGGACAGCCGCCGCCAGCTGATCGGCGATGACGAGCACTGCTGGACCGACAATGGCGTCTTTAATATCGAGGGTGGCTGCTATGCCAAGTGCATCGGCCTGACCGTCGAGAGCGAGCCGGAGATCTTCAACGCCATTCGTTACGGCAGCGTGCTGGAAAATACGGTGCGAGATCCCGCCACTCGGGCTGTCGATTATAATGACGTCTCGATCACCCAGAACACGCGGGCCTCTTACCCGATCGAGTTCATTCCGAATGCGAAAATTCCCTGCGTCGGTGGCCACCCCAGTAACATCATCCTGCTCACCTGCGATGCCTTTGGTGTCCTGCCGCCAGTCAGCCGGCTGACCCCCGAACAGGCGATGTACCACTTCATTAACGGCTACACTGCCAAGGTTGCCGGTACCGAGATGGGTGTCGATGAACCCGAGGCAACTTTTTCGGCCTGTTTCGGCGCAGCTTTCCTGGTCATGCATCCGACCGTCTACGCCGAACTGCTGTCTGCCAAGATGAAGGAGCATGAGGCCAAGGCCTGGCTGATCAACACCGGCTGGACCGGGGGAGCTCACGGAGTTGGCGAGCGGATGAACCTGCCGAACACGCGGGCCATTATCGACGCCATCCATGCTGGTCAGCTGGACGACGTGGAGATGGTCGAGGACGAAGTCTTCGGACTGGCGATACCGACCAGCTGCCCTGGCTGCCCCAGTGAAGTGCTGGTGCCGCGAGCTACCTGGGAAGACGCCAGCCAGTACGATGTCGCCGCCCGCCGACTGGCCGGCTTGTTCCATGACAATTTCCAACAGTATGCAGACGAGGCGAGTGAAGAGATTCGTTCTGCTGGACCTCGTATCGAGAGTGTCTCCTCCTGAGTTCTCAGCGGACCCAGACTGTAACAACCCGATGGTTGTTCGCCGCGGGGTTGTCTAGGTTTCGTAACCTGTACCCCCCCTCTCCTGTTGGGCATCTGACGTGACGACCGCCAGCCGACTCGACGAGGCCAGCTGCCAGCAGGTCTGCCAGCAGACTTTTCTGGCCGGCTACCAGCTTGTCGAACAGACCGGCTCGACCAACGACGACAGCCTGGCGATGATCCGCGCGGGTCAGCTGGACCAGCTGCCCTGGCTGCTGATTGCTAATCGCCAGCTGGCGGGCCGTGGCCGCCAGTCAGCACGCTGGTGGTCGGCCCCCGGAGCTTTGACTTTCAGCCTGCTGCTCGATTGGGATTCAGCTGGGTCGACAGCTCTGTTGGCACTCGCCTGCGGACTGGCAACCTGCCGCGCGGTGGAGGCTGCCTGTCCCTCGCTGCCGGACAGGCTCTCACTCAAATGGCCCAACGATGTTTACTTCGGCACGCGCAAGCTGGCTGGCATACTGATCGAAACCCCGGCGGCTGGCTCTCCGGTGGTGGTAGGAATCGGGCTGAATGTGAATAACTCGATCGAACAGGGTCCCCCGGAACTGGCTGACCAGGCTACCGCGCTGGTCGACATAATCGGTACGACCATTCCGCTGGCAGACGTTCTGACCGGTGTATTGCGCGAAATCGAACTGTTGTTGGGACCGCTGCGTACAAATCCCGCAGCAATCACAGATCCCTGGCAGTCGCGTTGTATGCTTAATGGAATGAGAATCGGACTCCGTCAGGGCAACCTGCAGGTGCAGGGGATCTGTCAGGGAATCGACTCTCAGGGACGACTCCTGCTGGCAGGCCCGGATCAGCCGGGTTGCTATGCAGCTGGTAGTGTTGAGTGGTATGAACCGCCGCAACCGGAAGGTAGCTGAAGATTCTGAGTTGTCCCACCAGCTCGCCGAATCCCCTGCAGTGATGTGAGACTGAATCATAATGGCAAGTGACTCGTCCTCCCCGCTTTCCGACGCGGGCCTGGCTATTGAAACAGATCCGTTGACTGCCGATCAGCAGCTGCCGCTCTCGGCTGCCGATCGGTTTGCAATTTCAGCTTTTGTGGTCTCCGGATTTCTGGCACTGGTCTACGAGATCTGCTGGATGCGGCAGTCGACTTTGATCCTGGGTTCGACGACATATGCCGTCAGCACGGTGCTGGCCGTTTTCATGGCTGGGCTGGCCCTGGGCAACGAGATCTTTGGACGCATCTCGCGGCGCAATGATAACCCGATCCGGTTATATGCCCTGCTTGAGATTGGAGCCGGGCTGCTTGTGCTCTCGACCCTCGTGCTGCTACCACTTGTCGACTCATTCTACAGCTCCTATTACGACCGCCTGGTCGATAATGCCTCGCTACTTGCACTGCTGCGGCTGAGCTTGATTTCAGCCTGCCTGTTGCCCCCCACGATCATGATGGGTGGCACGCTGCCGCTGTTGTGCAGGCAGTACGTACGGCAGAAAAACGGCATACTCTCATCCATCAGTTCGCTCTACGCACTCAACACGCTGGGAGCCGCGCTGGGCTGCATCGTATGTGGTTTCCTGCTGATTCCGCTGGTCGGCATTACCACCACGGTGGTGCTCGGTGCCGCTATCAACATCCTGATTGGCGTGCTCCTGCTGAGACTGAAATTCGAATCCCCGCTGCCCTTTCAAGAGATCGAGGAAGAAGAGTGGGACGATGAGGATGATGAACAACTGGATGAAGCAGACGACGAGGATGAACTGGAAGACGACGAGGAATGGGAAGACGAGGAATGGGAGTCCTTCAGCGTCAGCACGGTGATGGGCTGGTTGTTCTTCTTCATGGGTTTCGTGGCACTCGGTCACGAAGTCGTCTGGACCCGATTTCTCTCGCTGGTTCTCTACAACAACGTCTACACCTACACGCTGACTCTCTCGATGATCCTGTTTGGGATTGTGATTGGCAGCATGATTGTGAGACGCGGCAGTGACGTCTCGGAGCGTCATGTATTCCAGTTTGGCCTGGTCCAGGTGGTCTCTGCGATCATTGTCTTCCTGGTCATGATGTTGCCGTTCCCGATCTGGCAACGCTGGATCAACCCGCAGGCACTGACTGCTCAAATCTGGGTCGTCTCATTGTTGATGCTGGTACCTGCCATCCTCTCGGGCATCTCCTTTCCGCTCGGTATCCGCCTGGTGCTGGAGGATCCCTCGCACGCCGGTTCGACCGTGGGTCGGATGGCGGCCATTAACACACTGGGCGGGATCGCCGGATCGCTGGCGGTCGGCTTCCTGCTGTTACCCTACATTGGACTGGAACGGACATTGCGGGCGACCACCGGGATCGGCATTCTGGTCGGCATCTGCGCCTGGTTGCTGCTGCAGGGGACCGTGGAACAACAGGTTCGCAAGCGTGGCCTGTGGATCGTGCTGTTCAGTACCATCTGGCTGGCCATCAGCCTCTCCAGCTCGTCGATGATCGTTCCTCGCACGCGCCTGCCGGGCGACTTTCTGGCCGGCAACCAGAACATACTTTCGCTGGAAGAAGGGGTCGGCTCGTACATGGCAGTGCTGCAGAATGGCTCCTCGCTGGACCTCGAGGTCAACCGTATGTGGCAGGGGACGAACAAGAAGAACCATCAGACGACTGCTGCCCACGTGCCGATGCTGTTTCACAAGGATCCCCGCCAGGTTCTCGTCGTCGGGCTGGGTACCGGTCAGACCGCTCGATCCTTCCTGGCTCACAATGTCGAACAGCTCGATTGTGTTGAAATTGAGCAACGACTGCTGCCGATCCTGGTGCAGCATTACGAGGCTGCCGAATGGATGGACGTTCCCAACGTGCGGCTGGTGTTTGACGACGGCAGGAACTACATCACCCATGCCAGCAAGAAATACGATGTGATTTCGCTGGAAGTTGGCCAAGTTTTCCGTCCCGGTGTGGCAGCTTTCTATACCCGAGAGTTTTACCAGCGAACGTTACAGCGGCTGAATCCGGATGGCGTTGTCTGCCAATTCGTACCGATGAACTTTCTCGGCGTCAGTGAATTCAAGAGCGTGGTGCGGACATTTGTCGAGGTCTTTCCCCAGAGTATTCTCTGGTACAACACGTCCGAGCTGTTGCTGATTGGAACCAACGGCGAGAAGATCCAGATCGCGACTGATCGGCTTGAGGCATTGCAGAGTGAAGCGATCCAGAATGAGTTGGACTTTGCCTACTGGGGTGGCGGCCGCCAGTACCTGCAAAAACAACATGTCTTCCTGGGCGGCTTCCTGTCTGGTCCGCAATCGCTGCAGAACCTGACCAGCGGCGCTGAAATCTATATCGATGATCGACCCTTGCTGGAATACATCCAGGTCCAGGACCTGGAATATCATCGCCCGCTGCTGGAGTTGATCGAGAACAACCTGGACTCGGTCTCGACAGTTGTTGAGCAGAAGCTGTCGCCTGCCGTGATAGCGTCCAGTCACCGGGTACGGGAGGACAACCTGACCAGTATTCTTGTCGATCAGTATCTTGAGCGGGGCAACCAGCTGTTTGATTCAGGCGATGTCCGCGGTGGTATCGCCGTGCTTTCCTATGCAGCCAGCTTGCTCCCCAAACACGCTCGGGCCAACAGCCAGCTGGCGGATCGCTTTGCTCAACTCGAGCAACTGGAAAAAGCGGTCGGTTTCTATGTCAAAGCGGTCAATGTTGATAACGACATGGTCTCGGCCCATCGCAGTCTCGGATTCTTGTTCCTGCGTACCAACCGGGTTGCCAACTCGATTATTCACTTCGAAGAGGCTCTGCGGATCGAACCGCAGGACCTGCAGTCGGCCATGTACCTGGCAGACATACTCAGTACCCATCCCAGCGATACGGTTCGAAATGGCTCACGAGCGATGGAGCTGGTGGCGGTGATGATGCAGCAGGGTGGCGAGGGGAACTGGCAGGTGCTGGTGACCGCGGCCGCAGCACTGGCTGCAGGTGACCAGTTTGATCAGGCGATCCAGGCCTGCCAGCGAGCACTCAATGTTGCCGGCGAAGATGTCGAAGTCCAGTCGAACATTCGACTCCGTATGAACCGCTACCAGAACAAGCAGCTGTTCCTGGTCGATCCCGCACGGCCAGCTCCGGCAGCGCCTGGCGGACCCGCTGGTGGACTGCCAGGACCTATGCCAGGAGCGGGACCCGGTCCGGCAGGACCTGGGCCAGTCACGGCGCCAGCTGAACCGCTTTCACCCTGAGCTAGGGTTGCGGTGGCGGCTCGTTGTTCTCGATCTTGACTTCCCCGCCGGTGTTGACCAGCCCTGGAGCCTGCGGGTCGTCGTCGATTAAATCACAGTTGACCAGGCGTGCCCGGCAGCGGCCCTCGGTACGCAGCTGGGCGCGACCATTGTTGCCAACCAGGCAGGCGGTCACGATCAACCGCGAGGCACCGCCAATCGAAATGCCGCTGCGTCCGTTACCGCGGCAGGTCAAACCAGTCAACTCGACATTCATCGCTCCGTCGTGGGCATTGACTCCATCCAGGCGGTAGCCCTGCACCACCAGATTTTCGACCACCAGGTTTCGTGCCTCGTAGATTGTGATCCCCACGGGCCGCCCTGTCTGGGACAGGCTGTAGTCCTCGGGCAGTCGGTTGTCCTCGCCACGGAAGAAGATATCGCCATCGAACAGGCACCACTCGAGCGGCGCCAGCTCAGGTCGCTTTCCCGAATCATCGACGGCGACCCGCTTGGCAGGACGCCCGTCGATGTAGATCAAGGTGGACTTTAATTCGGGCGTGAAGCGATAGAGATCGACGGCGACCGGCTTCCAGACGTCGCGATCGATTGGCATGCTGCCATCCAGCACTGCTCCATTGCCGATAATCACAAACGGCTGGCGGAACAAGCCACTATTGCGACCACCCTGGATCGTCACGCTCTCCCTGTACGGTTCACCGGTATTTGCCACGATGATGCGATCACCCTTGTGGGCGATCAAAAGGGCGCGCTGAATCGACCGCACCGGACCATGTTCGAGCGTGTTGGATTCGGCCGCCAGGCCATTGTGCAGGTCGTCGCCACCAATATTGTTGACGTAGAGGTCGGTCGCCTTGGCCCAGCTCGACTGGCAGAGCCCGATGGCCAGGGCCAGCAGCAATCCTGCTAGACGGCAGTTAGTTGACTTGTCGAACATCGATCTCCCCGCATGGTGCCTGCGCGCGGGGATTGTGAGGAAATCCGAGCCTGCCGTCAAGGCAGTTCGAGGATCGTGGTGCGAGCTCCGTAGTCCAGAGCTATTCCTTCACCGCTGTCACTTCGAGGGCCACCATCAGTACTGCCACCAGCAGGGCTAGTCCGCCACACGGTGCCAGGAAGACACCCAGCCCCGGATCGCCGTCGTAGGTATAGATCCCGCCCAGGAAGAAGCCGCCAGGCAACAGGACCGTGGCAGCATGCAGGCAGGGCGAGGCAATCCGGCATCGCTTGGCCCCGGAAATTCCCATCGAAGAGATGGTGAAAGCAAAGGCGATATGGACCAGCCCCAGTAACGTGCCGTGCGCATGGGCTAGCCTCCAGACCAGCCGCCGGGCCTCATATTGCTCGGAAAGAAACCATTGCGACTTGAAACCATGCAATGTCTCCAGCGTCAGCCCAAGCAGCAGGAAGACAAGGATCGACCACCAGCCGAAGCGGAAGTGACGTTGCACGATGGAACCAGGTTCGACCGACGCGGGTAATTCGCTCACAGGTTCAGTTTCCTATCAGGATCACAAGAGGACAAAGCGGTTATTCAGTCAGGCTGATACGACGGTTATCCCGTTGGGAGTAGAGTCGCTCAATTTCCTTCAGCAGCAGTTGACCTGTCTCGTCAATCAGCACAGTGGTCCGGGGCCGCTGAGACGGTCTCTGCTGCCATAACGCTCGCACCTCGTCACGCTTGGCGTGAACGTGCTCTTCGTTGCCGAGGAAATCGTAACCAATCTGATCGTATCCGGGCAAGCTGTGTAGGCTGCGCCCGGCAATGAATGCTACCGCCTGGTAAGGATCATCGAACAGCCAGGTCAGCATCGGCGCCTGCCAGTCGTCGCCAGATGCTTCCAGGGCAGGCGGCCAGCTGTAGGTCCAGGCCGCCAGAGCTCGCTGACCAGCATCGCCGGAGAGCAGCCAGAGGATCGAGGCAGCGACTTCCTGCTGGTCCTCGTTCAGCTCGGGTCGCGGCTGGCCGTACCATTCGGTCAGCCAGTCGGCGGTCCAGCCGAGCGGTTTGTCGAGGTGGCACTGGTTGCAGGCCACGGGCCGTCCCGTCTCAAGCGTGACTGCCACGTCCGGACTGTCGACCTGGTGGCTGCGAACCGCCTTCAAGAGGCCATAACTGGTATGTGGCATGTGGCAGTTGTAGCAATTGCTGCCCTGGGATTCTGCCAGGTGGTGTGTGTGATTGGCCAGGTCCGCTGTGTCCTGCAACTCCGTATGGCAGGAAATGCAGGCCTGGTTGCCGCGCATGCCGGGCTTGAGTTGATCGTCACGCCAGTCTTCCAGCGGTCGGCCGTCGGCAGGCTTGTGCATCTGGTGGCAGGACATGCAGGAGAGTTTCCCTTGCTGGTGACAGGGTGTCTCCAGTAAACCGGTGTACTCGCGCCCGGTGACTCGCAACATTCCATCGGACCAGAAGGAGTCCTCCAGGAAGTGCGGATAACTGTCTACTAGCTTCTGGGTCATTTCCGCGTCCGGCTTGGTAGCCTGTACGAGGTGGCGTTCGTTCGTCAGCTGTTGGCCCGGCCGAAACTGGTAGCCTTGCTCGTGCCAGCGAGCAAAATCTGATTCGTGCTTGATCGACGAGACGCTGTGACACAGTCCACAGATCTGCGAACCTCGCTGATGATCCAGCCGGGCCGGGTTGGTGATCGTCTGATCCTTGCCACCACTCAGTCGATTCATATAGCGAGAGAGGGGATTGGAATTGGCTGCCACGTGCGGATCGCCAGGGCCATGGCAGGCCTCGCAGGAGATGCCAAACTCAGCGGCCATCGTATCGGCCTGCGTGCTGTCGGGATTCTCCGCATGGGCGCGGGGATCGGTACTATGACAGCGAACACAGGTCGCATTCCAGCGTCCCACAATAAGTTCCCGGCCGCGTTCCTGGGGCATCAGGAATGCCGCGTGCCGCGGAATCCAGCGTTCTTCCTGGATCAGGTAGACAAAGGGCAGCATCCCCAGCGATCGGCTGTTTTCACGGCCGAGTGAAAACCAGTAGATCTGCATGTGATGCGAACCGGTTGTCATCACAATCGGAAGCGATACGACCTGGCCCAGGTCGTCCTGCAGGCTGACATGGTGGCCCTGGTCCTTTTCATAAATGTGGAATGATGAATGATCATCACGATTCAACACGGTCCCTGCTGCGCCGCCAAATTCGCCAATCACTGTCTCCGGCGTGGCCAGCTGGGTCATGCTGCGGTGATAGGAATCGTGCCAGCTGCGATGTTGCGTCGGGTGACAGACGCGACAGCTATCGCTGCCGCGATAGTCACCCTCGGTCACTTCGACTGGCCGCATGCTTGGCATCTGCTCAATTGTCAGGCTGCGGTCCCGAGCGATAATCGCGCCAACTGCACAGCCGGCGGCAGCCGTGATCATGAGGATGCGCCCGATTGGCAGCCGACCGCCTGAGCTGCCTTTCAACAGCGGCGGCAGGACTGCTGTGATCAGCAGCAGTAGCATGAGCAGCAATTGCAGTGCCATCAAATGGTCCCTGGTCTATTCGGCCAGCTGCAGGCGTCGGTCATTGCGGTCATCCAGCAGTCGCTGAAAGTCCATCATCCGGATCGTCCCATCATCTTCAATCAACAGCGGACCGCGTTTGCCTTGATATTCTCTGCTCAGCGTCCAGCCCGACTGGACTCTCTGGCGGACAGCATCTCGCATCGCCGGCTCGGCCAGGAAGTCGTAATTGAGCGTCTGCTGGCTATAGCCGGGAATTTTTCTCAGGCTGCGGGCAGCGATAAACCGGACCGCATCGTAGGGGTCGACGAGCAGCTGGCCGAGGTAGGGTGCCATCCACTGATCGCCGCTGGTTGAGCGGGGCGTGTTGCGTCCCATCGCTGTGGCGATAATCGCCCGCTGACCTGCATCGCCACTCAAGAGCCAGTACAGGCTGGCTGCAACCTGCTCCTGGTCATCGCTTAATTCCGGTCGCGGCTGCTGATACCACTCAGTCAGCTTGTCTGCACTCCACCCCAGGGACTTGTCCAGGTGACAGAGGTTACAGGCCAGCGGCCGGCCGGTTTCCAGGCTGACCGCGGCCGAGGGGTTGTCGATCTGGTGGCTGCGAATGGTCTTTTGCAGGCCATAGGTTGTGTGCGGCATGTGGCAGTTGTAGCAGAAGCTGCCACTGGAGGAGGCCTGGTGATGCGTGTGTGCAGCCAGCTGATCCTGGCTCTCATATTCTTGATGGCAGCTAAGACAGGCCTGGTTCGTCCGCATGCCAGTTTTCAACTGGTCATTCGCCCAGTCAGAAAGGGCGCGCGGGTCATCACGTGGAGGGTGCATGGAGTGGCAGCTGAGGCAGGACAGCTCGCCCTCAATAAAGCAGGGGGTCTGTTCCAGCCCGCTGTACTCACGCCCCGAGACCCGCACCATCCCGTCCGACCAGAAACGATCGTCCAGGTAGGTCGGATTGACAGCTTCCAGTTCGTCCAACAGTAGCCGCGGCGAGCTGCAGCGGACCTGGACACGGTGGTCTTCAATCAGGTCGCCAGGACGGAAGGTGTTTCCTTGCTCACGCCAGGCCACCTCCTGTTCCGCTCCCCCCATCGTCGTGATGCTGTGACAGATGCCGCAGATCTGGGAGGCACGCTGGTGATCCAGTTTGGAAGGATTGACGATCGTGGTGTCCTGGCTGTCTCCCAGGTGGAGGCGATAGCGGCGCAAGGGGTTTTGATTGGCGGTCACATGCTCATGGCCGGGACCGTGGCAGGATTCGCAGGATATGCCGAATTCCCCGATCTGCGTGTCGATGCTGTAGGGAGCTCCCCCTGCCGATATCTCGATCCGCGACTTGGGATGCGTGACGTGACATTTCAGGCAGGTGTGATTCCAGCGAGCCACGTCGATCAGCTGGGCATTGGTCCACTCGATGTCCAAGCTGGGATGCAGGAACGATGAGTCGTTCGGTACCCAACGCTGTTCATTGCGGAGAAACAGGAAGGGGAGCTGGCCTAGCATGCGTCCGTTGCCGGTAGCGAACCAGTAGACCTGCATGTGATGGGCGCCGGTGGTCATCACGATCGGACGCGACACGAGTCGGCCCACGTCGTCCTGCAGGCTGACATGGTAACCCTGGTCCTTTTCGTAAATGTGGAATGAATGACCGTTACGATTGAGCACGGTCCCTGTTGCGCCGCCAAAGTCGCCAATCACTGTCTCCGGCGTCGCTCGCTGGGTCATCGTGCGGTGATACGAGGCATACCACGTTTGATGTTGCCGCTGGTGACAGTTGCGGCAGCTGCGGGATGTGACAAATCCGTCCTCGCTCGATTCAACCGGGCGATTCACTGGACGTGGAATCGGATCGGCGTTGCGAAAGTGCCAGCTGACCAGGCTCAGCAGGGTGATGATCAGGCACCAGCTGCCGGCCATCAGCGGCATCCTGGACTTGCCGTGCCAGGGCCGCAGTACCGCCAGCACGGCGGCGGCGATCAGCAGCAGTATTGCCAGCAGGTAAGGTGCGGGAAGTGATGAGTGGATTGCCATGACAGCTCGTCAGACGCGTGCCGGTTAGG
>CAUZOB010000110.1:0-16710 GCA_963581185.1 Planctomycetota bacterium | reverse complement strand
TGCCGTCGTGGGTGGTGGGATGTTCTTTGACGAGATCATTGGGCAGACGTTCAAAGATTTCATGCATGGGGGGATGTCGGGGGCTCTGACCAGTATCGGCATGAGCCACAAGGCGCGAGATGTCGCCAATATCGATATTCGCGTGACGGCGGTTGGCACCAGGAGTGAGCAGAGTGGTACGGCGGGACGGATATCAGAGTGGTTCCAGGAAGAGTTTCCCGACCGGCCAGTGGCTGCCTGTTACGGAGAAAATGTCTGGCAGGAGATTCTTGCCAAACACAAGCCGGATGTGCTGTTTGTTGCCACACCGGACCACTTGCATGCGGCGCCGATCCTGGATGCCCTGGACGCCGGTTGCGATGTGATCACCGAAAAACCGCTCTGCCTGGAAACCTCCGAGGTTGACCAGATACTTGAACGAGCTGCCAGCAAGGATCTGATAGTCGCTGTCGACATGCACAAGCGATATGACCCCTTTGTCAGAGAAATGATGAGCAAGGCGGAAGAGCACTATGGTCAGATCAACCGGGTTCGGGCGGTACTGGAGGAGCCACTGGAGGTTAGCACAGACATCTTTGCCTGGGCTGAACAGAGCAACCCGTTTGCCTATGTCGGTTGCCATTGGCTGGATGTAGTCCACCATTATCTCGGTGTCCGGCCTGTCTCCCTGTTTGCCACCGGTCAGAAAAACCTGCTGATGAACTGGGATCAACATCACCAGGAGGTGGCACGGCGGCGCGGCGTTGACCCCGCCAGCTTCAAGCGACAGCATGCCATCAAGACATGGGACAGCGTTGACGTGGCCATCACCTACGACAACGGTATGCGTGGCGACTACAACAACAACTGGATCAACCCCGCGGAATTCGAAGGGGCAGTGAATCAGGAAATTGAACTTTATGGCATCTACGGTCGCGGCATTGTCGACCAGCAGGACCGGGGTTACCGCGAGGCGATTATCGGCGACGGCTCGCGGACCCGAAATCCGACTTTCGGCGGCCGCATTCAGCACCATGGTGGTAAGCCGGAGATCTTTGGTTACGGCAAGGCATCGATTGCCGCTGGGTTGCTTGCTATCATCCGCCGCCGGCTGTTGGGGGAATCGATCGAGTCGCTGGATGAGACTTACCCCACGGCGGCCAGCCAGCGGGATATTGTCCGCGTGATCGAGGCTGCCTCGATCGTAGCCGAGAAGAACTACGAGTACCTGCAGGCGGGCAAGGGGACACCAGTGACCGCGGTCCTGGAAGAAACAGGCATACGTATTATCGAGCCGTGATTAATTCAGTTGAAAGTTGACGAGAAACCTCTAGGGGAAAGACGATGAAACGAGATGTTTCACAACGCTGGGATTCTGTTGCCCGTCGCTGCAGCCTACTGCTTGGCTGTGCGCTGATTGCCGTGCCAGTCCAGTTGGTGGATGCCAAACCACCCAGGGACACGCGGCCCAATATCATCCTGATCATGTCAGACGACATGGGCTATTCCGATATTGGATGTTATGGAAGTGAAATCCGTACTCCGAATCTCGACCAGTTGGCGGCAGATGGTCTTCGATTCACCCAGTTCTACAACACCGGGCGATGTTGCCCGACCCGAGGCGCCCTGCTGTCAGGACTCTATTCTCACCAAAGTGGCATTGGCTGGATGATGACAGACCGCGGCTTTGACGGGTATCGTGGCGACCTCAATCGCAACTGCGTGACGATCGCTGAAGCATTGCGTCCGGCGGGCTACCGGACCTATATGTCGGGCAAGTGGCACGTCACAAAGCACGTCCAGCCGGATGGTCCGAAAGATAACTGGCCACAGCAGCGCGGCTTTGACCGCTTCTATGGAACCATTACCGGTGCGGGCAGTTTCTTCGATCCGGGCACGTTGACTCGCGGCAACACGATGGTCTCGCCGCTGACGGACAGCGAGTATCAACCGGAGGAGTACTACTATACCGACGCCATCAGCGATCACGCCGTTCGATACATCAATGATCATGCCGCCGATAACTCAGAGAAGCCATTCTTCCTGTACGTCGCCTACACCGCCGCTCACTGGCCGATGCATGCCCTGCCCAGGGACATTGAAAAATACAAGGGGCTCTACGATGGCGGTTATGGTCCAATTCGCGAGCAGCGGATGAAGAAGATGGAAAAGCTGGGCTTGTTTGACTCCAAGCTCGCCATGGCACCCCAGGTTGGTGACTGGGATAATGTCGACGACCAGGCTTGGGAGTCCGCCTGTATGGAAGTCTACGCGGCCATGATCGACAACATGGATCAAGGCATCGGGCGAATTGTTGCAGCCCTCGAAACCAACGGGCAGATCGACAACACGCTGATCATGTTCTTCCAGGACAATGGCGGCTGCCAGGAAGGAGTCGGTAGGCGCGGGGATTTCAAACGGCCCGTAGCATCGTCACTGCCGACGATAGCCGACGACGCGATTCGGCTGGATGTGATCCCCAAGCAGAATCGAGCCGGCGTGCCGACACTGCAGGGACCGGGCATCATGCCGGGGCCGGAGGACACCTACATTGCCTACGGCATCAACTGGGCCAATGTCTCCAATACTCCCTTTCGAGAATACAAGCACTTTGTTCATGAGGGTGGCATCGCCTCACCGCTAATCGTGCACTGGCCCGCTGGCGTCAGGCGTAAAGGAAAACTGGAGGATCAACCAGCACATCTGATCGACATGATGGCTACCTGTGTCGATCTGGCCCGCGCCGATTATCCTCAGCAGCTCAATGGAGAGAAGATCACGCCGATGGAAGGAGCCAGTCTGGCTCCCGCCTTTGTCGGTAAATCACTCAAACGGGAGGCCCCCATTTTCTGGGAACACGAGGGGAACCGTGCCGTGCGGGATGGCAAGTGGAAGCTGGTGGCAAAGGAAAATCGTCCCTGGGAACTTTACGATATGTCCCAGGACCGATCAGAGTTGCAGGACCTTGCCGCCAGCATGCCTGAACAGGTCGAAAGACTGGCGGCCGCCTGGGACGCCTGGGCAGAACGAGCCTGGGTGCTGCCACTGGGTGCCTGGCGCGGTCGGCCGTCGCTGAATCGCCAGCAACTGCGATTTGAACTCAAACCAGGAGCCTCTCTCTCCCAGGCACAGGCTCCCTTCGTTGAGAATCGGGTCGTGCAGATAGTGGCCTCGCTTGAACAGGCGGGGACCGAGGGCGTGATCGTGGCCCAGGGGGGTACCGCACACGGCTTCTCGCTCTACCTGGCCAACGGGAAGCTGCAGTTTGCAACCCGACACAATGGAACTCTGACAGTGCTGTCGGCAGAAGAACCACTCGCTGCTGGTCCAGCCGAACTTTCGCTCAACTGGTCCGCCAAGGGCGCGGTGCGGATTACCGCCGGCGATAAACTCGTGATCGAAGGCAAGGTTCCGGGGCTGCTGACCAGCATGCCGCAAGATGGTTTGCAGGTGGGGCGGGATAACAATGGAGCGGTGGGAGAATACACGGCACCAGCCGCTTTTGACGGCACAATCAAGCAGGTTGTTATTGAGGTCTCACAATAAGGCCGCTGGATAGGCAGCCAAAGACGATCAATAATCCTCGCCGCGATAGCTGCGCACGACCGACTGCTGCCACTCGGCCAGCGCCTTCTTCATCCGCTCGACCCGCGCAGGTTCTGTAGCTGCCAGGTCAGACTCTTCGTTCCGATCTTTGTCGAGCTGAAAGAGCTTGTAGGTCGCTGCTCCCTGCTGGTTTATCTGCCGTAGTAGCTTGTAGGGTCCGTCCATCCAGGCAGCAGGGCCGCGGGACGGGTCGGGGACAGAGGCTTTCTCGATCGTCCCTTCGTTTGGATAGAGTGCCTTGCTGTCTCGCTCCTCGCCAGCCTTCTGCTCGGCGGCAAGTTGCTTCAACAGATCGGTACTTTTGACCGAGCGGCCGCGAGCGGGGTAATCCCAGAAGCCCATAGTGCGGCCAAGTGGCTGTGGTTTGGCCTCGATCAGTCCACGCAGGCTTCGTCCATCCAGTGGCGGTGAGTTGTCCGGCTGGGCCACGCCGGCGAGGTCAACCAGCGTGGGCAGGATGTCGACGGTACCCGACAGCAGATTCGACGTTCTCGGTTGTTTGATTTTGAGCGGCCATTCGATGATCGTCGGTACACGGATACCGCCTTCCCATAAGGTACCTTTGCGACCTGCCAGTCCGCCGTTTGAGCCGGGGCGTTTGCCCGACGTCTGGGCTCCGTTGTCGCTCGTGTACCAGACGATCGTGTTCTCGGCCAGGCCCATGACTTGCAGTGCCCCTCGTAACGTCCCCATCGCCCGATCAATGCCGGAGATCTCACCATAATAATTCTGCACCGCTGCAGGCTGGTCCTTGTAGTGTTGGCGGTCGATCGGGTCGGCGATGTGGGGAAGATGAGGTGAACCAAACCAGACAACGGCCAGGAATGGTTTTCCAGCGTCAGCCGCTTCGCGGATAAAACCAATCGCCGACATCATGGCGACATCAGAACTCTCGCCAATAACCTGGATGCTGCGACCGTTCTCGCTCATCCAGGGATCGTTCTCATAAAAGTTGGGGCTCGAGAGCCAGCGGTCGAAACCGTTCTTGCCCGGGCTGCAGACGCTGCTTGCGCGGACAGATCCCAGATGCCACTTGCCAAAATGACCTGTCGCGTATCCCGCTTTCTGGAACAGCTCCGGCAGCGTCACTTCCTGTGGCCTGAGTGTGTAGCCCCACTTGAAACATCCAAAACGGTTGGGGTGGCGGCCAGTCAGGACACTGCCACGTGTCGGTGAACAGACGGGAGCGGCTGCGTAGAAGCGGTCGAGACGCAGCGACGCGGCGGCCATCGCGTCCAGGTTGGGAGTGTGAGGCAGCTGGTTACCGTAATAACCGACGTCGCCGTAGCCCTGGTCGTCGGCCATGCAGAGAACGATGTTCGGACGCGAAGCCGCTTTCTGGGCAGACAGGCTGGTTGCCGTAAGGTTGACTGCCAGGAAACCTAGCAGCAGGGCGACAGCAAACGGTCGGGCAGAGTTGGACCACGGAGCATTCATTGTCTTCCCCTCGGGGTGCACTTGGGTCTCGCATCGATGCCCTATTCTGCGGTTACGATCAGCACCGGTCAAACAGGGATGCTTGGCAAGACCGGCCGTCACGCTAGGCTGGTAGAACTGAGACCTCTCCTCGTGCGAAGGATCCAGGCGTGAGTGTTTTTCCACACGACCAGCTTCCCGTCACAGAAGTCCCCAGGATTCGGACCCGCATCCTCTGCGGGCCAGGCCAGGGAGCTGCCCAGACTGCGATCTGGCAACAATGGCTTGCCGCGGGGAGCTTTATTCCGCTGCATTATCACGAGGTGGAAGAAGTCCTGCTGGTCACAGCCGGCACGCTTGAAGTGACGCTAGGAGAGGAAATGTCCCTGGTGACGGCACCAGCCAGTATCGTTGTGGCGGCGGGACAATTACACGCCATGCGGCCGCCCAGTGGTGCCACGGCCGAGCTGATTGCAGTATTTCCGACGGCCTCGCCGACTATCCTGGACGCCGATGGCAACCCTCGCCCAATGCCGTGGGAAGACTTGGACACGCGTGAGCCAGTGGAGGAGTGAGCTAGTCATGTCTCGGTTGTTCCATCGACAGAATCGGTTGGGACTTGCTTGTCGCCGTCATCCTCTTTGCCGCGGAACCAGCTGAGCATCGCCGGAAGAATCACGAGGTCGCCAACCAAAGCCGACCCGATCGTGCAAATCGCCATCATGGCAAATGAGCGATGCCCGGCCAGGTCGCTCAGGAGCACGGTGCTTGTGCCTGCCACGAGAATCAGAGTCGTCATCACGAGCACGGTCCCGACCGATGTGAAGGAGCGTTTGAGTGCCTCGTCGACTGCATAACCTGCATCTCGTTCGACGTGGTACCTGGTCATGAAGTGAATCGTGTCATCGACCGCAATCCCCAGACAGACGGTGAAAGCGCAGACGGCCGCAACATTGAGTGGGCTGCCAGTGAGTGCCAGCACGGCGCCAGTGAACATCAGCGGGAACATGTTGGGAATCACGGTCACCAGGCCGATTCGTAAGGAACGGTAGACCAATGTCAGCACGATAAAGATGATCACCGACGCCGTGCCAAGACTGGTTACCAGGTCCATCACGATCTGGTAGAGGTTGCCACTTCGCTCCACCGGATTGCCGGAAAGTGTGAACTCGAAATCTGGATAGTCAGCGTCCAGTTTCTTTAACTGTTCCTTGAGCCGCTCAAACACCGGGTAGTACCTGGCAACGCCAAGATCGGCAACCCGCATGGTAATCACCGTCTGTTGATGTTCCGCATTGTAAAAGTTGTCGCGGATGGGTGGTGGCAAAAGGGGTAGGAAGGTCATTTGTCGCTGCGCGTCATCTCCCTGCTGGGGAAATGAACTGAGCAGACTGTGCAGCGACAGTGGATTCTTGAGCAGGGGCTCTGCGGCGATTGTGTTCTCGGCAGCAACAACTGCCTCGAGGATGCCTGGGGATGTTGCCTCGACATGGTCATTCCAGGTGACGATAACCTGGGCAAACTCGATCCCACCGAAGGCCTCATCGCAGTGCGCCATCGCCTGGTAAACTTCACTGCCGGCAGGCTGCGAATCCTTTGCTAGGTCGTCGGGACGGAGTGACATCAGGGTGCTTGCCATCAGTAACGTGAGAACAACACCGACGATTGTCACCGGCCTTGACCAGCGCAGCACCCAGTCCATGAATCCGGATGCCCGCTGCATGCCTCGTCCGATAAGGTCTCGTTCCTGGCCGATGTGAATGTTCTTGCCGAGCCGAGTGCAGGTGAGTAGCGGAATGACCGTGACCACCGCCAAGAACGTGATCACGACTCCCATGGCGCACGATTGACCAAATTCGCTGACGAAAGAATTCTTGGCAAGCATCAACGAAGCGAATCCGACGGCGGTCGTGAGGGACGTCAAGGCGCATGCCAGCCCAACCTGTTCAATCGCAGACCGTGCCGCCTCGCGAGGCTCTTTCCCCGCCGCCCGCTGTCGACGCACGTGGACCATGATGTGAATGCCATCTGTCAGTCCGATCATGGCAAGTAATACCGGTAGCACTGTGATCGTGAGCGGATTCCCCAGTCCGTCCGTGAAGTTGATGATTCCGAGCGTCCAGAAGACACCCAGGATGGGAGCAAAAGCGACGATGAAGACAGCACTGAAGCCGCGGAAGAGAATCATTGCCAGCACGGTATCAAGGCCAAAACCAATCAAATAGAACGTTGTCTGGTTGCGATCCAGTGCCTGTTGGAAGCCAAGATAAAGAGGTACCGGCCCGGTCAGCCGTATGCGAGTCCCAGGTAGGTCGGCAACCTCGTGCCGGGCAATCTTCAATAACTCGTCGGTCACCTGAGCATCGTCAATAACATGAATCCACTCAAATGTGACCAGCATCAGCAGCGTATGGCTGTCAGCAGAGATCAGCTGGGAATGCACGAGTGGATGGGCCTCTGCTCGCTGCCGTGCAGCCCGGAAGCGGTCCGAAGAACCGTCTGCCGGCGGAAAGAGTGGCTCGGCAAGTCCGAAAAGGTTGAGTATCGGTACCCGGTCGGCCCAGACAATATTGCCGATATAGGGTAAATCCTCGAGACGATCGACCATCGCGCGGAGCGTGACGATGGTGTCTCGCGTGTAGAGATCCTCAACTTCGATGACCAGCAAGCAGTCTGTCCGGGAAAAGCCAAACTCATCGTTGACAAGCTGAACGCGCGGAGTTCGCCGCTCCTTTGGCGTTCCCTCCGTGTCGATGGTCGGTGTGCGGCGGGAGAAGAAACCGTAACTGGCAAAAGCGGTGATCCCAATTAACAGGAAGGTCACCAACAAGCGGTGGCTGGTCACGAAGCGAGCAAGAAGGGCGGTAATTCGCACGACAAAAAAGACCTTGCTTGAAGTGCCGGTCTCTGCCGACGTCCGGGGAAGACCGGTTACTGGGTAAGTCGAAGCAGTTGTTGTCGGCGGACAGTCCCTCGCGACACCTCAAGTGCTTCCTCGTAGGTGATCGCGCGGTTTTTGTCGCGATCGAACCGTCGAAATGCGAAGACCGCAAAGGCATCCGGGACCTCGCCTCGTTCTACGGTGTTGTTCTTGTCGCGATCGAAGCGGGCGATCATTTTCCTGGCAGCCGTTTCGGCTCGGATTTCTTCTTCCGCTGTCAATTCCCGCTGACTGAATACCTGGCCTGGCTTGCCCCGATCCAGGGGAACCGAGATCTCCATGTATCCCAGCATCATCTCTTCCCAGGTCTGGTCGCCCCAGCGAACAACGGCCGAGGGATCAGGATTGACCAGGTTCTCTGTCGAGTTATCGAAATGGCCGACACAGTGAATGGCTACACCCGTATCCAATGCCAGCGGTGTCTCCAGCACATAGACATGTTGCCAGTTGAAATCGTAGTGCGGGACATCCAGTAGGATCTCGGATTCACCGTCATGCTGAACGTTGAAACGAAATGACTTGCCTCGCAAGTGCATGTGTGGCGAAATGGCCAACAGGCGACTCCCCTTGGGAAACTCACTCACGGTTGCTTCCACCCGATGATCGCCCGCACCTGCCGGAATCTCAAAGTTCCGGTTCATCGCCAGCATGGTGATCACCTGCTCGCGGACACTTGCCTCGTCAACTTCCACCAACCCGATCTTTGTCGTGTCGTCCTGCGGACTGCCATTCGGTGTGTAGTGCATCTGGAAGACAAGCTGCGAACCGGCCGGAATTAACTTGGCCTGGCCCTCAGGCAGGTCGAGAATTGACTGGCCAGGGACGTACGCGGTCAGCCAACCCATGCCCTGCGACGGGTCCAGGTTGGGTGGCCGTACGAATACGATCGCGTGATGGACCACCTGACGACTGCCAGGTACCACTTCGGCCGCACGAATCCACTTGTCTTCCGTAAAGCCGGGATCAACAACGAAGTACTGGTATTCGACGGTCCCCTCGGCGGCCACCTTGAATGGCGCGCCGTGCATCTCGATTACGTGGTCGGGTGCCTGGGGAAGTTGCCAGCCGCGAACATAGCTGCGGGCTGGCGGGACCGCAGTCGGGTCGCCCTCGGGTGCCCCAGCCTTAACCCAGTCATAGATCAGCTGCTTCTCATCACTCGTCATCAGCCGGGCATTGATAAAGTTGCCATGGGCTGGATCGGCATGCCAGGGTGGCATCCGCTGATCGCTGATCACCTCGCGAATCGTCTCCGCCCAGCCGACAGCCTCCTCGTAGCTGGTCAGTGGGAAGGGCGCGATTTCGCCCTTTCGATGGCACTCCACGCAGTGTCGCTGAAGCAGACGGGAAATCTGCCGGCCATATGTTACAGCACTTTCGCTATCAGGCTCCAATAGACGCCCAATGTGGCAGCCAACCGCAGTCGTCTGTGGGATCGTTACTGGCTCGCCGGCAGCTAACTCCTCGAGAGCACGTTTCAAGTCCTCTCGGGTCGGTGCTGGACGACTGAAGCCGACGCCGTACTGGTCGTCGATGCGTCCGCGGTAACGAATGCGTCGTTCAGCATCCAGAACAACAACTTCCGGCGTGCGGTCTGCAGCCAGGGCATCTGCCAGCTTGTTGGCCGAATCCTTGAGCAGCGGGAACGAGATACCGCTGCGGCGGACATAGAGTTCGATCTCCTCGAGTGAATCATGCCGATTGGAATTCACTCCCAGAAAGCTGACCCGCTGACCGGCGAAGTGTTCTGCGAGTTGTTCGAGGCGTGGTCCGTAAAGTCGGGCCAGGGGACATTCCGCTCCCAGGAAGGCCAGTACCACCAGGTCGCTGTCCGCCAGTGCCTTGGAAAGCGTGTGCTCCGTCCCACGGTAATCCAGCAGGCTGAAATCCTCGACCATACTGCCGACGTGACCAACTGCCTTGGACGCCGTGGGGGCGTCATCCTGACACCAGGCCGGAACTGCAAAGCACCAGGTCAGCAAGAGAATGACGGTAAAACGCATGGTCTGCCTCGCGCCTCGTGAATGTCTCCTTTCCCATCATAGAAAAGTTGCCGCAATTTCAGAACCGGTCTTTGCGCGGCGAATGTAAAGTTAGTCGGGCCGCGGGTCCGGCAACTTCAGAAAAAACGGTCCGCTGTAGCTTCTGAAGCTCTCGAGCAGACGTTAGCAGCCCCAAGTACTCAGCGTGTGAGCTGATCGGTGAAATTCACTGAACCATCCACGTTGTGATACTGGAAAGTCAGTGTCGGAGTTCCCTTGAGACGCTGCACCATGACGGAGAGAAATCCACCCGTCACATTCAGGTACTTGTGATAGTCCTCGCGATAATCCGATTGCTGCCAGCCGCCGGCATGCTGGTCGCTGGCCGGCCCACATGAGTATTCGCGAATTCCGGTGCGCGGATCGACCGACATGTACTGCCAGTGGCGGTCGCCACAGATAACCACCATCTTCTCCTGACTGGCGATGAAATCTCGCAGTTCGTTGCCCTCGTGTGTAAATCCCTTGTTGGAGTGATTGTCGTTCTTGTTATCCCGATCAGGACCAACCAGCGGTGTTGGGCTGATCAGGATCTTGAAGCTGGCATCCGACTGTTGAACCGTTCGTTTGAACCACTCCTTCTGCTGCTCTCCCCAGATTGTCTTGTCTGCACTGTCGGGGTCCGTGTTGGCGCTGCGAAAATCACGACCCTCAACCATCCAGATCTGCAGATCCTGTCCCCAGCGACGAGTGCGATAAGTGCTGCGACCCATCGGTACCTGCTCGCGAAAAATCTCCAGCCCGCGAGTAAATGTGAGCTTATGCATGTACTTGGTCTGCATCGTCGGCCAGCAGTCGTTGACCCATGAATCGTGATCGTCCTTGATGAAATAGGACGACGTGTGCTGATGGAAGATCATGTTGGTGGGCAGACTGTAGGTCCGCTGCCAGTGATAGCGGGCCAGCGCCTCTGTCTTGGCTAGTCGGTCGTAATAGACTATGTCGCCGGTATGGACAAAAAAGCTGGGCCGGAGCTTGAGCATGCTGGGGTAGATCAGGAATCCATCCGGGTGATCCAGGTCGTTGTACATCTGGCCTGTCGACACTGTGAATAGGACGGGCGACGGAGTTCGTGAGCGAGGGGCGGTGCGAAAGTTGCCATGGCGAGATGCGCCCGGCCGACGGCTATTGTCGAGCCGACTCTGTACCACAACGTCGTAAGAGGTGTTCGGTGTGAGTCGATTAAGCTGGAACTGGTGAGTAAAATCGCGAGCCGGATCGACCGTCTGCCAACTCGTCAGCTTCCAGCGTTCGGTGCCGTGTGGCCGATAACCAACTCGCACCTGGCCGTTGCCACCCGGTGCCGCATTGCGAATGTCAGCCACGGTTACGTTGGGTGGATAGACCACCTCCTGCACCGCCCGCTGACGACGACCGCCGGAGTCGTTGGCGTAGCGGATCTCCACCATCGGGCCGTCGGCCGGATTTCGATCCGGTCTAAGAGTCAGTCGAGTCCAGATGATCGCCGACGAGGAACTTACTTCACCGACCTTGAAGCCGGTCGCCTGAAAAGGCAGTTGCTGTGCAAATAGAGCACTGGTAGCTGTGATCACGAACGCCCCTGCCAGGCTTGCCGTGGCCAGAAAAAGTCGCCTGTACATGCTGGTCGTCCTTATGCCTGGGAAGCTCACCTGGAACCACGGTGCACGATATAATCTGGCAGTGCCGTCCGCAATCCTCTGCCGCCGGCCTGGGAAAAGTGAAATTGGACGGCTTACCTGAAACACGGAGTTGAATGACATGCCGACTATCTCAAATCTTGATAAGACACGCAGTTGTTTTCTCCGCGCACAGAACGCCCTCGGCGGGCAGGTCGGCCATGACCTCCGCAGCCTCGCTCCGGTTCCCTTCTATATCGAGCGGGGTAAGGGAAGTCGCAAGTGGGATGTGGACGGTAATGAATATGTCGACTTCCTGATGGGCAATGCAGCCCTGATGCTGGGCCATGCATTTCCTGCTGTGGTCGAGGCCATCCAGGAAGCCGTCAGCTCGGGGACTCACTTCGGTAACGACCATCCGCTGCACCTTGAGTGGGCTGAAAAAGTACAGCAGATGATCCCCTCTGCTGAGCGTGTACGGTTTGTCAACTCCGGCACCGAGGCTACCTTGCTGGCGATCCGGTTGGCTCGGGCTGTTACCGCACGTCGAAAACTACTGCGTTTCGCCGGCCATTTTCATGGTTGGCATGATGACGTTGTGCACGGTTTCGACAGGCCATTCGACAAGTCGGGGTCGTTGGGAGTATCGGGCAATGAACAGAGAGATGTTGTCCTGGCTGTCGACAGTGATCTGGATGGCATCGAGGCGCTGTTACGTACCAACGAATTCGCCGGCGTGATCGTCGAGGTGACGGGCGCGTCCTGGGGTCGGGCACCGTTGCCAGATGGCCTGCTCGAAATGCTGCGACGAGAGACGACCGCCAGCGGTACTACTTTGATCTTCGACGAAGTGATTGCTGGGTTCCGATTCAGCCCTGGGGGCTATCAGCAGCGGATTGGAATCACACCCGACCTGACCTGCCTGGCAAAAATCGTCGCCGGCGGCATGCCCGGCGGAGCGGTTGTGGGCCGCGAGGATATCATGCAGTTGCTGGTCAAGACAGGTGATCCGGAGCATGACAGGTTCGGTCGCGTCTGCCACTTTGGGACGTTTAACGGCTCGCCGCTGTCTGCCGCAGCGGGACTGGCCACGCTTGCTGAAATTGACAACGGGACAGCACTGGCCGATGCAGAGCAGCTCGCTGTCCGCCTCCGCGATGAGCTGAACGGCCTGCTGGCGGAACTCGATATTGCTGGCTTCGCTTACGGAGCGGCATCGTTGTTCCACATCTACTTTGAGACCGACGAACGCCAACTGTCGGACGCGTCTACACGCGATGATCTTGTGACCAATGACCCAGAGAGGCTGAAGGGAATGCCAGCTTCACTTGTCAGCCGCTACCAGGAATTGTTGCGACTGGCAGGGATCGATTTGATGAGCGGCACGGGTGGCGCACTGAGTTCCAGCCATAGCGAGGCCGATATCAACTGGGCGCTCGACGCTTGGCGAGAAACGCTGACGACGCTGCTCGACGAGGGCCATCTACACCAACTGGGTTAGCGCCCGCCCAGTTTGGCCGCGGCTAGCGGCGCGCGGTGCGTCGCAACAGGGGCTTGATCCAGGATACCTGCGTGATCAACAAGTCCAGCGAGGCATAGGAAAGTGACTGGTTGGTGGCATACCGCGCCGTCGTGTTGGCCGGTAACGTCGACTGAGTCGCGTCGCCCACCAGGAACACATTGAAGTCCTTGCGCAGGTTTTCATATCCTGCCGTTGTGCTGCAGATGCACATGTCGGTCGCATAACCACACAACAGCACGTGCTCAATACCATTGTCTTGCAGGAACGCCTTGAGGCGATCATAGCCCTCGTTGTCGTACATCACGACGTCCTGGTCTGCGACCTTGATCGGCTTCATGACAGGAATTGGTAGCTGCCAGAAGCCCTCGTTGTTGTAGCGGGCCGAGGAGTCCAGGCCAGGGAACTGGCGGAAGTAATCAACGACCGGCTTTCCAGTCAGCTGAATCTGATCGGGAATCTGTTGGCCCCGATACTCGAAGGATGACAGCTTGTCTGCCAGGTCCATTGCCGCCTGACGCCGCTCCGCGCTGGTCGGCGTGTAGTCCATGCTGCGGTAAAGCCTGGTACGAATTGGGTCGGGATCGCGGGGCAGGCTCATCAGGACCAGGCCAACCTGGTCGCGCCATTTGCGCAACAGCGGATTGATGATCGTGCGAGAGTGTTTGAGTATGGCGGCGTTTTTTTCTGGAGTGCAGCCAAACGCGACTCCCGCAGGTTCAGGTGAGCGCCACCCCTGGCCGTCATCGACACCCCAGGGATGGACAACGATCAGGGCGGTTTTGGAACCGTCCAGGTGATTGGGCATCTCGATGATGCCGCGAGCGTTGTAGGAGAAACGCCAGGCGCGAACTGAGATTGTGGCGCCGGCATCGTCGACCAGCCGTGGGGCTTCAAAGTGTCGGCTTTCAAGCACCGGCTGGACGAATTCCGGGTAGTCCGCCAACAGTGGCTTGGGGCGTGAGATTGGCCGCAGCTGGTTCTGGTAGACCCGCGCCGGGGGTTCCGCGCTGAGCGACTGGAACAGCAAGGCAAGGCAAAAAAAAGTGCCAGGGATTGCCAGCCAATGATGAGTCTTCATGATTCTTCCTTTGCACGGTCTGCTGGCTATTTCAAGTAAGGCTCAGCGATCTTGTCGAGGCCAACGATTTCAGCTCGGTCGCCGGCAGCCTGGACCAGCTCACAAATCATCTGGATTGTCTTGAACTCGGGATCCTCCACGACCATGCAGGATGGATGGCAGAGAAAATCAAACACGGCCCGATTTTCGATCGTCCACTCCACAGCCAGGCGGATTGCCTTGAGGAAATAGTCGAGCGTCCAGAATGTCGAGCGAAATGCTCCCACATCGCTGATCGGGCTCATGGGAATCTCCAGCAATCCGTTGGGATAGCGGAATGGCTGGGCCATTTGCTGGGCCGCAACGATGTTGTCATAAACATCGGCCCCCGGTTCCTTCCGCGGCTCGCCGTACTTGTGGCGAGGATAGAGAGAACTGATCCAGGGAAAACCGAGGCTCAGCAATAACTCCTGGATGTCCGGTCGTGCTTTCTGTCCGTCGCGGAATCCGCCCGGTGTGCGGAAACCGTTCTGGGTAATTCCAGCTCGTTCTTTCAAGCCCACGCCGGTCATGCGAATGTTCTCGGCGATCACCTGGGCCGCTGTCCGGTTGGCGACCAGCCAGGGGGCTCGCTCAAAACGGAATTGCGTCTTGGTCGCTTCCGTTGCCTGGACGTTGACATGGTCATAGGTGTGATTTCCGATCGGGTGGCCCTGATTGGAAATCTGTTGTAGCCATTCAATGTCAGGCTGTTCCAGCACCCGCCCCACGCAGAAGAAATGGATCACGGCGTTGTAATCGTGAACGATCGAAGCGGCATCCACGGAATACCGTTTTGTGGGGCCATCGAGGTTGCCCTTCTGATAGTCCCATTCCGTCAATCCGCGGCGTGGATAATGACGACTCATCTCCAGGTCCAGCGTGATCGCTATCTGTGCCTTCTGGCGTTTTACTGGCTTGTCTTCAGCAAACAATGGCGCTGCCAACTGAGGGCTGGCGGCTGCGGCCATGGCAGCCCCGAGTAGATGACGGCGACTGAAATGCGTGTTGGGCGATAATGACATGGTGCTTGCAGGTGAAAGGTTGGAACTTAGCGGAGTCTTTTGAGTGGGATCCGGGTGATCGCTACATCTTCCTTGTTGACCGAGTAGGCGATGTACAAATGTCGTCGCCAGCTGACAGCGTGCGGATACTGCCAGCCAGCCAGCTTGTGCTTGCCCGGGTAACGCACTTTGGTTGGCTCACCACGCAGCAGCAGGGCCCGATCAAAGGTGACGCCGTCCTGGCTGAGTCCGAGCACAAGATTTCCTCGATCAAACTGCGTGGCCGAGGCGTTGTTGATCAGGTAGGACATTCCCGAGGGCAGGGTGCCTGCTGCGATCCGAGCGGTTGAGTCTGGATAGTTGGTCTGCTCCGGCACGCTCCAGCTGGAACCATTATCGTTCGACGTGCTGGCGTACAACGTGCCGCTGTAGTTTCGCAACAACAGCGTGGCTTTGCCGGGGCCCGTCAGCAAGAGAGCGGGTTCGGTGTAGCCAAAAGTCTTTGCCATCTGCGGCTCTATCTGCACTTCAGCCCAGGGGCCAAGGCCCGACGGGTCATCGCTGATCAACACCCGCATGCGGCCCGTTTCACGATCAGGGTCCACCTGCTCGCCAGCCAGTAACAGCCGACCGTCATGGAGTGCCCGCGGGCCTTCAATGAAGAAGCCCTTGGTAATCAACTGCCGCTTGGACCATTCTTTTCCGTCGCGAGAACGAATGGCAAACAGGGCTGTCTCGGGGTGAAAATTGGTGCCGCCAGTCACAGTGAAAAAAGCGATCAGGGTGTCATCAAACACATGCAGTCCGGCAGCAACGCAGATCTCGTGCCGTTCTCCAGTCAGCCACTGTGGTGTGCCCCAGCGCACACCGTCTGGCGATGAGCTGATCAGGATTCTCTGGCCGACGGCATCCTCGTCGACCCTGCCATTGCTCCAGGTAGCAAACAAACTGCCTCGAAAGACGACCAGCTGGGGATGGTGACAGAACTTGTACTTGTGGTCTGCTGCAACATAGAGGTATCCGTGCTCGCCGCCTGCCGCTTGCAGGCCGAGTCCCTCTGTCTGCTCAAGGTCGAACACACCGGGTGCCACGACAATAGCGGGTTCTGCTGAGAATGCTGTGGCACTCAGCCAGCAGCTGATAGCGCACCAAAGGATGACTGGTGAGCGAGCTGTACGTGACATAGCAACGGACCTCTTGGGCGGGAGAGCATGAGGGCGGGTCGTGCATTGAGTATAACCGCGGCATGTTTGTGCCACGAGTGATTCCGCCAATCAGTTGACGAGTGAGTTATTGGGCGGGAGACTCTAGACCCTGCCAAGTTCGCAGGACGCGAGACAATCCAGATTGAGGTGAGAAACCAGATGAGATTATTCCAACTAGTGTCGGCGCTTGTCCTGTTGGTAACGGTGGGCGGGTTGAGCCAGGCCGCTGAGCCGCAAAAAGCGCCGAATGTACTTTTCCTGATCTGTGATGACCTCAACTGCGATCTCGCCTGCTACGGCC
>CAUZOB010000109.1:0-16718 GCA_963581185.1 Planctomycetota bacterium | reverse complement strand
ACCACTGGATGTGGCGTTGGCTGACAGTCAACAGATCGGACTGGATATACCGGTCTTTGGCCTGGAGGGCGAAGCCCCGCTGCCCGACCTGCAGCAACTTGAGCGGCATGACCCGTCTTCGCCATCGCCAGATGCAGCTGCGGCAGAGTCATCGTCCACGGGCACTGACCAGAAGGTGCGGATCGGCGACTTCTGGCTTGATGGTGACACCATCATGTGCGGCTGCCCGGACTGCAAGGCCCCGATCACCATCCGACACTGGCTGATGATTGCGGATTGCTGGCGTTGCCAGGCCAGCATGCTGATCGGTGAAGAGCAGGAACGAGAGATCCGCCAGCTGCTTGATATGCGGCAGCGAGATGGCACCAGGTCGAGGCCGTCCGAGAAACGAAAAAAACGTGTCGCCCCGCCGGTCGTTCCTTCCTACCCAGCCCCCCGACCCTCGATGGCGCAGAAGAGGGTCAGGGAGCAGCTTGCCCTGGCTGAGACCGACATCTGGATCACGCGAATTTTCCGTGACACACCAGCCTGGATTATCAGCCTGCTGTTTCACATTGTGATGCTGTTGCTGCTCGGCCTGCTGGAACTTCCCCGTGATAACGAGGGTCCGAAAATCGTCCTCTCGGTGGTGGTTGGACCCGACCGGACCGAGGGTGGTGAGGTAATCAAGACCGATCCGAAAAACCCCACAGCATACGATCTACCGATTCCAAAAAATGTTGATCCGAATGATCCAGAGCAGATGAAGCAGGTGATGGCAGACAAGGCGACCGCCGAGGAGCTGCACCAGGACTTCGATACACTGAATCCCAATGTGCCACGCCTCGATGAGGTCAAGCGAAAAATTCGGGAGGCTACCGGTACCAGCTCCACTATCCTCGCCCGCGATCCGCGAGTGCGAGTTGAGATGGTCAAGCGAGAGGGTGGTACAACTCGTACGGAAGCTGCCGTGGCGCGGGGCCTGAGATGGCTCAGCACGCACCAGGAAGCCGATGGACGCTGGTCGCTCCGTGACTTCAATCACGCAGCCGATTGTAATTGCGGGCATCCTGGTCAGGTGACCAGCGATTCCGCCGCCACGTCGCTGGCCCTGTTGCCCTTCCTGGGAGCAGGCCAGACCCACATGGCAGGTAAGTACAAGAAGACTGTGCAAGCTGGACTTGACTGGCTGCTTAAGAACCAGAATAACGATGGCGATTTAAGTCCGGGGTCAACCGGAAACACCCGCATGTATGCCCATGGACAGGGCGCTATCGTGCTCTCGGAAGCTTTTATGTTGACCGGGGATGAGAACCTGCGGGGACCCAGCCAGAAAGCGATCGACTTTATCGTCGCGTCCCAACATGAACAGGGTGGCTGGCGGTACCGGCCGGGCGATGCTGGTGACACCTCCGTGCTGGGCTGGCAGGTGATGGCCCTGCAGAGTGCCCGTATGGCCAACCTGTATGTACCACCGTACACGCTGCAGAAGGCCCAGAGTTACCTCGATCGCGTGGTTTCCAATCGTGGGGCCTTTTACAGCTATATTCCCGACCAACGAAAAGCTCCGACCTATACCATGACCGCCGAGGGCCTGCTCTGCCGCATGTACCTGGGCTGGACGCTGGAATACCCCGGCCTCAAGACAGGTGCCCAGCACCTGCTGGATAACCATCCACCAACGCAGAAACCACGCAACATGTATTACCTCTACTACGCCACCCAGGCACTTCATCACATTGGGGGCGAGCATTGGAACAAGTGGAATACAGGGATGCGCCAGGTGCTGGTCGAATCCCAGGAAAAGAGTGGCCACATGGCTGGCAGCTGGACGCCGGTGGAACAGCATGACCGAACAGGTGGGCGACTCTACTCCACCAGTATGGCAATCTGCTGCCTGGAGATTTACTACCGCCATCTGCCGCTGTTCGACAAGATCAACCTGGACTAAGGGTCCGTGGTCATGAGGCTATCAGGTCAGCGGCGCCGTGATCTAAGCTCTGTCCGTTTTTGGCGGACAAACCCATTAGCCGGTGAACACTCGCTCGACCACACTGCCCCCTTCGACCACTGGGACCGGCCTGCCCACGCTGCTCATGTGCTCAAGGTCCGCGTCGACTCGCAGCGCCTGAAAGATCGTACGTAGCAGGTCAGGCACATCGACTGGCTGATCTGTGACCGTACTTCCGCTGGCATCCGTGGTACCGATCACCTGGCCGCCATGCACACCCGCTCCAGCCAGCGCCACATTGTAGGCGCGGGGATAATGGTCGCGGCCACCACGTGAATTGATCCTGGGCGTACGGCCAAACTCGCCCATCCAGACGACCAGCGTGCTCTCCAGCAGTCCTCGTTGCTTGAGGTCCTGGAGCAGGAAAGCGTAGGGCTGATCCATTTGCTGGCAGAGCTCGCTGGATCGGCTGAAGTTATCCTGGTGTGTGTCCCAGTTACCGACAGCGACTTCTACACAGGAGACGCCGGTTTCCACCAGTCGCCGAGCCAGCAGGCAACCGGAGGCAAAGGATGACTCACCGTAACTCTGTCGAATGCTGGCCGTTTCCTCAGACAGATCGAAGGCCTTCATCTGCGGGCTCAAGACCATCTTCGATGCCTTGCCGTAGA
This sequence comes from Planctomycetota bacterium, assembly GCA_963581185.1. Taxonomy (GTDB): domain Bacteria; phylum Planctomycetota; class Planctomycetia; order Pirellulales; family Pirellulaceae; genus SAT2750. Next base: position 14,117 of record CAUZOB010000109.1, on the reverse strand, counting down.
CCTTGCGATGATTGCTCACCTGCTGCTCACCTTCGGCGTGGACATCGTGCAGCTGGCCCAGCAAGGAAAGTCGGCGGCGATATCGGTCGTCGCTTGTTGTCAGTGTTGTGTTATCAGGAGTCCGGCGGGCATCTGCCATCAGGAAGGGGTCGTAATCGACGCCCAGCATGCCTGCTCCTGCACCATTTCGAATCTGGCCGACACGTACAAAGGAGGGCAACTGGCTCTCCTTGTCACCCAGCTGAAAAGCAATCTGCGAGCCAATCGTGGGGTACTTGATCGTGGCGGTTGGCACATAGCCGGTGTGCACCAGGTAGGAGGCACGCGGGTGGCTCCCCTCCTTGCTGTTCATCGAGCGAATCAGGCAGATATCCTTCATGGCGGCAGCCACGCGCGGCATGTTTTCAGCGACCTGGATGCCCGCCACGGAGCTGGCAATCGCCTGGGTCTCCCCTCCGCTGCTTTGGCCCGGCTTGGGCGAGAGCGTTTCAAACTGGCTGGGACCGCCCTGCATCCAGAGCAGGATGCAGGCACGCGGCTTGTTGCTCAAGAGAGCTGCCTGGCTCCCCAGCGCAGCTCGTATATCAAGACCGCTGACTGCTGCCCCGCTGGCTGCCATGGCTGCCAGGAAACCGCGTCGGTCGGTGCCGCTGCGATTGAGCATCTGGTTTCTATCCTTCATCGTTGCTTGTTCCTCTGCCTGCTGCTGCCCCCGGGATGACCAGTCTGGTGACCACGGTCAATTGCGATAGATAAAATCGGCATGGTTAATCAAGGCCCAGAGAATATCCTCAAACGCCTCAGCCCGGTCCGGCACGCTGCGGCGATAGTCGAGGCAGAGTTTCAATTCTTCACGGCTGGGCTGGCGCGAAAGAACCTTGATATACAATTCCTCGACCAGCTGACGGTCACTGCGAACTTCGGCCATCAAGTCACCCAGCAAGCGACCGGGCCGGGCACTTATCTGCTGGTTGACGAAGCTCGAATTCATCATCGCCAGGGCCTGCGGGATAGAACCACCGACTTCATCGCGGCGTGTGCTGGGGTCGTAACCAAAGGTCCTTTGAAACAGCGCACGTGGTGTCGAACGGGAAGCTCGGCCGTAGTTGGCCGCTGCCCTCTGGGGTGTGGGATCCGGGATATCGAAGACACATAGCAGTGAGTTGAAGAGCTGGTCAGCACGCAGCCGCTGGGCATAATTGGCCTGGAATGGGAGCTCGTCCGGTGCACGGCGGTCAGCTGCTGCTGACTGGTAAACCCGTGTCGACAGGATGGTCTCGATCAACCACTTGAGGTCGTAGTCATTGACCACCAGTTGATCGCAGAGCAGGGCCATGGTCTTGGCTGCACTGCACTGGCGATCCGGCCCAATGTCATCGACAGGCTCGTAGAAGCCTTCACCGACAAGCTCCGACCAGACACGGTTGACGAGAGCACGGGCGAACCAGGGATTTTCAGGATCGGTCATCCAGTCCGCCAGGCTTTCCCGCCGCGCTGCATCGCTGCTGCCTGTCTGGAGTGTTTGACCGGTGGCGAAGAACTCAGGTTGCATCAGGGTCCCCTGCGCCGTGGGGTCATCGAGGTCAGGCATGTAGTGCTCGAGGCTGCCGACGAATCGGTTGTTGTTGTTTTGCCGTCGCTGGCGAGGTGGTGTATCGCTGGCGACCACAATGAAGCTTCGCACCGGAGTCATCTGGGGACGGACGGCGACGCGAGGGAAAAAGGCGGCCAGCTGATGAAACTGCTCCCGCGTCCAGCGATCGAAGGGGTGATCGTGACACTGGGCACACTGGATCTGGATTCCCAGGAAAATACGGGAAACCTCGGCGACTGTCTCTTCCGGCCGACCACCCTGAGCCATGATCAGGCCATTCCGGCCATCCTCGCGGACATCGCCGGCGGCGGTGATCAGCTGACGGGCAATCGAGCTCCAGGAGGTGTCGTTATTCAGCTGCTCGACCAGGAACGATTCCAGTGACCCCTGTGCCAGACCAGCTCGGTCGTCCGTGCGGCGGTACATGATTACGTCGCGCCAGTAGCGACCCCAGTTCCTGCCAAAGTCATCGTCGTCGAGCAGTTGCTGGACGAGCCGGACTCGCTTGCCCGTGCCTGGATCAAGTGAAAAAGCCAGGACTTCCTCGCTGGTCGGCAGCTGCCCTACCAGGTCCAGGAAGGCCCGACGCAGAAAGACTTCGTCGCTGGCCGACGCTGCCGGGGCCGATCCGGTCTCCTCGGCTAACAGCTGGTCGACCTGCAGGGCTGTCTGCTGAGGCGTTTGAGCTGCCAGGCTGTCGGTAAAAAACAGGCTGGTGAGTACCAGCAGAAAGAGCGCACCTGCGCTGCGGCATAGACTGTGCATCCCACCAGTTCCTCTCTCAGGGCGGATCGACCCCTGCTCGATCTTATCGAACAACAAGCCCCTGATTGGTCGAGATCCGCGAATGGATGAGTCCCTTGCCCACTATTGTAAACCCAGCTGAGTTGGGAAAGTTGCGGTTCCCAAGACAAAATCTCTCTGCACCGCCAGCTGGACAGACTAGCGGGGGCGCGCTGGCGGGGCCACAGGTTTTACTCCAAAGCCCTGCCCTGGCCGCGGCAGGACACCTGGTACCGGAGCCTTGCCACCGAAGGGATCAGCCGGCTTGGGGGCCACAGCAGGTCGTGCTCCAAAGGGATCAACCTTTTTACCGGCAGGTGCAGCAGGTCGTGCTCCAAAGGGATCAACCTTTTTGCCGGCGGGTGCAGCAGGTCGTGCTCCAAAGGGATCAACCTTTTTACCGGCGGGTGCAGCAGGTCGTGCTCCGAAAGGATCGACCTTTTTACCGGCGGGGTTCGCTTGATTCTGCTGCTCTGCTGCAGGTTGCCTGCCAGGATTCGGTGCGATGGCATCGGCTACGTTATCCACCGGCTGTGGCTGGCCGGGAGTCAGCGTGGTGTCGCTGACAATATAGCCGGCCCAGAACCAGGGGTGGTTTGTCAGTAGTTGCTCGGCAGTGCCATTCACGCGCGGTTCGAGTGCCGGATCGAGCGGCTGTTGCATGATCTCGAGCACCCCTTCACGCCAGGCGATTTCTGGTGCCATATCGGGCAGTCGCATGGCAAATTCTCGCATCAAGTCGTAGGTTGTCTTGCCACCATTGCGCCAGCGACTGAGTACCACGGTACGAGCACCGCTGGCCATCAGGCCATTGATGGTGAGGAAAACTTCCTCACCTGTACCCCCACGCTTGAGGCTGTTCTCCGCGGGGGTATGAAATGCGGGCAGGCTAATCTGCTGGCAGCGGCCCCAGGGCAGTGACAACCAGCTGGCCAGGTTACTGCCAGGCTTACCACGATCGAGTGGCACGACCGGCAGGTTGAATGGCAACCGCGAGGCATCATCCAGATCAGCCATCACGAATAACCGTTCGTAGTCGCCCGCTACGATGCTGGAAGGTCCAGGCAGCTCGCCGACAAGTCGCACCGAGTCCTTGACTGCGGCCTGAAATTGTTCGGATCCCTGTTCTGCGATCAGCTCGTCCGCACCCGGGACCATGGCTCCTGCCAGGAAAGCGGTGCGTGGCAAGGCCCGCTGATGACGGCCATCACCGAGTGCCAGCGAGAGGTAGGGAGCGTAGCGAATCGATGTCCGCTCGATCAACAGCTCGTCGTCGTAAATCAGTGTTTCAAATGGCAGGTACCAGAGCGGGCCATCGGGAACGATGATCAGCTGCTGCACGTTATCCAGCAGCGTCGGTGGCGCACCGGCAAACAGCATCCCGGTGATCTTGCTGGAGTGTTCTCGCCAGCCGTTGCTCTTGAGATCTGCAACCTTAACGTCGGTGTTCTTGTCATAGTTGCCGATCGCACGAAGCAGGTTCTTCATTTCCAGCTGAAGCTTGCCGGTTGAGGCGAGCTGCCAGTACTCGTACTTCTGCTTGGTGAGGGCAAACACCAGCGTGGCACGGGTGGTCTGGAAAAACACCAGCACCATCTGGCCTGCGGGAATCGCCTGCTGCAGCTGTTTGACATCCCGAATACGTGGGAAGCAGAACTGGGCAGCATCTCCCTGCAGGGCGATTTCCTGCATGATGATCTCCTGGGCGTTGGAGAGTGTTGCCAGTTGTCGGTACATCTCCTTGCGTTGGATTGTCTGCTCGGCATCGGCGTCCATGTCAGGTAGCTGGCGAATCTGCTGTTGGATCATGTCAGCCCGCTCGGAGACCTGTCGGTAATTCGGATAGCGATTGAGCAGGTCCTGTCGCTGGAGTAGTGCCACCGGCGAGATACCATCCTCGGGAGCTTCCAGCACCCAGCGGAGGGCGAGCAGGCGCCCACCCAGCGGGAGCCGGCTGTAGAAGCGGTGCCGGCGAATGCGATCGCTAATTTCCAGCGCCCGTTCGTATTCCTTGCGTTGCAAAACAACCTGAAACCAGTGTTCCAGTGGCAGGCCTCTGGGGGACAGCGAGTAGCTGAGTGTTTCGACCGGCTGGACAACCCAGTCGGCCGAGGTTGGTTCGCGCAGCACATGAGCGAAGAGAGCATCGGCTCCTCGTTCCGAAATAACCCCACTGGTAAACAGGGCGTCCGCTTGGGCGACTTGTATCAGCCAGTGGGACGACTGGGCCTGGAAGTTGAGCAGGTCCGCCAGGGCCGCGTTTCCTGATTCCATTTGCCCCCGCTGGAAACTGGCTACAGCGGTCACGTAGGCCATGCGGGCAGCCACTCGGCCGCGGGCCATATCGTGTCGTCGCATGGCGGTGGCAGCTCGATCGAGCATCGCCAGTGCCTTGGCCGGCTCACGCTCTGCGACAAAATTCTCCGCCGCTGAAACGTAGATCGATGCTTCCATGAAGCGTGAGTCGCTGCGAGCCCAGACGGCCGCTTCAGGCAAGGGAGCAAAGAGGCCCTTGCCACCACTGACCTGGTGGGCACGCGAGGCCCAGCTGAGTGCCTCCTCGGCAATCCAGTACTGCTCGAACCAGCCCGCCGATATCGATGCTTCAACCAGGTAAGTTGCGGCCTGCGGATACTGCTCCTGGTAAAACGCCAGCTTTCCCAGTTCCAGCAATGCGATGCAGGTCAGGTTGTGATCCAGTTGACCACCGATCATCAACGACTGCTGCAGCTCGGCGATTGCCTCGGGGACCTTGCCCGCCGAGACATACGCCAATCCCAGTTGCAGGCTGATCCACGACTGGGACCAGTGGTTGGCCGGTGCCGGGCGTCGCAGCAGTGCTTCGAGCACCTGCACAGTCAGTGGCGAAAACCGGCAGGTTGCCCCCATGATCTCATTCCGCCGTCGTATCGCCAGCGTCGTGCACTCGATAATCTCTTCGGCATGAATCGGGAACAACTGCAAGGGGACGTAGACTCCTCCCTGGGCCAGCACACGGAGGTTGTCAAACCGGCCCTGCAGACTGTTGATCGTGTTAGGGATTTTGCCAGGAGCCGAGCGGCGTTGGCTGACGGCCCAGGTGACTTGCTTGCGTGCCCGGTTTGATGGCTGAATGACGGCAGGGAAATCGAGTGCTGTCAGCCATTGCTGGTGGGCCACGAAGAGTTTGAGTGCGTTCTCGTAGTTCTCCAGGGCCGGTGCTGTCAGGCCCATCTGGTACATGCACTCACCCATCATGGCGTAGTAGCAGATCGAGTCGACCCAGCGTCCTTCCGTGCTCCGGATGCCACTTCGTGCTGCTGATCGGAAGCCAGCACCTGCGCGCTGAAAGTCGCCATCCTGCATCATCGACTTGGCGAGAAAATAGTCGCCTCGTGGAACAGCCGAAGAATTCTGCGACCAGGCCTGCTGGGAGGGGAGGCAGCAGGCTGCCAGCATGGCAGCCAGTACGAACGGCAGGGATCGGCCGACGGGTCTCGAGCGGCGAACCTGCCCAGGAAGTGAAACTGCTGACATGCTGGGTCTCCACTGATATTGACGCGACTCCCCCAGAGTGGGAGGCACACGCAGTCATTCCTCTTTATCGGCGGTACCCGGGAGGGCTACAGCAATGAGAATTGATGGGCCACTCAAAGGTGAGATGTGGCTGCCCAACAGCTCCCCGTTTACCACGGCTATCCCAGTTTGCCCATGATAGTACATTTGCGCTGGTCATAAGGATTTTTCCAGTTAATTGCCGAGAGTCCAGGTAGAAATGTCCAAGTTTGCCGGTTAGGTCCCCGATAACCGTTATGACGATTTGACGTTTCAGGTAGCTTTTCCCGGCCAACACGCCACTTATGCCCTCCCCCGTAGCTTCCCAGAGGATGACAAGCGATGAAGAAATGGACAGGTAAGCGAGTCTCGACACTGTTGCTCGGATTGGGCCTGTTGCTGGTACCCTTTGCGGTCGGTTGCCAGTCTCATCTTGGTGGCCAGACCCATCCCAGTCCCTGGTACCTCACGGATGATGTCCAATACTTCGCCCCATCTTCTGAGATGAAGCTGTCACGCGAGGCGGCGGTGCAGAAAGAGTACGCTGCTCAGCGCGAGTTAGAGCGCTAGCGGGTCCTGGTCTCTCGCTAGTCGACAGGAGAGAGCAGCTGGTGCAAGTGAAACTGGTGTGCGCCAAGCGTGCCGCCATAGTTCCCAGCACCGATCACGATCACACCTTCACCTGCCACAGCCTCGGCGGCGCGGGCAATACCCTGCCCCACCAGATCCGGGCTGACTCCATCGATCACGATCTCGTAAGCCAACTGGGCTTTCTCGTCCAATTGTGATTCAACACGACCCTTGAGCGTGGGACAGTAGGCGTCGGCAGTTGACGCTGGCAGGCCGCGATAGCGCGAGCCAACCTTGCTGCCGCTGCGAGCAATGCCTCCTGGGAAGGGTGTGATTAGTCCTGCCATGTCCGCCAGGGCAGCGACACCTCGCCTGGCTGCAGCCAGCCCAGCTGCTCTCTCTGTCGCTTGCAGGATCAGGTTGCCGCCGCCAACACCCGCTTCGACACCCAGGCTCTCCTCCACCAGGAATTCACCATCCATGACGGGAATCCGCCAGTAGCGACGCTCGCCAATCAACTTGCTCTTTTGATAACCGTCGCCAAAGAAGCGAATTTGCTTACCCAGCTGGATTCGCTCGCTGGCATCCGGCAGACCATCAAAGACGGCAGTTGTTGGGCAGGTCATCACGCACTGGCCGACCCGCGTTGGGACGGACGCCGCCAGGCTACGGGCAGAGAAGCCAAACAGCAGGATGGCGGCACCGGGCCGGCCATCCGGCGTTTTGTCCGCAGCCAGCCATTCTTCCAGCCCCACTTCTGCATCGCAGGCAATCACGCTGCTTGAATAACCGGTCACCTCCTGGACTGCTGCCTGCAGCCAGTGTTCGTCATCGGCCGTAATCAGCAGCCGCGCATAGCTCATGTCAAAAGCTTCGGCAAAAGTGTCTTCGACCCTGGTCTCGCCAATTTTCACGGTCGCTTCTCGCTCGGTCAGTTGCGGCGTCAGTCATGGATGGGGAACGATCGTCCCCGCGATCATGATGACCGCCTGCCCACCGATTGCCAAGGCGAGTTTGCCTGGCTGCCAGCTTCCCGCCAGCTGAACTTGCTCCGACCGCCGCTCCTAGCCGATAATCCAAGCGGAGACAGGAGAGCCGCTCCGCCTGGCAGCGGAGCGAGTGGCAAGAGCCCACCAGCAACGAATCGACAAGCGTCATGGAATTTGATCCTTACTGGAAATGGCTCGGTATCGATCCGGAGCAGCAGCCGGCGGATCACTACCAGCTGCTTGGTATCCGCCGTTTTGAAGACGACGACGACGTGATCGAGAATGCCGCCGTCCGCCAGATGGCTCATGTTCGCACCTTCCAGGGCGGACAGCATGCTGAACTCTCCCAGCAACTCCTCAATGAGCTTTCCGCCGCTCGCATCTGCCTGCTCAACCTGGATCAGAAACAGGCCTATGACGAGGAGCTGGAGTCGCAATTGCCGAGCGAGCCGCCGGTCGAGGATGTGCCCCTGGCCACGCCGGTCGCCCCTGCCGCTCCGCTGCCCGTGGCCCAGCAGGTTTCGCCAACAGCGGCTGCGGTACCAACACCAGCCAGCACGGCTACCACCTCATCGCGACAACGAACACGGTCCCGCCGCCGGCGACAGCAGCGAAGTGCTCGCAGTTCGCAGCTGGCCTGGATGCTGGTTCTGGTTGCCGTCATCACTCTGCTGATTGCCGTCGCCCTGGGGATCTTTCTCTTCCGACGCAACTCAAAGGAAGGAGACGAGCAGGCCCGCCAGCTGGCACCCAGCCTGGCCCTGTTCCAGCCACAATGTCCAAGTACCGAGTACTGATAACCGATTACGCCTGGCCCGATCTGGAGCTGGAGCGGGAAATCCTGGCGGCGGCAGACGTCGAGCTGCTGGTCTCACCAGCCCAGGATGCAGCAACATTGTCTCAGCTGGCTGCTGATGTGGATGGAATCCTGACCTGCTGGGCGGTTATCTCACGCCAGGTGATCGAGGCAGCTGGGTCGCTTCGTGGCATAACGCGGATGGGGATCGGACTCGATAATATCGACCTTGAGGAATGCACCCGTCGCGGCATTCCGGTCACCAACGTGCCGGACTATTGTCAGCAGGAAGTTGCCGAGCACACGCTGGCCTTGCTGCTGGCGCTGGCTCGAAACATTGGCATCTATCACCAGCAGGGACGGGCTGGCGTCTACAGCCGGGACAATGGCCCGCCGCTGCGTCGGATCGAGGGAGCCACGCTGGGTCTGGTTGGGCTGGGACGAATCGGACGGCAGGTGGCGGTGCTGGCCAGGGCGATCGGACTGCGAGTGATCGCTACGCGGCGTGACCTCTCGCAGCTCGAAGCGAATGTGGAACTGCTGCCGCTGGACCAGTTGCTGGCCGAAAGTGACTTCCTCTCGCTGCACTTGCCGCTGACCGACGATACCAGCCAGATGATTGGGGCGCCGCAGCTGGCGCTGATGAAGCCGGGCAGCTTCCTCGTCAACACTGCCCGCGGAGGTCTGCTGGATCACCAGGCACTGGCCGCGGCACTCCAGAGTGGCCAGTTGGCGGGTGCAGCCCTCGATGTACAGGAGCCGGAACCACCGCCGCTGGATCAGCCCCCCTATAACCACCCGCACGTGATTGTCACACCGCATACGGCATTTGTTTCTGAGCAATCGTTGTTCGATCTGCGCAGCCGCTCCGCCCGACAGATTGTGCAATGCCTCGAGGGGGACAAGCCGGACAACCTCGTCAATCCGGAAGTTATCCCGCCCTGATTCAGCTGCGGCGAAGGCCTATGATATGCCAGGTCCTGCGGACCTGGCTTACCCATTCACCAGTCGATCGACCACGTGTCCACCGACGTCGGTCAGGCGGAAATCTCGACCCTGGAAGCGGTGCGTAAGTTTGAGGTGATCGAGGCCCAGCAGGTGCAGGATAGTTGCTTGCAGATCATGGACCGGCGTCGAGTCTTCGGTGGCGTAGTATCCCAGCTCGTCGGTCTCACCAATCGTCTGCCCTCCCTTGATACCACCGCCGCAGAACCACATCGCGTAGGTTTCGATGTGATGATCGCGGCCCAGCGTATCGCGTGGTTCTCCCTGGGGTGTCCGTCCAAATTCGCCTCCCCAGATAACAAGCGTGTCATCCAGCAGGCCACGCGCCTTGAGGTCCTTGAGCAGAGCCACGCTTGGCTGGTCAACTTCGCCACACCGGTCATCCAGCGGTGTGCCAAGATTGGTGCCGGGATTACCATGGTGGTCCCAGTCGGTGTGATAGAGCTGGACGAAGCGAGTTCCTCGTTCGACCAGTCGGCGGGCCAGCAGACAATTGCGACCAAAAGTTGGCTTGGCGGGATTGGTGATCCCATAGGCATCCAGCGTGTTCTGCGGTTCGCTGGCCAGGTCCATCAACTCGGGCGCACTACTCTGCATCCGGTATGCCATCTCGTAGGTTGCGATGCGGGTGGCAATCTCCGGGTCTCCAACCTCTGCCAACCGCGACCGATTCAGGCGGGTGACTGTATCGACAAACTTTCCCTGGTTGTCCTGATTGACACCTGCCGGGTTTGTCAGGTTGAGGATCGGTTCAGCTCCATTCAGGAAAGGAACACCCTGGTAGGTGGAAGGCAGGAAGCCACTTCCCCAGAGAGGAGTCCCACCACGAGGACCGCGAGGGCCGGAGTGCAGGACGACAAAGCCAGGCAGATCCTGCGACTCGCTGCCGATACCGTATGTCACCCAGGCGCCCATGCTGGGGCGGCCGAAGCGCTGAAAGCCGGTATTCATAAACAGCTTGGCTGGCCCGTGGTTGAAAACTTCTGTTTTGACTGTACGGACGATGGCAATCTCGTCAGCCATGGTTGCCAGGTTAGGAAGCAGGTCTGATATCTCGGCACCGCATTCACCATGCTGTCGGAATCTGCGCCGTGTCCCCAGCAACTTGGCATCCTTCTTGAGGAATGCGAATCGCTTGTTTTCAACGTAGGAGGGTGGGATGACCTGCCCATCCATTTCCTGCAGCTTGGGTTTGTAGTCAAACAGCTCCAGCTGGCTCGGTCCGCCGGCCATGAACAGGTAAATCACTCGCTTGGCCTTGGCCGCAAAGTGTGGCATGCGTGGGGCCAGCGGATTGGTGCCTGACGTGCTGGCAGGTTCAGCAGCAGCCAGGCCCTGCCCGGCCAGCAGGGAGGCCAGGCCGAGCGAGCCGATATTCAAGCCGCTGCCAGCGAAGAAGTGCCGGCGACTGATCTGCTGTAATTGCTGCTGGTCTGGCGTCATGGCCTATTCCCTGGTGATGAACTCGTCCAAGTTAAAGAGCACGCGAGCGACTGCTGTCCAGGCAGCAGCTTCCGCTACACTCGTCTCTGCCGGCAGGTCTGCCGGTGCGACACTTTTGGCATCGTCCTGGGCAGCCTCGTAATAAGACTTCTGGGACTGGTAGTACTGTATCAACTGGGCCATCTCCAGATCACTGGGGACCCGCGACAAGGCGCGGCGGAAAGCATACACAAGCCGCTGCTCATCCTGGCTGATGTCCAGCCGGACTATTTCACTGGCCAGTCCCTGGGCGATTTCGAAGAAGCCGCGGTCGTTGGCCAGCATCAGCGCCTGCAGCGGGGTATTGGAGCGAGTCCGTTGTGTACAGGTCGTTGTCGACCCTGGCGCGTCAAAGGTCGGCATCAACGGATAGGGACTGGATCGCCAGAAGTAGGTGTACATGGTGCGACGGAAACGGTTTCCCCCCTGGCTCTCCGGCCAGGCCTTCTTTTGCTGCGTGAGTATGTAGATTCCCTCCGGTTGCGGCGGATAGACACCTGGTCCGCCGATCCTGTCAGACAGCAGCCCGCTGGCAGCCAAGGCGGTGTCACGAATAATCTCTGCTTCCAGACGGATACGGGACTGGCGGGCAAGCAACTTGTTGCGCGGGTCGCGTTGCAGCAGCTCCGCCGACATGTGCGAGGATTGGCGGTAGGTGGCCGAACTCACAATCACCCGGTGGATGTCCTTGATACCCCAGTCAAGTCGCATGAACTCGCTGGCGAGCCAATCCAGCAGCTCAGGGTGCTCGGGGGCAATGCCCTGCGTACCAAAGTCGTTTTCTGTTTCCACAATGCCGATCCCAAAGAACCGCTGCCAGAAACGATTGACCGTGACTCGTGCAGTCAGCGGGTTGTCGGTGCTGGTGAGCCAGTTGGCAAAGTCGAGTCGGTCTGCCTGCTTGCCGCGGGTAGCCAACGGCGGCAGGACGATGGGAACGCCGGGAGTGACCTGGGCACCGGGTCGGAGGAAGTCGCCACGGATCTGAATAAAGGACTCGCGCGGCATGCTCAATTCCCTCAGCACCATCGTGGTGGGGATGGCGTTGATCAGTAACTCCTGCTCCTTCTTCAAACTGGCGACCCTGGAAGCCAGCGTCACTCGTCCGGTATCGGTCAGCTTGTAGGCAGCATCCAATTCTCCCCGTTGCTGTTCGCTTCGCTCTTCGGCAGGGATGGCGGCGATTTCACGAATGGCTGCCGGCGTCGAGAGCAGATCGGCCGACTGGTCACTGACCCAGATGCGGAAACAGCCGACCAGGTAATTCGCATCGCGGTGATTGTGATGCATTTTGACAGTCAGCCGTACTCCCGCGTCGGACTCAATCGCCGCGGCGGGAAAGTAAATCGCCTCGCGGTTGATGTTGGTCGAGCCGGTCTTCACGCTGATCGCCCAGCCGGTATTTTGCTTGCCGTCGATACTGTCGCTGACTGCATATCCTTCCTGGGAGTGGTCGGCAATGGCACTGCTGAGCTTGACCGGCATCGCTTGCGACGGTTCACCTGCCTCCAGCGGCTGGACCAGCAGCTCTATCTCACTCAGTACAAAGTTGCCATTTTCAGCCCTGCCAGGTCCGTCACTCGGCAAGCTGGGATTTGTCAGGACTTCCAGGCGGAGTGCCCGCACCACTTTGAGCGTTGTCTCAAAGTTGACAATGTAGGTGTCATTGGCCGGCACGCTGAAATCGACCAGCAGTGACTTGTCATCCAGCTTGTTCAACAGGGCGCCCTTGGCCGTGTCCCAGCTGATGGGATCAAGCAATTGCCAGTTTGTCTTGTCGAGCGAGGTACGTTGCCTGGCCCACTCGGCCAAGCCGGCGACAAACTTCTTGTCATGCTCCGCCAGCGGTGCCTCGGCTGCGGCAATCTCCTCAATCAACTCTGCACGCCGACGTTGCTGGGATGAGGAGGGGACCGGGATGATTGGTCCGGATGCATTTGCATCGTTCTTGTCTTCGGTACTGTTGAAAAGTGCATACAGTCGATAGAAGTCTCGCTGAGTTATCGGGTCGTACTTGTGCTGGTGACACTGAGCACAGCCAACGGTCAGACCAAGATATGCCGAGCCAACCGTGTTGACCCGGTCGACCACAGCCTCCACACGGAATTGTTCGTCATCCGTACCACCCTCCTGGTTGATCAGGGTATTGCGGTGGAAGCCGGTGGCCACCAGCTGGTCGGTGGTTGGGTTGTCGAGCATGTCGCCAGCCAGCTGTTCGATCGTGAAGCGGCGGAAGTCATAGTCGGCATTCAGGGCATGAATGACCCAGTCGCGGTACTTCCAGATGTTACGTGGGCCATCGATGGTGAAGCCGTCGGAATCGGCATAGCGAGCGATGTCGAGCCAGTGGCGGCCCCAGCGTTCGCCGTACTTGGGCGACGAAAGCATCCGCTCGACCAGCTGCTGGTAGGCATCCGGGCGGGCATCCCCGAGGAACAGATCGATCTCCTCGACCGTTGGCGAGATACCACGCAGGTCGAGGCTGAGGCGACGGATCAGGGTCTCCCGGCTGGCCGTCGGAGATGGCGTGAGCTGCTCCGCTTCCAGTCTGCTGAGGATAAATGCGTCAATCGAGTTGCGAACCCAGGCGGTTCGCTTCAGCTTCGGCAGGGGCGGTCGTACGATCGGCTGGAAGGCCCAGTGGGAGCTTTGCAGCTGCCTGAGGTTGATCACCTTCTCACTCTCCGGATACTCTGCACCCTCTTGAATCCAGCGGCGGATCAAATCGATCTGCGCTGCGGCCAGCGGCGGCTTGTCGAGTGGCATGCGAGCCACATCGCCTTGCTCAGTGATCGCCTGCATCAGGATGCTCGCATCCACATCACCGGCGACGACAGCAGTGCCTCGATCGCCACCCTGGATAGCCAACTCGCCCACGTCCAGGCGATATCCCGACTGGTGCTTGTCGATGCCATGACAGCTGATGCAATGTTTGGTAAGAATCGGCTTGATCTGCTTGATATAGTCGACCTGTTCGGTCTCGTCCGCCGCTCGAACCGAGGTCGCCATGCTGGCAATCAAGCCGATCAGCAGGTGGCTAAGTAGACGCATCATGATGCCTGTGACAGTGCAAGTGTGTGATGTTCAGTGCTCTTCTTCTCCTCCCAAAATACCGCATCCGGGCTCCCTTCGCCACGCAACATTGCTATTCATCCAGTGCAGACTGGGGAGGAGAGATGTACAGAGCGTGTCCAGCAGCCAGTAACTCGCCAGATTGTCCGCTGTTGGCGACGTTTCCAGCAGGATTTCAGATGAATTGAAAAAGGGGCGATAGCCTACTTGGAACCCCGACCCTGACGGCGTTCCGCTTTTGCTTTCTGCAGATCATAGTAAGCACGGATGATTGTGCCCTCATGACCTGGCC
>CAUZOB010000108.1:0-16804 GCA_963581185.1 Planctomycetota bacterium | reverse complement strand
AACTCACCGACGGGTTTGCTCACGAACAGCGTTAAGCTCGCAGACGACGCCCATCACACGATTCAGTATCCTTCGCCACCGGCAGGAGCTTACTGGCGCACATACACATAGCACTCCAGCTCCTCAATGCTCACCTTGAGAGTCTCGGGATCTGTCGACGGCTTTTCGGCTCCCCCCTCGTCGCCAGCTGCCGCCGCGACCACGGCCGGAATCCACTCGACCGAAAGCGTGTTGTCACCAAAGATGAGCGGTTGCTCACGCCCCGTGGTCTCCCAGTTCATGTCGACCAGGAACAGGTCGAAGGGGGCAAGCACATCCCCCTCGTAGACGTTCTGGCCGTCCTTATCCTGCACGCGTGTGATGTAGTCGATGGGAACTTCCACATCGTTGATGCGAATCTTCAGCGAGTCGTCGGGGGACAGGCCGACCGCCTTGAACTGCATCGTCACCCGCAGCTTACTGTCACCAAAGTCCTCTCCCATCCGAAAGCGACGTTGGCCTGCCAGCACCTCAGCAGCACGGTCCAGGTAGATGTTGTCGTCATTGGAGAACCCGGTCGGTGATTTACGTGGTTTCTTGTAGATCGAATAGAACAGGTAGTGACGGTCTCGCCGCAGCACCTCGTCGCGGTCAGCCAGGTCCCGCAGCCATCCCAGTGCTGCCGGCCAGAGATAGGCTGCGTTGGACGACGATCGATGTGCCGAGGCGCGCCTTTCAAAAGTCCGCTGGTAGTTGTAGGGAGAAATCCCGTCGGCGCCGAAGGCGTAGTAATTCTGTGCCGCGGCCCGGTAGTTGGCCGGGGTCATCAGGCGATAGTGTTCATTGGGTCCGTCCATTGAGATCATCGGATGAATGGCCGGATAGATTTTGCAGTCGGTCCCCTTGGCCAGGGTCACGAAATCCTCCGTCTTCATGTTCGTATCCGAATGAAAGAAGTCGGACGGCACGACGAAGTCGACCAGCCCTTCCTGGATCCAGGTCGAGAGGTCAAATCCCAGGTACTCGCACTCGGAAATATTCTGCGGTACTCGCACGCCGAACAGCAGACGACTGCAGCCTCGACGCTCGGCTGCCGCATCCAGCAGCGTCCGTGTCTGGCGAGTGAATTCGGTCAACAGATGCGCGTGCTCTTGGCCCGTGCCCGGCTGGAACATATGGCACCACCGCATGTAGTCGTACTCGATACCATCAACCTCGTAGGCGTCGAGGACCTCCCTGGTGAAGGTCAACATCACCTCCCGAACACCCTCGATGGCATAGTCATTTCCGGACCCCAGCAGATCCCACTCGGGATGGTCTTTTGAAGCTCCTTTGCGCGACCCGCCATGTCGGTCGTTCATGCGGATGTCGGCAATAAACTGCATGTCACGCTGGTGACAACGATCAATCAGGACTTTGAGACAATCCACTCCCGCTTCGTCCATACCGGGCGGACGCCAGGGAAACAACTCGGTCACCTGCGACGAGGGGACGTCACTCATGAAGGCCGTGAACAGGCAGTAGCTGATCGCATCGACACCGGCCGCCGCCTCCTCGTCGACCATCTCTTCCAGCATCCGCTGGCTGAAGCTGGCTGCCGGCTTGGGGATCTCACGATTCGGCACGCTGTAGTAGTCGGTATTGAGGATCGTCGCCCACATCGTGACACCGTCCCAGGCATGGAGAATTCCCCAGCGATTATTCTCATCCGCAACAGCGTCTGTCGTTGTCGTTGTCGCAGCTTCGGCCGGCAGATCGGCCTGAATGTCGGTTGCAGATGTCTCGGCCGGAGGGGCCGGAGCCTGATTGTTTTCTGCGGTCTCCTGGCATCCCAGCAGGAGTCCGCCGATCAGCAATACCAGCGGAACCAATCCGGGGCAGCTATGGCCGAATCGAGGTCTCCGGGAAAGCCGTTGACGCGTGGTGTCAGGCATTGGTCATCCCGCCGATTCGATGATGGGTCAGGGTTATTTTTCCGAGTGAGATTGATGATACAAGGGTCCAACCTCCGCGTCTCACTGGTCGGCACATTTCCTTGCCTGATCTTTCGGATCTGCGGTTAGATTATCGTTAACACATCGGTTGACGACGACCGCCACTCCCCGTCAACACTTTAAGAGGAGAAACCTGATGAACCAGATCGCAGCAGCCATTATCGTCCTTGCCGGCGCCACATTGATGGATCATCCCAGGAACAGTTATGCAAGTTTTGGCGACTTCCTCGTCGTTGTCGGTTCCATCCTCTTCATTATCCCCTTCTCAGCGACATCCTATGGCGGTATCACTCGCTGGTTGAAAGGAGAACGAGACGGCAGCAGTATTGAAAAGATCTAGGGCCACGCGGAAGTGCCTGGCGATTGGGTACTTTTCACACTCGGTTCCGTAACCGTTCGCCACACCAATCGCCAACAGGTATAAGTAACTTCTTGCCTGATGGCTAAGCGGATTCACCATCCGGCCAACTCCAGGACACGCTGGTTCGTGCCCGTGACGTTGTACACCAGAACCACAGAAATATTGCACTAGGCGACCAATGAACAAAACAACTCCATATCTCGCTGGCTTGTTTTCACTCCTGCTAACACTGGTCCCCAGCGTGACGGCCGACGTCAAGTTACCCAACGTGCTTGCCAGTCACATGGTCATGCAACGCAATGTCCCGCTGACTGTCTGGGGAACTGCTGACGCCGGCGAAACAGTGAGCGTTGGCATGGGGAAAGAAGTGCTGGAGACCGCCGCGGATGACAAGGGAAACTGGCAGGTCCAGCTAAAGCCTCAAAAGGCCGATGGAAAACCGCGGCAATTGACCGTCAAGGGAAATAACACAGTTGTGCTGGAGGATATCCTGATCGGGGAGGTCTGGATCGGTTCCGGCCAATCCAACATGGAATGGCAATTAACCAGCACGATCGGCGCCTCCGAGGCCATTGCTGCTGCCAACCACCCGACAATTCGTTTATTCCACGTACCGAAGGTTCAGGCTGGCCAACCTGCCAGCGACGTCAACGCGAGCTGGAAAGTCTGTACACCCGCAAACATCCCTGCGTTTTCCGGGGTACTCTACTACTTCGGGCTCCATCTGCAGCAGGATCTTCATGTCCCCATCGGCCTGATCAACAGTTCCTGGGGCGGTTCGCCGATTGAACCGTGGACAATCAGCAAAGGACAGTCGGGGGGAATGTATAACGGGATGATCGCCCCGCTGACACAATTTGCCGTGCAGGGTTCGATCTGGTACCAGGGGGAGACAAACGTGCTCCAGAAAAATGGGCTCAGTTATACCGGCAAGATGAAAGACCTGATTTCTGGCTGGCGAACTGCTTTCCAGGACGAAAACCACGACTTCTTTTTCGTGCAGATTGCACCCTGGCAGGGTAGTTACCAGCCTGGAGAACTGCCAGCCCTCTGGGAGGCCCAGGTTGCCAGCCTGAAAATACCGGGGACCGGCATGGTGGTGACCACCGACCTGGTGGACAACATCCGTGACATTCACCCCCGTAACAAGCAGGACGTGGGAAAACGCCTCGCCCTCTGGGCTCTGAGCAAGACCTACGCCAGGAAAGGGATTGTCTACTCGGGTCCGCTTTACGAATCCCTCACTATCGAGGGCAATAAGATCCGGCTCAGTTTTGCCCATACCGCTGACGGGCTGATGTCCCGGGACAGCAAACCACTGACCGAATTCCAGCTGGCCGGATCCGATGGGACTTTTTTCGCCGCCGAAGCAACCATCGACAAGCACACAGTGCTCGTGCAGTCGAAAGATGTCACTTCACCGCTGCAGGTGCGATTTGGTTGGCACGCCATCACGAATCCCAACCTGGTCAACTCTACAGGGTTGCCCGCTTCGCCATTCCAGACCAAGGACTGGACCGGGGGAACCGGCAAGTAAGCGTTCGCGCACCTGCTGGCGACCTCGTCGTGGAGCACCCAGGCCATCCAAATCAGCGAATCCGTGCTGGCCAATCGTTGTAGACCGTCCTCGAGTTGATAGAATCTAGCTCGTTCCTGACAGGATGGAATTTAAACGGCACGTTAAAAGTAGGAGCTTAGGTTATGGGTACCGCCATCAAGATCGTCCTGGCAAGTGCACTGGTACTGGCCGCTGTTACGCTGGCCACCGGCCAGGAAGAAGCTGAAGGAGTCAAGATCGACTATAGCGATGCTGACAAAGCCGCTATCGCCAAGATTCAGGAAGCGGGCGCGGCCGTGCTGGAAGTTGCCCAGAACGACAATCGCCTGAACGTCGCCTTTCACCTCGCCTCCGATGAGATTGGTGACGAGCAAATCGCCACGGTCAAGGGACTCAGCTTTATCGTTACACTCAACCTGCGCGGCACCAAGGTGACCGATGGTGGCCTGGAGAATGTTGCCAGCTGCAGCAGCCTGTCGCGACTGCACCTGGAAAAAACCGGCGTGACCGATGCAGGCATCAAGCAACTTATCGGAATGGAGAACCTCAGCTACCTCAACCTTTACGGCACACAGGTCACGGACGCTGCCATCGATGACATTGCTGCCATCCAGGGTCTGGCCAAGGTTTTCATCTGGCAGTCCCAGATCACCATCGACGGAGTCGCCGCCTTGAAGGAAAAGCGGCCCGAGTTGAAGATCATCCCGGACCTCGTCGCCGATAAGGCCCGTGCCGAAGCCGACGCGATACGCAAGATTGAAGACGCCGAAGCGGCGTTGGTAGCAGCCACCACGGCTGCCGAGGAAGCCACTGCCGCGAAGGCTGCAGCGGACAAGGCAGCCGCCGACGACGCCGACAATGCGGATCTCAAGAAAGCAGCCGAGGCAGCTGGTACGGCGGCCACGGCAGCGGAGAAAGCTCGCGCGGACGCCCAAAAGGCACTCGAGGACCTGAAGAATCCTCCTCCCCCGGCAGAGGAAAAGAAAGAAGGCGAGTAAGCTGACATACGGATACAACCGGGACCGCAGTGGCGGGAACCTGCCACTGCGGTTTTTCATGCGCCATGGGCAGCACCTTCCATCAGCTCCGTTGACCTGTTCAAGCTCCCCCTATCATGCCGCACCGTATCACCCCAGGCTCGACCGTCCAGCTTGCCGAAATTCCAACTCGCGCCGATTCCTTTCACGATGACAGGAAACAGGCGGAGCAGGACTTCAAGGAACTGCGCGATGAGTTGATTCGGCTGCAGAATGTGCTCTATGCCCAAAATAGCCAGAGCCTGCTGATCGTGCTGCAGGCGATGGACGCCGGTGGCAAAGATGGCACCATTCGCAAAGTCTTCCGTGGAGTGAACCCCCAGGGGGTTCGCGTCACCTCGTTCAAGGCCCCCAGTAAGATCGAGCTGGCTCATGACTTTCTTTGGCGGATCCACAAGGCGACGCCCGCCAAGGGCATGATCGCTGTTTTCAACCGCTCTCATTATGAAGACGTCTTGATCACACGGGTCGAGAAGATGATCAGTGACGACGTCTGCCAGGCACGCTATCAACAGATCAACGATTTTGAAAAGCTGCTCTCGGATACCGGCACGCGAATCCTCAAGTTCTATCTGCACATCTCGCCCGAGGAACAAAAGGAACGCTTTCAGGATCGACTGGATGTGCCCGAGAAGAACTGGAAGTTCAACGCGGGTGACCTGGCAAAACGCAAGGACTGGGATAAGTACATGGACGCCTTTCAACTGGCCCTGGAAAACTGCAGCACGGATACCGCGCCCTGGCATGCAATTCCGGCCGACCAGAAATGGTATCGCAACCTGGCCATCACACGGGTCATCGTGGAAACACTGAAGGACATGGATCCGCAGTATCCTCCAGCGGATGACCTGCACGGAATTGTGCTGACCTAAGCCACTCGACAAAGGCCAGTTACCGCCACCGATGCCTCGCCTGACGACACGGCCATCGATGGGGTTGTTGCGGTTTGTACGATTCGTGTTCTATTGACGCTTTCCTGTAATCTACACGACTGTTCCTGACACACGCTGGCACCGAGCACGCGGCGGTCGATAACTGGAGCCGAAGATCGACGCCATTCCCTCAACACGGCGCGCTCCTGCCGGCTCAGTTCGTGAATTGCTCCAGGTCGCCGTGCCGTTGATACTCAGCTCCGGCTCCGTCTCCCTGATGCATGTTGTCGATCGCATCTTCCTCACCTGGTATTCCGCAGACGCACTGGCTGCCTCAACTCCAGCCGGAATCATCCACTGGACTTTCCTGGCCGTTCCCATCGGCCTGGCCGCATACGTCAACACGTTTGTTGCTCAGTACGACGGTGCCGGCCGCCCAGCCCAGGTCAGCTCGTCGCTCTGGCAAGCCATCTTCGTTGCAATCGTGACTGGCCTTGCAGTAACCATGATGATGCCCATTGCGGGCATCCTGTTTGGCTCCTTCGGTCATGGCGAAGAGATCGCGCGCCTGGAAGCAACTTACTTTGCTACCCTCTGTGCCGGTGCCCTGCCGGTCGTGATGATGACCACGCTCTCCTGTTTTTATAGCGGCCGGGGCAAGACGATGGTCGTCTTGTGGGTGACCCTGGCCGGCACGCTCGTCAACCTGGTCCTCGACTGGTTCTTGATCTTCGGTCAGGGCCCATTTCCTGAACTCGGTATCTTCGGAGCCGGGCTGGCCACGGTGATCGGCCAGGTCGTATCGCTGCTACTCTATGTGGCCCTGCTACTGCGCCCCCAGGTGAGACGCGAGTACAAGATCCTTGAGCAATGTCGACTTGATCGGACGCTGATGCGACGCTACCTGCGATTTGGCCTGCCAAATGGCCTCCGCACGCTGATCGACATTTCCGCGTTTTCTATCTTCGTGGTGATGGTGGGCCGACTGGGTCGAGATTCCCTGGCCGCCACCAATCTCGTCTTCAATATCAATACGCTCTCATTCCTGCCAATGGTTGGTCTGGGGACCGCCATCATGACACTGGTCGGTCGCCGAGTTGGCGAGGGCCGAGCCGAGCTGGCGGTCCGTACCACCTGGATGGCCTTCGGTATTTCGTCCGTCTACATGCTCAGTTTCGCCACGGCCTATGTGTTCTTCCCTCATGTCTTGATGGCGCCGTACCAGGCTTATGGCAGTCCCGAGGATTTTGCCCGTATTCGTGACCTGGTGATTGTGCTACTCAGACTGGCTGCCGTATTCTCGTTCTTTGATGCCATGTTGATCGTCTTCAGCTCAGCGATCCAGGGAGCCGGTGACACTCGATTTTCGCTGATCTTCACCGCTATCGCGTCCCTGCTGGTAATGGTCATTCCGATCTGGCTGATCCTCGACGTCTATGAGGGTGGCGTGGTGGCCTGCTGGTGGGTCTGCACGGTTTTCCTGACCCTGCTGGGGATCGGTTTTCTACTGCGTTTCCTCGGCGGCAAATGGAAATCGATGCAGGTCATTGAGCCCCTCGTGGACGACGATTCGCCTGCAACAGCCGACTCACGGTGACCGGCACTTCCCCGCCTTGTCAGCCAAATCGCCGCCAGTGAATTTCCCACAGCGCCCGTTCACTCGACGGATTAGTCTCGGCAGAAGCTCCAGCAGAGCGTCGATGCCGCGGTCACCAAGTTCTAGTGGCCGGGGGTCTCGTAACGCAGCCAACAGCTCCCGCTCGTCTCTAATCTGGTCAATTCGAATCTGCATCCTGACATCTCCTCTCCAAGATCGTGGCCGGGTGACGGGAAAATGACATCTTTCCCGTGCTACAAGGTCTATCGGAGTGGCATGTGACACGTTTGGTCACAGCGGAAGACAAATCCTCAGTGACCAGCGAGCCTGTCCCGTGATCGTTCGATTGCCACCCACTTCCAATTGCGGATATACTCGCCACCACGCCCATCTCTCCAACGTTCATCCTGACTGCCCGCATGACAGACACCGTCCAGTTCAACTGCCCGAACTGCAACTTCATCGTTAAAGCGCCAGCAGCCACCATCAATGAATTGGCTCTCTGCCCGAATTGCCAGGCATCCATTCAGATTCCCTCGTTAACGCTTCCCACCCCAGCAGCAGCCCCACC
Organism: Planctomycetota bacterium; assembly: GCA_963581185.1. Lineage (GTDB taxonomy): Bacteria > Planctomycetota > Planctomycetia > Pirellulales > Pirellulaceae > SAT2750. The sequence continues at coordinate 8,835 of CAUZOB010000108.1, read as the reverse complement.
AATTGTCAGTGACTGGCATGTTCGCACACCGGGCGGCCAGGTCTTCGGTCCGATCACAAAACAGCAGCTCGACGGCTGGTTACAGGAAGGCCGGCTGAATGCGGCCGTTGATGTTTGTCCGATTGGTACTGACCAATGGACCTCGGCAGCCAGCATTTACCCGCAGCTTGGTCCGGGGCCCTCCGCCGCTGAATCTCCGACCGCCTCGCCACCAGCCCAGGCCATCGTCGATCCACTCATGGCACACCACGATCGTGGCATGCTTGGTGAAGCACCCCTCTCACCCACAACAACCGAAGCCACAAATCCGGCCCGACGGTTCGACAAGAAACCACTCGTGTTGGCCGCTGCAGGATTGGCCGGCCTCGTGACTCTAGTGATCTTCCTGCTGGCCGGTGGCAACAAACCCAAGACCGTGGACGGGCTTGCTGAGACCGTGCTGAATTCCATTCGCGACAGCGATCCCGACGCCCTGGTCAAGCTGCTGGCCAGCGGAAGGGAATTCGCTGACTTTTTCCGCAGCCAGGTCGAACCCGGACAACGGGCCATGCTTGAGTCACCTGAATTCAATAATCAGCTTGGGCGCCAACGTGCGAGAGAAGTCAGTACCTTTCCGGAACGCCAGCAGGAATTCCGGCGTCAACAAGCCAGGGACTGGGGGTTTTCCTGGGAGAACGTCTCCTTCAAAGAAGCGCGGTACGAGCTCAACGAGAAAAATGGCGTCAAGTTTATTGATGAGCTCCAGATTCACTTCGCAGTCGAGGGCAGCGACAGCGAGTTTTTCATATTGCTTTCCGGCGTCGTCAATGTCGGTGGGGGCTGGCGCATTACAAATTTTCCCGAGACCATTGTGCGCGATCGGGTTGCCACACCACTTCCCGGCCTGTCCTCAGTCGAGGGCGTCGTCACCTATGAGGACAAACCACTTGCCAATGCCCACGTTGTCTTTGCGCCCAACAGGTCGAGCGGACTGAACTATGCCCATGCCAAAACCGATGCCAACGGTAAATTCACGCTTGTTACCGTCCGCCCTGACTACGAAGGTCAACCGGTCCGGGTAAAAGGCGCCATTGCGGCGGAGTTCCAGGTGATGATTGTCAAGCGTGAATCACCGACAGATAGTGCAACGGATTCATCGGATACTGGGGACGAGACAGAGGATACGTTGATCACCGACGAATACCTGGAATTGGTAGGTGACCTGGAAGAAGATGGTAGCGGTGGCAATCCCAACCTCAAGAGCCTGATTAACGGCAAGTTCAGCGAGACTTACTCGACGCCCCTGAAAGCAAGCATCTCGCCAAGCAGTGACAGAAATCTGAACATCAACATCTATGCCGACGGCACTGGCACGGTGAGGTAATTACTCCACCATCTCTCGGCGAGACCGGATGATCTTCAGCCTGGAATCCTGCCGTACTTCACCTCGCAGTAATCCTCGCCGCCGCTCTCTTGTCTCCAGCAGCGCAATGTAGCCGCTGTTGGTCGGCACGATCTTTGCCGGGTTGGAGAAGTTGCCGAAGTCAGCGGCAGATAAGCCCAGCTGGTCCAGCCGGCTGGCCCACTGCTTGTGCTGTCGCTGATATGCCCGTTGCCGATGGTAAATCGTCATCAGGGCATCCCGCAGCTGCATCTCACCGCGCCAACGAACCGCACCTACCGGGCTCTCCAGCTCAGCAAACTCAACATAGCCCCACCGCTCGGGCCGGTGCATATCGATGATCCCCTGGGGGGACCAGACCCAGTTATCCTCACGCAGCTTGGGTATTTTCTGGTACGTCCCATCGACCACCTGGTGTTTCCACTGGACCCGCGAGAAGTTAAACCGCCAGCGGTCACCGGGCTGCGGCGCCACGGCGGGACGTTCAGTTCGCGACATCGCCGTCCAGGGAATTGCCATTTCTACTGACCAGAAGGCATCTCGATCGGATGGATCGTTCAGCGTGCCTGCCACAAACACAGCCGTCTTGAGCCCTGGAATTTCCCAGCCGTTATCCGCTCGTCCGCCATCCTTGTAGGGCCGGGGAAGAAACAGGTCCCAGCCCGTATTGAGGGCATTCATTTCAAACTCGTAGTACTGGTGGTTGTCCCCATCCGGATCAATGAACACTTCAAAATCGTTGTCATGAAAGATCACTGAGTCATGCTCAGTCAAAGTACCCCAGACATGCGGCTCCACCATTCGGGCACCTATATAAAGGTACTCATCATCCCAACTCATCTTCATCCGCGTACGAAATCGGGGAATGGGCTTGGCGGATCCTTCGATGTCCAGGAACACCTGAGACCAGCGAACAGATTTCCAGGCTCGCTCATTCAGCTTTCCATCGACCTTGATAGCCGACGTGGCCCGCGCACAGACATAGCTGCGCGGCACGATCCGCCTCATCTTCTCCCAATCTTCAGCCGAATCGGCGGACAGAACAGATCCGCCCATCAGGGCTGCAAACACAGCACACGTCACAAGTCTCACAATTCTCTCCCTACTCAAGTGGCTCCCAAAGAGCGTCTGGCGTGAGCGGTGGTTGCTCGCGAGCCACACTATAATCCCGCTCTTCGACCGCCGGATGACCCCAGGGGCCGAAGCTATCGAATTCATCACACTGATCGTCACCGACGACAAAACTAACTTCAATCCCCGACTCACTGACCACGCATCGCTGGTAGCCAAAGCGAGTATCCGCATCAGGCCAGCGTTCGGACAGTTGGCCCGTGTTGCCGGCCGGCTGGGTGCGATACAGCTGGATGCCATCCACAACCTGCACGGAACGGCCGGTATGAACGTGACCACAGAAGAGGATGTCCACTTTCGCCTTGCAAAGCAAATCCCAGAGCCGCTGCCTGTGCGGCGGATCAATTGAGAAGTACCAGTCGTAATATTGGTCCGCGTCGGTCAGATCCCAGGCTGGCTCGTCCAGCCGTTCAATGAATGGCCAGTAATGCATGACTGCTACATGATGCTCGGTGCTGGGTAACTGGCTCAACCTCTCCAGCATCCGCCACATTCGCTGCTCCTGCGGAAGTCCCGACCCTGCGACTCCTGCATAGAAGCCGGTGAAGCGGACGTTGCGATGCACGAAACTCCAATGGATGGGACCAAAGTAAGAAGCGAACAGGTCGAGTCTGTCGCCCGTCAGGTTCAAATCCGGGTCGTGCCAGTCCCAGGCCCGAGGACCCTTGCTCTTATCACCGTTCGTATCAGCTGTCTTGTTGCCCACATCCATATTGCCCGGGATGATGAAACTGGGGAACGGCAGCGTGTCGAGATCCTCCCGGGCCTGCAGGTATTCAAACTCGTGCGTCTCACCGTCACGAGTCAGGTCGCCGCCGTGCAACAGCAACTCAGCATTCTCAACCTCCAGCTGTCGCTTGATGGCCGCCCAGCGCTGGTTGATAGCAGGCCGAAAACGGTAGGAACGCGGCGTCCCCATGTGACTGTCATTGACATGCAGGAAGGTCCACGAACTAGCGGCATCTGGTGACATTGGCAAAGCAACTCATTGGGAATAGCTGTTTCGCTCAAAGATAACAGATGGTTACGAGTTGCGGGTTCGGGATTCGTGGCCAGGGACTTCAAACTCGCTGAGTTCATTCCCCAGCGGCGGGATGGTTGAGTCGAGAGCGGCACAATCTGGACCACCGCTCAAGTCCAAACGGCAGCAGACGCCGGCCAAAAAAGAACCACCGGAGGGCCGCAGGGCCAGTAGCCCATACTTCCCCCCGGTGGCCAGAACAAACAGAACCCGCTCAAGCTCAGCTTCAGTTGCGTAATGCCAGGGCGATTCGCTCGGCATCGACCGCGCTGAGTCCTTTCTTGCGAGCCATGTCAACGGCCAAGTCCCAACGGACTGTGCCGTAGGCCCGCGACAGCTTGACCAACTTCAGCCGAATCCCCTTCTCAAGGCTGAGATAAAACCTCTTTTGCTCGGCAATCTCCTGGTCAAACAGATCTCGCTTCATCCCAGGGTTCCGCATCAAGGCACTGGCTTCATCCATATCCACCACTCCGTCGGCATTCAGGTCGCCGACCACCGGATTATCAACGATCGGCCTCTCGACTCGCTTCCTGGCCATTGCGGGTGAGACCGCAACCAGTAGCACAACCACGGAAATAATTGAACGTGAAATCATCATGATTCTGCTCCTTGACAAAATGGGGTCATCACAAGATGTCGCCTGCCTTCACACTCACTAACGCAACAAACCCAGCCCGGCGGACAGTCGAACAGCAAAACTCCCGATCTGGCCGGATCTTTTTTTCTGGCCAGCGGGAACCTCCAACCCGCCTGCCTCGTCCAAAACTGCAACGGAGAGCGAAGTTGGAGAGTGGTCTGTCAATACGGACATCCTTTCCTTTGGAGGAGGCACACGATGAAGTTTTCAGCAATGACCACAACCATCACCACAGCATTGGTCGGAGCGGCAGTAGGAGGCTTTGTTGTCTTCTCATCACTTCCCGACTCGGGCACCCTCGAAACGTCGAGCCAGCAGCAGATCCAGGACGACGACACCGATCTGACACTTGTCAAAGGTCGCAAGACGCGTCATGCCGGCAGCAAGATCAAGGTTCAGCCACCACAGCCGATTCCTGAGTTCGTAAACAATGGGATTGCCTGGCTGGTCGAAGCTCAACACTCCAGCGGTGGCTGGGGAGCGGGTTCTCACGCGCAGCAGACCAACATTGACCCGGCCAAGGTCAAACTCGATCCCGCCACAACAGCTTTTGCTGGCATGGCCCTGATGCGAGCTGGACATACTCCGGTCCAAGGTGTCTACCGGGATGCCGTTCGCAAGACCACGGAGTTCCTCGTGGATGTCGTGGAGAAATCCAAGGCCGAGGGGCCGCGGATTACCGACATGACCGGTACGCAACCACAGGCCAAGCTCGGCCAGCTGGTCGATACCACGATGACCACCCAGTTTCTCTCGCGTGTCATCACGTCACTGCCAAACAAGGATCCACTGCACGACCGAGCAAGCAAGGCACTCGATAAGTGCCTGCTCAAGTTGCAGTCGAGTCAGCAGAAGAATGGCAGCTGGGGAAGCGGTGGCTGGGCCCCCGTACTGCAATCGTCGCTCGGCACCACCGCACTGGAATTGGCCCAGGTGGCTGGCAAGCAAGTCGACATGGAGGATCTGCGACGAGCTCGCGACTACCAGAAGGGTAATTTCGATCCCAGTACTGGCAAGGCGAACGCAAGTGCAGCTGCCGGCGTGGAACTCTACGCTTTTGCTGGTGCCCAACGTGCTACAGCGGGAGAAGCTCGTGCGGCTCAGCAGCTGATCGACGAGGCCAAGAAGAATGGAAAACTTGAGCCTGCCGATACCGTCAACCTGGAGAACCTTCGCAAGATCGGCGTCGACGACGATAAGGCGCGTGAGCTGGCAGATGCAGATATCGCCAGCAAGGCGCAAATCGCGCGACTCAACGATGAAAACCTGTTGCGAGGATTTGGCAACAATGGTGGCGAGGAATTCCTCAGCTACCTGATGACCAGCGAGTCGCTCGTCATCACCGGTGGCGAATCCTGGAAAGCGTGGAACCAGAAGATTATCGATCGACTGGGCAAGATCCAGAATCCAAATGGAAGCTGGAATGGGCATCACTGTATCAGTAGCCCCGTGTTCTGCACGGCTGCTGTCATCCAGTGCTGCACCACGGATCGGGATGCTGTCACCCTGATCCAGATTGCCCAGAACGCAACCAAGCTGCGACAGGCTGCCTCGCAGACAGCCGGAACGCGCTAACCGTAGTGGCTCGCTGGCCAACAGACCACAGGTCGGCGAGTCCTGTTCTCCGAGTGGTCGGGGCATCTCCACAAGGAGGTGCCTCGGCCCACTCGCAGTCTTAACCGGAGTTCATCATGACACGACATCGAGCTGCCTGGTCACTGATGCTGCTGATCCTGCTGCTGGCCCAGTTGACGGGCTGCCAGAATTCCAACAGTCACGGCGTCGAGATCCAACCCACGGCCGCAGCGGAACCGGCCGGCGACGACTTGCAACAGCGCATCCCGCTTGCTGACAGTTGCCGCTGGCTCTGGAACCAGCAATTAGAGGATGGCAGCTGGCGGAGCGGACATTACGGCCTGCTCAAAACAGGACAGGCCTACACTCCTTTTGTACTGCACACCCTGCTGGAAGTTCCCGAGTCGGTTTTCCCCAGGCCCCCAGAAGCCGTCGAACAAGCACTCACTTTCATCCGCAGTCAGATCAACCAACAGGGAGCGATCGGCATGGCCGATCCGGACGTACTGGAATACCCCAACTATTCCACTGCCTACGCCCTGCTCTGCCTGCTCAAAACAGATCCTGACGATCCTCTGGTCGGCCGCATGGCGGACTATTTGAAAAAGCAACAGTACCGGGAGTCGCGTGGCTTCTTCCCGGAACATCCCGCCTACGGTGGCTGGGGCTTCGGGGGCACACTGCCCGACGGCCAACCCGGGCATATGGACCTGGCCCATACACGCCGTATCCTGCAGGCGCTCTCCGCAGCAGCCGCACTGGACAGCGATACGGCCACGGCGGCCGAACAGTTTCTGCACCTTGTGCAACGCCATCCGGCATGCCCGCAGCCACAACCGCAACTGGAACCCAGACGCCCGTCAGGCGGCGCCGCTGCACCCTATGACGGAGGATTCTATTTTTCACCGGTGGTGCTGGCTGCCAACAAAGGTCGCACGGACATCGACAACGGGCGACCCTACTTGCGCAGCTACGCTTCGGCCAGTTGTGACGGAGTTCTTTCACTGCTGGCAACTGGTCTGCCGACAACCGACGAGCGAGTGGTTCGGGCAATTGAGTGGTTGACCCTGCACAGGGAAATTGACTACCCGGCTGGCGTGCCGGCCGATCATCCCGAGCCCTGGGGTGAGGCAGTCCACTTTTACCACCTGGCAGTACGGGCCGAAGCACACCACTCGATCCAGTCGGACGGCAGTTGGCGAGAACTGATCAATGATCACCTGGCAACCCTGCAAAAGGCGGACGGTCATTTCGTAAATCAGGCCAGCCCGCTGATGAAGGAGGACGATCCTCTGTTGGCAACCAGCCTGGCCGTGATCGCGCTGACACATGCGACACGGAACTCTGTCAGCCAATAGATTCCCGGGCGCAAGGCCGAATCCAAAGAAGCTCGCCGCAGAGATGTCGAGAGCGCCGAGGCAGCAGAGCGGGCTAACTAGCCGAACAACTCGTGCAAGACGCGGCCACCCTCAATAATCTGCACGGGCCGACCCTGCACATCAGGCAGTCGGATATCGGGATCGATCCCCAGGCTCCAGTAGATCGTACGAGCCAGATCTTCAGGACTGACTGGCTTGTCAATCGGCCAGCCGGCTTCCTTGTCTGAATCACCGTAGACGATTCCACCACGGATGCCGCCACCAGCAAGCACGCAGGGGAAGCAGTAAGTCCAGTGGCCTCGGCCCCATTCACCGTTGGCCTTGGGCGTTCGCCCCATCTCTCCCATCGCCACCACCAGTGTTTCGTCGAGCAAGCCGCGCTCGTCCAGATCTTCCACGACGGCCGAAAAGGCCTGGTCAAATCCCGGCACCAGGTGTTCTTCCAGGTGTTTGCTGCTGCGGTGAGAATCCCAGCTGTATCCATCCACGGTATCCCAGCCGACAGTAACAAAACGACTGCCCGCTTCGATCATCCGTCGTCCCATCAAGGTGGACTGGCCGAACAGGTGTCGCCCATAGCGGTCGCGAAGCTTGTCGGATTCCTGCCGAATGTCGAGTGCCGTGCGGATATGGTCCGAGAGCACCAAGTCAGCTGCTCGCTGCCGGAACTGGTCCTGCGAACGGTAGACATCGGGTACTCGCTCAAGCTGGCGACGGGCACGATCGAATTGATCCAGTAGTCCCTGGCGGCCCTGCAGACGCTCCAGTGTCACCTCGTCCCGTGAGACCAGACCCTTGATACGGAAATCCAGTTCTGCATCCGTGCAGTCGCGGAAGTAGGGGTTGTCATCCTTGTCGCGTTTTTGAATGTCAGTCGCCAACGCGTTGTAGGCCGAACCGAGCCAACCGGCATACTGGCCGGTTCGATCATAACCCTGCAAATGACCCAGTCGATTTGGCAGATAGATATAGTCTGGCAGCGATCGCTGGTTGGCATCCGCAGCGTGCTGCGAAACATATTCCACCACGCTACCCATCGCGGGCCAGTCGGTCTCTCGAGCGTTGACGTCCGAACCATTGGCAGCCGAGCGTGTCCAGGGATGGCCAGTCTGGACATAATGACAGGCATTGTGGTCATTGTGTGGATGGGTCACCGTGCGAATCACCGCGATCTTGTCCGAGATCGAGGCGGTACGATGCAGATGTTCTGAGAGTCGTAAGTCCGGTGTGCGGGAGGCAATCGTCTTGAACGGCCCGCGAATCTCGCTGGGCGCGTCCGGCTTCATATCAAAAGTCTCCAGCTGGCTCGGCCCGCCAAACAGGAACAGGAACAGTACGTTCTTGACCCGTGCCTGCTGGAAAGACGGAGATTTCTGCTCGGCAGCCAGTAGCTGGGGCATGCCAAGTCCAAACAGACCTGCCCCGCCAACTTGCAGCAACTCTCGCCGCGAAAGGCCTGAGCAGACTCGCTGTGGCCGTCCCTGGATGGTCAACATGGTTGCACGCTCCCAGACATAGAACTCCAACTCCCTCGGATTGTATCGAAATTCCTCGGCACCGTCGCCTCGAATCCACCCTGCTGGGATCTGGCCCGCCGGCTGACCACCAGCGTGCTCAACTGACAGTCAGATACCCAGCAAAGGCAGGCAGAATGGGAAAATTGACTGACCACAGCTTTATCTTCGATTGCCGCAAGCAAACTGCATAA
>CAUZOB010000107.1:0-16864 GCA_963581185.1 Planctomycetota bacterium | reverse complement strand
CCAGGACGAATCCAAGGTGAGGATATCTCGCGAATGCTGGACGACCCTGCCCATGAAGTCCGGGATACGGCCTTCAGCGTTGCTCCGGCGCGTAAAGGTTTCTTACTGCGTGAAGATCGCTGGGCCTATATCCAATACGGTGAAAATGCTTCGGGCGGCATCGAGATGTTTGATACGCAGAAGGATCCGCGGCAGTATACGAACCTGGCAAAACACCCAAGGCAGCAGCAGCGAGTGGCGGAGTTCCAGGTCAAGTTGGCCGCCAAGCTGGCTGACCTGCGAGATAACGATCTTGAATAACCTCGTCCCAAGAAGTGACAGCCGGTTGCTTTTCGAGCAACGAGAAGAGTGATACCACGATGGTGAAATGTCGACTCCTTACCTGGTTGCCGGTCCTGGCGTTGCTGCTGCCGACAACCGCAGCGGCGTTGGAAACGGCCCGGCCCAATATCGTCTGGATTGTCGTTGAGGATATGTCGCTACCTTTTGGCTGTTATGGCGAGCAGGTGATTGCCACCCCCAACGTGGACCAGCTGGCCCAACAAGGCCTGCGGTTTGAACGAGCCTTTGTGACGGCACCGGTCTGCAGTACCTGTCGATCGGCCATGATCACGGGGATGTATCAGACATCGATCGGTGCTCATCACCACCGCAGTGGCCGAGGTGCCGAGAAAATCCACTTGCCCAGCACCGTACGGCCGGTACCACAGTTGTTTCAGGACGCAGGGTATTTTACGGCCAATGGCAGGTTTACCGGGCCGCTCGATAAGGTGCCGGCCCGGGATGCGCCACGGACCACAGGAAAGACGGACTATAACTTCGAATTCGACACTGGAATTTACGACTCGCATCATTTCTCACACCGGCAGGACGACCAGCCTTTTTTTGCCCAGTACCAGTTGTCTGGCGGCAAGGGGCGAACGCTCAAGACACCGCAACCGGTGGATCCGAGCGATATAACCCTGCCGATCTACTACCCGGATGACGAGCTGATTCGCAAGGACTGGGCCCAGTACCTGAATGCCGCCATGAACACCGACAGACAGGTGGGTGGAATTCTCCGGCAGTTGCGAGATGCCGAAGAACTGGAGAATACGATCATCTTCTTTCTCACCGACCACGGTGTAAGCCATGCCCGGGGAAAGCAATTCATGTACGAGGAGGGGATGAGGATTCCCCTGGTCATCAAGGGGCCGGGCGTTGATACGGGTAAGGTAAGAGACGATCTGGTGTTACAGATTGACCTGGCAGCCACATCGCTGGCACGTGCCGGGATTGAGATTCCAGCGGTTATGCAAGGCCAGGATCTCCTGGCTCAAGGATATGAACCACGATCGTATGTCGTTTCAGCACGAGACCGATGTGACGAAACGGTGGACCGGATGCGAGCTGTTCGGTCCGAGCAGTTCAAATACATCCGCAATTTTTACCCGCATCGTCCCTACCTGCAGCCGAACGCATACAAGGACAACAAGCCGATCATTCAGCAGATGCGGGCATTGCATGCTGCCGGCAAACTGAGTCCGCTACAGTCACTGATCATGGCCAACAACCGGCCTGCCGAAGAACTCTACGACCTGGAGAATGATCCCAGCGAGCTCGTGAATCTGGCAGGAGATCGACGTAGTCGGCGTGTGCTGGTAGCACACCGGGCGATGTTGGACGAGTGGATTCGGGAGACAGGGGACCAGGGGGCCAGGCCGGAGTCGGCCCGCATCTATGACAGCGACATGCAGTTGTACATCGATACGCTCAAGCTGCGGCGGCCTGAGAGGTTGGATGAGATCCGGGCGAATATCCAATTGATGAAACAGTGGGCGAGTGAGGGGAAGTAGCTGATGACCGTGCTGGACTCAATTCGCCAGCTGCTCCAGCAGCAGCAGGTTACTTTTCGGGAACTGCATCATGAGCCGACCTTCACGTCGGAGGAAGCGGCCAGCGTGCGAGGAGAGGAGCTGCGGAATGGTGGCAAGGCGCTGTTGATGAAGGTTGAGGGCGAGTTTTGCCTGTTTGTGCTGCCGGCGGACCGCAAGATTCGCTCCGCCCATGTGCGGCAGTACCTGGGGAAACGCAAGATGCGTTTTGCCAGCCGTGAAGAACTGGCAGAACTGACGGCGGGCGAGGATTTCGCGGGCCTTGTGCCTGGCAGTGTGCCACCGTTTGGCCAGCCGATTCTGCCTTTCCCTCTGTACGTTGATAGCGGGATACAGCAGAACCAGCGAATTGCCTTCAATGCCGGATCGTTGCAGGACTCGATCATCATGCCAGTGGAAGACTATCTCAGCGTCGCAGAGCCAACGGCGATTTTTGAGTTCAGCTGCGCTGAGGAGTAATCCCTGGTCTGATGAGGAGAAGGACCTGCCTGACACCTGAATCTATCGGGGAGATCAAGATTCGGACTTGGCGCCGGCGGCTTCTCGCAGCAATCGAACCAGCTCGATCTTGATTCCATGCCAGTGCATTCCCAACCCGGTAGCAATCAAGGAGACAGAGATCCACTTGGGAATTTCCCTTAGCTGGCAGAGCCAGCAGAGTCCGATGCCCCAGAGCAACAGTCCCAGCAGCTGGATCCTGCCGGCGTCGAGTTCATGCTGCCGCCTGCCTTGCCTCATGTAGACAATCACGATTGCGACCGCCACGATGCAGAGTCCACCCACGATTCCGAGGATTATCAGTTTGCTTTGTTCGTCCATCACCAGGCCTCCTTGTTCTTGATGTTATCTGCGTTCATGCCTCGTCACGGGAACGTCTGGCCTTAGTCTGAGATCAGGTCATCCAGGAAGTCCTCCATGAACTCCATCTTGGCGGGGAGGTCATCCGCGCTACTCCCCGGGTAGGCTTCTCCACTCACGTCACTGAAAAACAGCGAAAAGCATGTGGCAAAGTCTTCCTTGGGATGTCTCTTTCCATAATTCTCTGCGAATCCGGCGCTGGTCTTGTAGTACCAGTCGTTCTTCGTGCTCTTGGCGTATTTGGGATCGTCCGATTTGTCCTCTTCGGTCCAACCGCTCAGCTCCTTGAAGCCATCCCAGTCTGGATTGTTGCTGTCCCAGTTGTGACCGATTTCGTGAAACACGACGCGGTGGACCTTGATGTCGTCTGCGCTCCAGAGCACGTTGGCGAAACTCAGTGGGCCACTGTTCCAGCCGGAGAAATTTCCTTTGATCTTTCCAACTCGCTGGAAGACAAGTTCTTCACCAGTCGCTGACTTCAGCAGCACGTTGTTTTTCGTGTACTGTTGCAGGACGGCGAGAGCCTCATCGACGACCTGGACTTCGCTGTCCGACCAGATTCCCGACGTGAACTTGTCGGTTCCGGCTGGTTGTACGAAATCGACAAACTGGATACAGACGTCTTCGGAACCGAAGTCGCCGAGCATGTCGCCTTCCTGCACGAGGAAGCGATCCATTCCGGAGTCCCCCATCACAAAGTCCGACCCGACGCCAGCATAGAGGCCATCGTTACCGGCTCCTCCGAGCACCCAGTCGAATCCTGCACCTCCGAACAACTGGTCATCGTTCTTACCACCTTGCAGGATGTCCATGCCGTCGCCACCGAATATGACGTCGTCACCCTGGTCGCCGTTCAGCTTGTCACCGTTGACAGTGCCAATCAGCGTGTCATTTCCGGCCGACCCGAAGATCGTTACTCCAGCGTTTGTAAAGGCTGAAGCGTCGATCAGGTCATCGGAACTTGAACCAGTCAGCGTGAACTTCTCAATCTCTGCCCCCAGAATGTCGGTGTACTTGACTCCAGTTGATCCGGTCATTTTGAGGCTGCCGTCACTGAGAAAAACATCACCCTGAACAGGTTCGTCCAGGTGGTCAAACCCGATGCCGCCGAGGATGACGTCATTTCCCGACCCGCCAATCAGCGTATCGTTGCCATGTTCACCCTCAAGGCGGTCCTTGCCAGTTCCACCATAAAGGGTGTCATTGTGATTGCCTCCGTACAGTTCGTCTTCTCCGGATCCACCATAAAGGGTGTCGTTGTTGTCGCCGCCATAGAGGAAGTCGTCATTGGCTTCGCCATAGAGGGTGTCAGAGCCTGATTCGCCGTAGAGCTCATCAGTCCCGGAGCCACCCCGTAGCGTGTCGTTGTTGTCACCGCCATACAGCTTGTCGTTGTTGCTTCCACCCAGGAGTGTGTCAAAGCCGTTGTTGCCGTAGAGCTTGTCATTCCCGGAACCTCCGTCCAGGTAGTCATTGCCGGATCCTCCAATCAGGGTGTCATGTCCACCGCCCCCGTAGAATTCGACATCGCCGGCTGTGAATTGCGAGGCAATCAGAGAATTGTTTGACCTGGAGCCCTGCAGTTTCACATGTTCAATGGATTTGAGTGTGTCTGTCTCGGACCAGGAGTAGAAATATCGACTCAGTGAGCTATTGCTGACGACGGCATTGCCGAAGACATAGGCCTCGGTGCTATCTTCCCCCGCTCCACCGTCGATCTTGTCATGTCCCCAGCTGCCAATCAGCAGATCGTCGCCGTCCTTGCCGTAAAGAAAGTCGGTACTGGAACCACCATGGAGTTCGTCTTCGGCTGATCCCCCATAAAGATGATCAACTCCACTTTCACCATGTAATTCTGATGGTATGTCGGTGTTGTTGTAGAAGTGATCGTGGCCAGAGGCACCGTGAAAGACGATCTTGTCAATCAGGCCGGGTTCCCAGGCCAGCTCACTGACCGTGCTGTAGATTGCCGGCGTTGTTGAACGTGGAGCGATGTGTCCCAGCGTGACTTGGAGTGTCCAGACCGTTGGGATATCGGGAATCTGTCCCGGCTTTGGTATCCGGGTGAATTCCGGTATTGCCTGCTGGATCGGTTTCACCTCGACCCAGTCGTTCTGGCTATCTCCCTGGATGGTCAGGATTCCATCGACAAAATCGATGTCGGCTGCCATCAGGCGACGGTCTTCGAGAGATTCGAACATCATTCGTGCTCGGCGAGTTTCCGTTCTTTGATTTCGATGGGTCTTGTTTTTCCTGTTCGATTTCATTGTTCGTCGCTCCTGTGTAATGGTGGATCACAGCGATTAGACCTTGCTCACTGAAATAAACGACGTTCGCCATCGAACTGGACACGGGTTGCAAAGAAATTCTGCTCAAGCGGTCAGAATATGAACCGAACGGCGTGTCCGTACTGCTGGCGAAAGAGAGCCAGCAGGAGGTTTTGAAGAGGATGGAAATAGGCCGACGCTAGGGTCGTCCGTCCCATAGTCGCACCGTGCCGTCGACGCTGGCTGATATCAGCCAATGCCCGTCATCGCTCACACGCACGGTTTTCACCGCCGCCATATGTGCATCGAGTGTGAGCAGCTCCTGGCCCAATGCGACATCCCAGGCCATCAGTGTGGTATCGTCACTGGCAGAAAACAGTCGCCTGCCGTCCGCTGAGAAGACTACATCCAGAATGTTCCCTTTATGACCGTCAAATCGCTGTTGGGTCTGAAGGTTGTCTGAGTCCAGCAGGTGGAGGACGTTGTCGATGCCGACAACCAGACTGTGATCGCCCTCACTGAAGGCTAACGCGTGGCAAGTTCCGACGAATTCGTCCCACTGGCCGAGTACCTTGCCAGTTTCTACTTCCACCGTCAGGAGAATGCCATTATCAAGAGCCGCTGCCACTCGGCTGCCATCTGAGTTGAAGCTCGCGGCCTGGAGGATTACCCCCTCCGGTTTCCAAGTGTTTGGCAGCACCGCCGCCATGTCAGTCGACAGATTGTAGATGCGGAGCGTACCGTCCCGCTCACAAGCAATCAGCTGTTGATCGTCGGCTCGGAAAGTGAGGCAGAGGCAGGCAGTCACTGAATCATTCCACGTCTTGATAGTCTCCCGACTTTCGACATCGATTAACTGAAGGGAGCCTGTCGCGTAGCTAGCTGCTAGAAGCTGCTCGTTGGATGACAGTTGCAATAGTTCGATTGCTCCTGAGTTATCTCCCTGGGGAGGGATTTCAAATAACAGGTTGTCCTCACTTGGAAGCTGGCTGCTGATCTTGTAGAAGGCCAGTCGAGAGTTGTTGTTGCGATCGTCGTCCCAAGTGGCCGCTGTCAACCAACCCCCTTGATTGGCAATCTCGACTGGTCCTAGTGCACGAGATTGGTCGATCGAGATGTGGAACTCCGCTTGGCCACGGGCATCCCAGACTTTTATGAATTCATCTTCACCAACCAGGCTGGTTGTGGAGGCAAGCCACGTGCCGCTGGGGTCAAATGCAACGTTGGTTACGGGTCCAAAGTGGCCTCGCAGTATAAACGTGTCGATAGCGAAGTGGTTCGCCGGCTTCGTCTGGAGCCGAATCGTCTGGTCATCACTCGCCGTTGCTGCGGAACCGATCGAACTGTGACTTTCCGCGTTGATGGCATCGAGGTGCACTCGGCTCGACAACAGAGCTTGCCACTTACCTCCCACCGGTCGTCCGAAATAGTCCGTCCAGCCATCGCTTCGGACGGCCGAGACAAGGCCTCGCTCATTTATGTTGACATCGTTGTAGAAAGTCGGGCTGTCAATCAGTCTGATACTGCGATGCTCGATTTCGTCCGTTCGCTTATGCTCCGATGATGTTGGCTTACGAAGGGTAATGTGGTAGCGGGTAAGAATGTTCCATAATTCGACTGTTGAACCAACGGCCGCTACAAGCAAAGTGCTGTCGTGATTAAGAGTCACACTGTGGATGTCGCTATTGCCTGCGGCAAATGTGGTCAGCAGTTCTCCATTGGTCGTACTCCAGATACTGATTTGATTGTTGCCCCGTCTGGCGGTAACCAGTTGCTTTCCCGTTGGGTCATACGCGAGCGACGCCATTTCCGTCACGTGATCTGGGCTCTCTGGCGTTGCGATGCGCAACAACTCTATTCCTGTTTGCGGATCCCAGATGAAAACGGATCCATCAGGACAGGCAGCGGCAAGCTGGCCTCCCTCGGGATTGAAGCTCAGATCGGTTGCGCCGGAGGGAGTTTGAAGTTCATGTAGCAATTCGCCCGAACTTGCGTCCCAAATGCCGACACTTGTCTCGCCAGTTCCGGCGGCCGCCAGCAGTTTGCCATCGGGACTGTAACAGGCGTCCCAGGTGGGTCCGGCAAAGGGAATCTGCATCGAGTAACCCTTCCCAAGGCGGAGCAGATAGTGCCACTCAAAGAGGCGTCGGTCAGGTTCTCCGGCTGCTGGTAGATAACGGTTGAGGAGTTCCTGCTGGCGGCGAATGTTTGCGGAGTTCCAGGCAGCGTGAGCCTGTGTCATGGAGACAACATAAAGCCTCTGCTCGGCCAATTCCCGCTGCTGTTGAGCCAATTTGGAATTTGCACGAGCTTGAATAGCATTGCTATCGGCTCTTTCTTTTTCACCCGTAACACGTGCCTCGTTCACCTCGGCGGTAATTCTGCTTTGATTTGCCTGGTTCTTCAGGTCGATCTGGCGTGAGTAGTCAATGGCTGATATGACCAGCAAGGCTAACAGCAGCACCGTGGAAGTGGTGATCAAGGTTGCGGTCGTACGATTCCGGCGACACCAGCGCCAGGCGCGTTCTGTTGTCGAAACAGGTCGAGCCAGGACCGGCACATGGTTCAGTACACGGTCCAGTTCCTGGGACAGTTGCTCGGCGGTATCGTATCTTTTGGCAGGGTCCTTGTGCAGACATTTGAGAACAACGGTTTCCAGGTCACGAGGAATGGTCGGGTTCAGCTGGCGGACCGATACCGGTTCATCGTTAAGGACCTGGAGGATGGTGTCGATAACGTTGGCGGACTGAAACGGTGGTCGACCAGTGAGCAGAAAATAGAGAATGGCGCCAAGGGAGTAAACGTCCGTGGCGGCGCCGATTCTGTTATTTTCTCCGGAGGCTTGTTCGGGTGCCATATAGCTGGGGGTACCCAGCACGCTGCCTGTTGCTGTGTGGTCTTCCTCGCGGTCAACATGCTTGGCGAGGCCAAAGTCCGTGATCTTCAGCTCACCCTTGTGGGTCAGCATTAAATTGGCTGGTTTGAGGTCGCGGTGGATGATGCCTTTTTCATGGGCATAATGGATCGCATTGGACGCATCCCGGACGATCGAAACGGCTTCATCCGTCTCCAGGGGGCTGACGGACGCCCGGCTGGCCAGCGTGGGGCCATTTACAAGAGCCATGGAAAAATAAGGTTGTCCGTTTGCCTCACCGACCTGGTAGATCGGGACGATGTTGGGATGGTCCAGGCCGGCGGCAGCCTCGATTTCCCTTTGAAATCGTCGGAGTTCATCTTTAGAAGCTAATTGGGCGGAACGAATCATCTTGACTGCCACCATCCGGTTCGCCGATGTCTGTTTTGCCTTGTAGACAATACCCATGCCCCCGTGCCCGATGACGTCGGTCAACTCATAGTCGTCCAGTTCCAGTGTCATGGCCGCTTGCAAGGGCAGGAAGCTCGTTATGCCTGCCGCAAAAGTCGGCGTGTCGTCACCACCATCTTTGTTCTGTCGGAGAGCAAGCTGGATCCTCTGGGTATCATCCAGGTTCCAGACCGACGTGGGACTTGCCGTGGCGTCGTCCATCGCCTGGTGCATCTGGAAGATGACTCTTAGCCTGTCGGCCAGTTGTGGAAATCGATCAAAGTACTCGTCGGGCTCGGTCGGTTCGTTTCGATCCAGCCTTAAACAGTATTCCGCATACAGCAATTCCAGGATGCTGTCGTGATCGCTTGCCAGCTGGGGGAATTCCTGCAGCAACTCCTCGACAGTAATCTGCTCACCGCCCGACCACTGTTGAAGCTGCCTTGCACGGGCTTCGGCCAGTCCGCTGCCGATCGAAAACTCAGTTGATTCAGTCATCGTTCAGTTTATCCATTCCGAGGTGTTCAACAGCCCTGTCGAGGGCCCGTGAAAAACGCTTGCGGACGGCATCCGCCGTGCTGTTCATCTGCTCAGCAATCTCCGACCAGTCGCAGCCAGCTGTTCGCTGTTCGACGATCTTGCGGTCATCGTCAGACAGTAAATCCATTGTGCGCCCCAGTAACTCACGGTTGGCCACGATCGAATCCGGATTGCGAGCACCGTCTGCCAATGGTATTTCGTCTGCGCTGGTGGATACCTGGCGGCGGACATCGCGACGGTCTCGTCGAATGCGGCGGCCATGATCGATCACCTTGTTGCGGACCATGCGAGATAGCAGCCGTAACAGCTGTTCGTTGGAATCCAATTCAAATTGGCCCGACGCTGCACGGACAAAAAAATTGCCCAGTATCGACTGACAGATGTCCATCGAATCAATCTCACGGCGCAGCTTGGGGTCCGTCAATCGGACCCGGGCCATGATCCGCAATTCGGATTCACAGGACCGTACCAGCTGCTCAGCGGCCTCGGCATCTCCCTGACGAACTCGCCCGATGAGCTGCTGAAAATCAGTCGGATCCGAGGATTCACTCACGGTCATGCTATCAGTGTCCTCGAGCACAGCTGCGTCTGCATTGTTCCATCACACCATTGCTGAAAATCCCAATGGAACGAGGGATGTGAAGTCAGTAAAAGCACGTCAGATAGCCCCATTAGACAATGAGCTTCTGGCCATGTCAAAACAGCCCCGCGGTAGCCTGGTTGCTAAAAGGACTGTCAAAAGTTCTTCGTGTTTCATGTCCGTATCTTTGTCAAACGTCGTTCTGTTAGGCAAGCGGACACATTCCTGTCAAACAGATGAAATGGAACAAACCGATGAAGATTCTCACAGACTGGCGTTTTCTTTCCAGCGGCCTGGCATTGTATTTCGCCCTGCTGTTTCTGCTTTACCAGAATCCCCAGTCAACAATCTCGCCTGAAGAGATACTTCAGCGCGAACCTGATCATACCGTGGCAGAGGAAGCGTTGGATCTGACGCCGGTAGCGATGCAACGAGAGTCCATCCAGGAGATCATGGACAACCTGCCGCGGCGTGAGCAGACCCGACAGGGCATCACGGTACGTGTGGACAAGATCGTGTTTGAACGCATCTACAACGTGCCTGAGTTCCTTGAATCAGAAATCCTCGCCGATAGAGGGGAAGATTCGCGGGATGACGTCATCCGCCTTGTACGGGAGACGAAGGGAGTTATCCGTGTTCTGGTCTCCATCAAGGGAACGTGCGGGAATAAGCAGCTGCTTGTCGACTATCCTGAATTCACGTCGAATTGGACCTCCCATAAATTCACCAGTGGACGGAGTTGTTGGCAAAAGGACGTCCCCGACTTCAATATTGGGCCAACGACAATGATCGAGCACTATCAGCTCGTCAATGAAGGTGACCAGATCAGCGATATATTCCCACTCTCGCTGACCGTCCGATTAACGGCCACAACGGACGAGGACCCGATCGAGTTCAAGTTTGTGGGATTGCGACTCTGACCGCCATTTATTGAAAGCGATTTTCACATGGAGGAACTGAGACAATGACTGAATGTTCGAAAATTGAATTGGCAACCAAAGAGGTGCGACCGGTACTTCGCTTCCTGGCTTCGGTTATGGCCCTGTCTTGCCTGGGCTTTGTAGTGACTTCCTGGATCTGGAATTTTGCAGATCGCGGACTCAACTCCATCTTGTTTTTCATTGGGATACTTTTCGGTCATATAGCCTTTATTGCTGGAGGCGTCACGTTTGGTAACAGCACCATGAAGCTATCCACGCGGCTCCATCGGTTGGCCCAGCTGTATGTTAACGATCGAATGACGCTGGCGGAGTTCGGTGAACGGATACGAAAGGCGCTCCACGGTGCAGCTTCGCTGAGCTGGCAAAAACCCCGTTCCCTGTTTCGCTTTTGGGCTTATTTCACGTGCGCCCTAGCAGTCAGCGCCGCTATTGGTTCATGGGTCCAGAACGGCCTAGGCCATGAGTCTGCTGAATGGTTTTTCTGCGCGGGACTTTTTCTCTTTCTTGCGGAAGGGGGCAGGTTTGTTACGCAGGACACGGACCTGCGAATGCGACTCCATCTGCTGGCTGACTTGTATGTTAACGACCGTATGACGCTCGATAGGTTTGGTCAGCAGACGCATGAGTGGCTCGAACAATACCGCTTCGACCGGCGAGAGGCCGATCGAATTCAGATTTAAGGGGCTTCGACTCTGACCGCCATTTATTGAAAGCGATTTTCACATGGAGGGACTGAGGCAATGACTGAACGATCAACAATTTCATCGGGGACGAAAGGAGCGAGACCAGTCTTTCGCTTCCTGGCTAAAGTCGTCAGCGTGTTGTGCCTGGTTTTCGGTGTGGCGTTCTGGATATTGAGTTTTTCAGAACCCGGATTCATATTCGTTTTTCTGATTATGGCATTCATCTTTGGCCATATTGCGGAAACTGGCACGCTCGTTAACAGGTCAAAAGCGCTCAAGTTGAAACTCTACTGGCTGGCCCGCCTGTATAGCGCCAACCGGATGACTCTGGAGGAGTATGGCGAACGAACACGGAAGGCACTCGACCGTGCAGCCTCGTGAATGAAGTCCGATCGCCGGGCCTGTCAATGGAGCTCCAGCGGGTCCGCCTGAGAGAGTCGTGCAAATATGCCGTTGGCCTGGATCAACTCGTCATAGCTGCCAGTTTCCGCCACCCGCCCCTGCTCGAGCACCACGACGCGGTCGGCGGCCATAATGGTCGAGGGTCGGTGAGCAATGATCAGTACAGTCCGTCCCTCCGCTGCCCGCAGAATCGCGTCCTTGATCAAGGATTCGGTTTCGTTGTCGACCGCACTGGTCGCTTCATCCAATACCAGGATGGGGGCGTCCTTGAGCAGGGCCCGGGCAATGCCAATCCGCTGCTTCTGGCCACCCGAGAGCCGTACGCCCCGTTCTCCGACCAGCGTGTCATAACCGTCGGGGAATGACTGGATGAATCGCTCTGCCTCGGCAGCACGAGCGGCCGATTGTAGCTCCTCGTCACTTGCATCCGGGTTGCCGATCAGCAGGTTTTCTCGAATCGTCCCCTGCAAGAGAAACACGTCCTGGGATACCAGTGCGATCTGATCTCGCAGATAAGCCAGTGGCAACTGTCTCACATCCCTGCCGCCAATGCTGACTCTGCCGCCAATCACATCGTAGAAACGTACCAGCAGATGACAGGCGGTCGACTTGCCCACACCGGTCTCCCCGACCAGCGCAACCGTCTCGCCCTCCGCGACCTCAAATGAGGCGCCGCCCAGTACCGGCTCGCTCTGGCGATAGTAAAAGTCGACGTCCGAAAACTCGATATCGAAGCGCCGCTCGTCAGGGACCGCTGCGTCGGGGCTATCCTCGATATCCGTTTCAATCTCAAGTAACTCGAAAACCCGCTCACAACTGGCCCGAGCTTTCTGGATGCTGTCGGTCATGTTGGCCAGCCGCAGGAATGGCAGGAAGATCTGGCCCAGGTACATCAGGAAGACAACCAGGTCGGCAACTTCCACTTCAAGCTGAGGACCGCCGGAACTATTGACCATCCAGACCCCGGCACACATCACCAGCACCAGTCCAGCTCCGCTGAAAACCTCAACCACTCCAGCTGGAACCAGGGACCAGCGGTTGGCGTAGATGATGTGGTCGCGATAGTCGCGGCTCTGTTCTTCCAGTTGCTCGGCTGCCATCTGCTCGCGACAGAAGGATTGCAGAAGCTGCGATCCGGCAATCAAGTCATTCATGCGAGCAGAAACTTGGGCAAACCGGGAGCGGACGCCCCGCCAATGATTGCGCGTCTTCTTCTGGATGATGTAGGTCAGCAGCGCCACGATTGGCAGCGGTATCA
The DNA here is from genome assembly GCA_963581185.1 of Planctomycetota bacterium. Classification (GTDB taxonomy): domain Bacteria; phylum Planctomycetota; class Planctomycetia; order Pirellulales; family Pirellulaceae; genus SAT2750. The sequence continues at coordinate 4,157 of CAUZOB010000107.1, read as the reverse complement.
AGGCGATCACGGCCAGCTGCCAGTTGATAACCAGCAACACGATACTCATCGTGACCGGAATCACCAGGGCCAGCACCGATTCGGGAATGCCATGGGCGATAAAGTCCTCAATCGACTCCACATCACCGACCGAGCGTGCAACCAGGTTGCCGGAATGGTGCTTGTTGAAAAACGACGGGGAGAGTCGCTGCAGGTGGCGGTAGACCCGGTTGGTCAGCTGGTGCAGCGTCCGGTAAGCCGCGATGTGTGAAGTCAGGCCGTACATGTAGCGGGCCAGCCCGCGTAACAGGTAGATACCCGCCAGCACCGCACCCAGGATCAGGAAGCCACCGTTGACGGCGTCTGCTTCCAGCCAGAGAATCATCTGCCGGACCAGCAGCGGCGGGAGGATTCCCAGGGCTGTAAAGACCAGTCCGAACATTACGGACCAGACAATCAGTCGTCGGTTGTCGCCTAGCAATGACCAGATGCGAGTAAGGAACATCCCGCCAATCGTAACGAATTGAGCTGATCTGTGCTGCTGGCAAGGCACTCTCTACCAGCCCTGATTCGCCAGGGGCTGGCTCTCATGCCCATCTGATTCGGGCTGCAACCTTCAGCTGCTATGATGCTTTGCAGAAATCACGCCTTTTCAGCCACTTTTGATGAGATCAGCCAATGTCTGAATCCACTGTGCTCTATGACGTTGACGAACAGATTGCCACGATCACGCTGAACCGTCCGGAGCGGTTGAATGCGATTACCCGTGAACTGGAGGACGAATTACGGGCTGCCATGGAGCGGGCGGAGGAAGACGAGGGTGTGCGCGTGATCATCCTGACTGGGGCGGGACGCGGTTTCTGCGCCGGAGCCGACATGGAATTGCTGGAAGAGGTCGGGCAAGTGGACTGGTCAACAGTAGACATGCAAGAGGCACAAGAGAAAATCGTTCCAGCCAAACCTCGCGACGGTGTGGCCGAGGGCTTTCAGAAGACTTACAGCTATTTTCCGGCAATTTCCAAGCCGATCCTGGGGGCAATCAATGGAGCGGCCGTTGGACTGGGGTTCGTGTTGCCGCTCTATTGTGACATTCGTTTCGCCTCGGATAAGGCGCGTTTTGGGACCGCCTTTTCCCAGCGAGGCTTGATTGCCGAGCACGGCGTGAGCTGGATGTTGCCGCGTTTGATTGGTATCAGCGGAGCCTTTGACCTGCTCTACTCAGCTCGCTTGATCGATGCCTCGGAAGCTCTCTCACTGGGGCTCGTTTCCCGTGTGATTCCGCACGATCAGCTGCTCGAGGAGGTCACCGCCTACGCCCGGCAGTTGGCCACATCGGTTTCGCCACGCTCGCTCAGGGTCATGAAGAGGCAGGTCTACGAGGCGCTTTTCCAGTCGCTTGGCGAAGCGACCGACGTCGCAAACGACGAGATGATCGAGAGCTTTCAGTGCCAGGATTTCCAGGAAGGTGTCGCTCACTTCCTGGAAAAACGGCCAGCCGCCTTTACCGGTCGGTAGTTGCTGCCCACTCCATCAAGCCGGTTCGGCTAGCGGGCAACCTGTTCGAGCAACTCAAGTAAGGCGGCGCGGACCTTTGGCTCCGCGTCTCGTGCCAGGTAACTCGACTTGGCCCGCCAGGTCTCATAGCCACCCAGTGCGTGCTGTTCAGGAGTTGGCAGGTAACCGTTGTAGCCATTGGCTAGCTCGATCGTGAAGGTTGGCTTCAGCGGGCTCTGGCGTTTGATCGCCAATCCTGTTTCCACGAACGTCTCGCAGGGGCTGCTGACGATGCCCAGCCCACCGATGCGGATGGCCTGCAATTTGACTTTTACCGTGGCGGGGTACTCGGCCAAATGGATCGACTCGAGGGCGTAAATGGCCCGCCGCTCACTGTACGGTCCTTCCCCCGCTTCCTCGATAATTGCCCGGGCTCGAGCCAGCTCCTGCTTGTTGGGCCGGCGAACGCCAAGTTCGACTTCTGTTTCTGCCATCTTGATACTCGCGTGATCCCGGTACTCAACCCGCTTGTATGCTGCCAGGGTGGAACTGGCGACATCGGCCGCCACGTAACGGATCTGTTCGAATGGCTGTCGGCCCGGTCTGCCTTCGAAGAAGTCGATATTGTTGATGTCGGCACTCGTGCCGTTGGACATCATGCCCACAAAGCTATCGGGGGCTTCAGTCAGTCGGGCGATCTGACGAGCGAACTCGCCGAAGTAATCTCCCGAAAGTGCCCCGGACGGGATGCCGCCGACATAGTGCAGGGAATAGTTGGCCAACAGGGCAATCGGAGTTCCATCCAGTGAGCGGAGGGAGAGGACGGGAATCTCAGGATCGATTGGACCGGCAGGCTTGAGCAGCTTGCTGTTGGCACTCGGAGGATTCATTCGCACCTTATCGGTGTTCTTGTCGAAGGGGTCCGTGAGCGGAAATCCGGCGCGCATGTGCCAGCGGCGATTGAAGACCTGGCGGGGGTTGTTTCCAACGGCCCAGCCGACTTGGGCAGGAGCCAGATTCTTATGGGCGCGTGCTATCCCCTCGGCGATCTTGTTGGCAAGGAAGCGGCTGTAACCTACTTCAGCCACGCTCTGAAAAGTCGGAGTTACGGTGACAGCGGTATGGGTGTGTGTGGCACTGCAGAGGATGTTCGTGGTCGGTATGCCGGTCTGCTTGCTGGCCATTGCCTTGGCCTCATCGAGCAGCTCGCGGGGCATCATGCAACTGTCACAGATGACAATCGCAATCGTTGTGATGCGATCGCTGACCACGAGGCAGCGGGCAAACAACGGATCATGTGCCGCTTCGGCCTTGCGTGGCCCCATGCTGCCGGCGGAGTCGACTGGAAATTCCGTCGGAGTGATGTCGATCGCATAAGCACCGGCCATGAAGACGGACTTTTGAGCGGAAACTGGCGAGCAGAAGCAGGTTGCCAGGACCAGCAGTAACCCTGTTGCCTGGCTGCGAAAACGTGCTGAAAGCATGGTCAATGTCCTGTCCACAGAATGAACTTTTCGAGAGATTGTCACGGTATCACCGGCGGAAAGATGCTGGCACTATGGACCGCTGCCGGGCCGCAGTCAAGTAAGCGGTGACTGGCCAGTTGGAGACTTTCCTGCCGATTGATTAGGATGACAAGTGCTCTGTCAGAGTGTGCTGAAACTGTGGCATGGACCTGGAATGGAAGAGTGCAATGAAACGAGCCTGTTGCCTGTTTTTACTTGTCGCCTGGTTCGCCATACCTCTGACAGGGCAGCCTGTAGCCGACAAGAAATCGCCGCCGAAATCGTTGGCACCGAGCAAGAACTATCAGAAGGTTGTTCTCACCCGGCGGAAAGACAATGGCGCCTACCGAACCTCGGCCTACAGCTTTCGTCACCAGACTCAGGAGCTTGGGCTGCACCGTAACAACGTGGACCTTGTCTTTAACGGTTGCGGCCAGTTGCATATCAATCCCCACGCCGGTTTGCAGGGCGGGATTGCTGACCTGGGTGAAGGAGACCTGGAGAAGGTGAAGCTTGCGGACGCAAAAAAAATCCCCCAGCAGTCGTGGTGTCGCTTTGGCCTGCTGCCAAAAGATGGTCATGTCTATATTCATGAGGGGCGCTACTTGAACCAGCAATTCAATGTTGCTTTCAAGGTCAAGTTTGTCACGCCCGACAAGCTGGGACTGGAGTGGCGTTTCCTCGGTGAACAGCAGGACGAGGATACTGAGTATCGCTATGCCGGGGCCGGTACCATGGGCCAGTGCGGTGGAGCACATCAAGAACGCTGAGCCACGATGCAACCTGTACTTGTCACTGCGGCCTCTGCGGTAAATCGCAAGATCTATGCCCACTGCTGCACGCGGCGAACAGTAAGCCGCCCGTTGGCATCGGGTACGCTACAATCAGCGGCATGAAAAATCCACATAGAGTTTCCGCGTGCGTGCTTGCCGGGATCCTACTGCTGTCAGCCAGCCAGTCCCGGGCAGCAGACCAGACCAACTTTGTCTTCTTCCTCGTCGATGATCTCGGCTGGGCAGATCTCAGTTGCTATGGCAGTACATTTCACGAGACTCCCCATATTGATCAATTGGCCGCCAGTGGCATGCGGCTGACCAATGGCTATGCCGCCTGCCCGGTCTGCTCGCCCACGCGGGCCAGCATCTTGACCGGCCGTCATCCGGTCCGAGTGGATATCAC
>CAUZOB010000106.1:0-16898 GCA_963581185.1 Planctomycetota bacterium | reverse complement strand
CAGGGGTCACAGGGAGCCCGCGTTTGAAGCAGTCCCCGCGGCGAAAGACATGCGTCACTGGAGGATTGGGGACATCGAACAATGCCTGGATCTTGCCGTAAGACCGTTTCGATCCATTCAGATCGGTAACGGTTTTCTTGATCGCTGAAACCTGGCCTGCCTCGTCACCGTCCTTTTCGAGTTCCTTGATCCTCGACTGCAGGTTATTCACCTTTCCATCCACTTCCGCATTGTGGCGGTCAATGTCCGCACGAGCGACAGGGCCGACGTCAGGAATCCACCGTTCCTGTGGCCGGAGCCACGCGTGGGGGTTGTAGGAGGACTCGAAAAAAGACATCAACCGGTAGTAATCACGTTGCGTGATTGGATCGTACTTGTGGTTGTGGCAGCGTGTGCACTCAAACGTCAGCCCCAGCATGCTCGTGGAAACCATCGTCATCATGTCGAACAGCACCTCGTACCGCCGCTCGATACCGTATTGCGCTTCCGAGGTATGATCCTCAATGCTCCTGAGGTACCCCGTGGCAACAAGCTTTTCCATGATCTCCGGGGTCCACTCGCTGGCATCTCGCCAGTTGACCATCTCGTCCCCTGCCAGCTGTTCTTGGAGAAACTGGTCGTACCGCTTGTCGGCATTGAAGGAACGAATAATGTAATCCCGGTATCGCCAGATCCCCTCGTTCGGGTAAAGGGTTGTTGCATCCCCGTCGTAAAGCCGGACGTCAACATAACCGACCGTGTCCATCCAGTGCCGTCCCCACCGTTCTCCGTACCGGGGGGAGGCAAGAAGCCGGTCAACCAGCTTTTCATAGGCGCCGGGGGACGTGTCTTCGAGAAATGCGTCCACCTGCCGGGTTGTTGGCGGAAGCCCAGTCAGGTCGAAGGCAAGACGCCGCACGAGTGTCTCCCTGGAAGCAGTCGCTGAATACGTCAGCCCCTTCTCCTCGAGCCGTTTCAGCAAAAAATAATCGATCGGCGAGGTCGCCAGGCCAGGGTTCCGGATGGCCGGCAAGGGGGGCTGCCGGGGGGGCTGGAATGCCCAGTATTCCCGGTCCTCGGCACTGACAAATTCCCGGACTCGTGCCTTTGTAAGGTCCTCATCGGTAGCCGCGCCCCCGGAAATCCAGCGACGGATCACTCCCTTCTCCGCGGCGGACAGCGTACCAGCCTCCTGCGGTGGCATCTGGCCTGATTGGATCATTGTCCAGAGGTAACTCGTCTCGAGTTTCCCTGGTGTCAGCACCGAACCACTCTCGCCACCAAAGATCATCCCGCTGACGGTTCGAAGATCCAGGTCGGCCTCACGGACATCGCCCCCGTGACATTCGAGACAGTTGCTGGCCAGCACGGGCAGGACATCCTGCTTGAATGTCGGTGGGGGTGGAAGCGTGGCACCAGAAACGGTTAGCAGTACATCGACCGCCGTCGCATCCCCATGGTGCGGCGTTGCCGTCCCATCCGCCCGGGCGTCGACAACAATATAGATGTAGTCACCTACCGATATTTCCAGGTCAAGAACGTCGAACCGGGAAACTCCCTGCTTTACCCTGTCGTCGGAAATTCCCTGTGCCAGGGTGACCGGCTTGAAACCGTTGACAACATCCGGACTGCTGCCCCGTTCCACGTACCAGTTGACTTGCGAATTCACGCCACAGCATGTCTGCCGATTATCAACCGTGCCCCTTATCGCTAGGACGCCGCTGACCGGGCTTTGCCAGGCAAGAATAGCAGCATGCTCCGGTCCGGGAGTGACCAGGACCTCCCCTTTCTTCCAGGTGACGTCAGCCGTATGTGTTGCCGTGACCCCCCCCACAAAGGGTGCCTTCCAGGTCGGATCAACCTGGTAAATGGATCCTAAAATGGGCTGGTTAAATAAACGCTCACTGGAATGATCAAGCGGCACATATTTACCATCGCGGATCCATCTCCGCGCGGCGACAGGACCCTCGCTGCTGGTCGTCCGCAGAAATCGCCATGGTTCGTACCCGTACTCATCCTCGGCGCGATGTGACTTACCATTGACTTGTTCCGCGACAAGCCGCCACTGGGCGTGCTTCGCCGGTTCCTCTGCCCCGACTCCAGGAGCCCAGCAGATAACCGTCAGCACAGCGACTAGTAAAGCACGGACCATAAAATGCTATTCCTCCGAAGAACCAGCCCTGTTTTCTAGAACATCGTCTTCCAACGCAATATCGCACAACGCCCTGGATATTCCTTGAAAGAGCTCGTGGTAAATCGGGTGCCACGCTACCAATACGTTACCTGGCGCCTTGTCCCTCGTTCCGCCACCAGCGCAGTTCCAGGCTCCCGCGTTCCGCACAGACGACAATATCCAGCCGACCATCGCCGTTCAGATCGGCAAGGATCAGCTGGTTGGCACTCCGCCAGTTGTTCTTCAACAGATGGCGTCTCCATTCGCCTCGTGGATCACCCGGATTTTCGAACCAGGCCAGTCGGCCAGGGTTCCGCCAGGAGGTCGCGGCGACGTCGATATCGCCGTCCCCGTCCAGGTCCCCCGCCACCGCCTCGAAGGCATCGTCAAAGCGTGGGCCAATGATGTGCTTCTTCCATGGCCCCTCGGCCGGACGGCCATTATTCTCATACCAGACCACCTGGTTATCTTCCGGCTTCTCCGAGGCAGCAGGGTCCTTCGACCCCGGTCGGTAATAAAATCCCAGTGCCATCACAACGTCCAGGTCCCCGTCCCCGTCCATATCGACAGGGTTCCCGTGCGCAGGACACCTGGAGGTATCATCAATCACGTGCTTTACCCAGGTCACTGGCCCCGCGGCGGGTTCGGCGCCGCTGGCGGCGGCCCGGTTTTCAAACCAGCTCACCTCGTCGGACTTGCGAGCGGTTCCCAGCAGGTCGATATCCCCGTCCCCGTCAAAATCGGCCGCCCGCATGGTGCGGGTTTCCGCGACATCCTTCTCGATCATGTGCTTTACCCATTTCCCCTGGGCCGGTGTACCGTCATTTTCAAACCAGGCAAACTGGTTTCCCAGTCGCCAGCTCGAGGCGGCCACGTCCAGGTCCCCGTCGCCGTCAAAATCTGCCGTTGCAACATCGTAAGCCCCGGGAAGGTCGGTGGTAATCAGGTGGCGTTTCCAGAGCATGCCGTCGGTGGGCGTGCCACTGTTCTCAAACCAGACCAGGTGCCCGTTGAGGTTTTTCACCATCACCACGTCGAGGTCACCGTCACCGTCGACATCGTCGATCATGTGCCGCTCGAGTCGCTCGGGATCGTCCTTCTGGATCAGGTGTTTCTTGAATACTCCCTTTCCATCATTTTCCAGCAGGTAGAGCATGTTATTGGTGGTTGCATCCGCACTGGTCAGGTCCAGGTCCCCATCCTGGTCCAGGTCAGCAGCACCGATTCCATACGCGTAGGTGTACTTGTCCGCAATCAGGTGCTCGGAAAATCGAGTCGTCGTGACCTGCTGAGCTCCCGCAAAGACGTGGTCCACAGCCGCCCGCAGGTCAAGTCGCTGGTAACTCCGATTCGTCGCCGGATCTTCGACTTTCACGCCGGTCCTCTGCATGATCGCCAGCATCGAGGCGGGAAGGTTCGGACCATCCTTTTTCCAGTCATAACCTGTCGTCTCGATTGCCTCGCGCAGTACGATGGCCGCTCCGCAGGCGATCGCATTGGAGGACGAGGTGGCTCCGGCCGGAACCACCAGGTCCACCTTGGCCTGCCGGTCAAGGTAGACCTCATCCTTCCCCTGTTTCACCGCGCCGATGGCAAAGCATGCGGGCTGGCTGGCCGGCCAGGAGATGCCGGTGGTGAAGTTATGATTACCGGTCGGCGCACTGACCCAGATCCCCAGCTGGCGGAGCCGTGCCAGCTTCTGATCAATCGCCGTGGCGACCGGTTTTTCGTGCGCCTTGTCGTCCACCGGCGCCAGGTTCACCGTGGTAATCCGGTACCTGCGATGGTTCTCGATCACCCACTCGAGCCCTGCGGCCAGTGTCCCGGCATCCTCGATCGTGCAGTGACAGCACTCCAGTGCCCGGACCACTGCCACCTGGTTGTTATAGGCCACCCCCCATTTCCCATCGTGGTTGACCGACGAGGGAATACCGATGGTCGACCCGTGGTACCCCTTGCCCTCGTGTTTCGGATCATCATCGCCATCGACACTGTCGTAAGTCACCAGCACCTTGGGCTGATCACCATCGGACTGGGACCATTCGGGCATCGACAGCGTGCAGCCATCATCCACGAGTGCCAGGGTCTGGCCTTTTCCGAAGCTGAGCTTGTGCCGGTAGGCCTTCCACGTCCTGACAATCCCGGCGTGTTCAAACGCGGCTGGCTGGGCGGGTTCACCGGCGGAAAGCGGCACTGAAGCCACCAGCAGCAGGATGCTGGTGAAGAGGGCCTGGATGAGGGGAGAAATGCATCTGTTCATCGTCTGCTCCTGATCGAGAATCAATACTGAGGGGTTAGTATAAATCAGTTTCAAACGGGGACCTCGTGAATTCCGACATTCCCCTGAGGCTTTCGGTTGTGGAATTTCCCCCGAAGCCAATTTGTAATTGGCGCATGAGTTTTCTTTTCCGGGAAACCGGCCGCCTCCTCTTTTCTAATGCTGCTCAGGAATCCCTGAACCGCTTTATGGCCACCGTTGAGCTGGTGATCCAAATGTGAAAAGACACTGAGATCATCGCGGTGTTGATCAAGCGGTTTGAGCGTGGAGCTGTTTTCATAATCCTTGCCCTCTGTTTTTGGAAAAAAGTTGCCCGGGTAAAACCCGAGGTGGTTTCAAACACAAACCAGTCTCCGTGGCGAACTGGTAGTTTTTGAAGACCGGGCAGCCAAACTCTCAAAGACCGGCAAGAAGAGTGCAACGCCGACGCCTTGAAGAAAGTGTCGTCGATTCAGGTGGGGGAGATTTTTCATGCTTACAGTTTTTAATGGAATGTCAAAATCCAGCCAACAAGTCTACGGACCGGGTCGACACCATCATTATAAATCAAAAGCATGGGTCGTTGAGGCCGACGTTGGGTTGGTCAGGCTGTTGTGAGTCCTTTTTTTGTGGCTGGTCCCGTCTAACCGGATTCGTGAGCTAGTCATGGGGATCGCCGCTATTGGAATCCTTAACCACCGACCATGAGATTGGAATATATTGTTAGGGGAGGAGAGAATCCGAGGCGTTTTGGGTTTCGTTCCTACAACCATCATCACCTTTGCGCATCAACAGAATAATGACAACTCGAGCATAATATGAAACTTGCCATCCCCCTTGCTTTGCTGCTATTAACTGCTGCATTACCAGCGGCCGACGCCAGCGGTCCTAACATCATCGTTATCTTCTGCGACGACCTGGGGTATGGCGATCTGGGTTGCTATGGTTCAACGAAGAACAGAACGCCCCATGTCGATCAACTGTCCCGTGACGGGATGATGTTCACTGACTTTTGTTCGTCAAGCCCGGTTTGCACGCCATCTCGCGCCAGTTTAATGACGGGTTGCTATCCTCGACGTGTTGGAATGCACGAAGATTTTACGGGCCATTGGGTACTGATACCCCGCAGTCGCCGTGGACTGAACCCGAAAGAACGCACCGTCGCCGAAGTTCTCAAGTCGCAGGGCTATGTAACGGCCTGTGTGGGAAAGTGGCACTTAGGCGACCAACCGCAGCACCTGCCGACCGAGCATGGCTTTGATTATTATTTCGGCATACCCTATTCGAATGATATGCAATCAGCCAGGCGTGGCGATCCGCCACTACCTCTGGTGAAACAGGTTGCCGTGATCGAAGCTCCTGCGGATCAGACAACACTCACCAGACGCTACACCGAGCAGGTCATCTCGTTCATTGAAAACAACCAGGCAACGCCATTCTTCGTCTATCTTCCGCATACATTTCCTCATCTTCCCTTATTCGCGTCACCTGACTTTCAGGGAAAGAGCGCTAACGGACGGTATGGTGATGCCATTGAAGAGATTGACTGGTCAACCGGGCAGATTCTCGACTGTCTGGACCGACTTGAGCTTACTGAAAACACCCTGGTGATCTTTACATCTGACAACGGATCCAACGGTCGCAATGGCGGATCCAATCAACCACTTTCCGGTGCCAAAGGCTCGACAATGGAGGGGGGGATGCGAGTGCCGATGATCGCGCGGTGGCCTGGTCGCATTGCAGCAGGATCGACCTGCCGTGAACTTGCCACGACGATGGACCTTCTTCCGACATTCTGTTCCCTGACCGGCGCCCCGCTACCTCCGAAGAAACTTGACGGCTTCGATATGTCCGGAATGTTGTTTGGGCAGGAAGGCGTCCAATCACAATACGAAGCCCTGTATTACTATCGTCGACGACAACTGCAGGCGATACGCTTCGGTGATTGGAAGTATCATCTGCCACTGAAAGCAACCCATCCCAACTGGACGAGCGCAGATCAAACCGGCCCTGGTCGCCCAGGCAAGCTCGTTAATCTGAAAAGCGATCTGCAGGAGAAAACGGATGTTACTGCTGCGAACCCGGATGTCATTCAACGAATCGGCGAACTCATACAAAACGCCGAGAGGACGCTGGGAAACGACGACAAGCCAGGTAGCGAGCAACGTGAGGCACGAACGCTTAAATCTTCCAAGCCGATGACGCTGAAAAAATAGCCTGTTGGCTATCTCGGCCAAGCACCTGAAACACCCGCCAGGGTCTGATGAGACTTATCTGAACCGGATTGCACCCCTTGCCAGGTCGCCTTGGCAGTCAGCGATGCTGTCCACGCCCAACGAGTCACTCGCCTGCTGGATCAAGCGTCATGCTGGTGACGATCAGGCGTCGGGTAATTTGTCGAATCACGATACCCTTCCCGGAAAAGGGGACTGGAATAGTCAATTATGACGCAACGAAGCCACAACGTTAAACAACTCGATCACGCGAGAACTTGCCGAACCACGTCTCCCTCAACATCTGTAAGACGGTAGTCTCGACCGGTATGCCGGAAGGTAAGGCGTTCGTGATCAAAACCCATCAAGTGGAGGATCGTAGCATGGAAATCGTGTACATGCACAGGATTCTCCACGGCTCGGAGTCCATGTTCATCCGTGGCCCCGTGTACAATCCCCGGCTTCACCCCGGCACCTGCCAGCCACGAGGTAAAAGCCCAGGGGTGGTGTTCACGCCCCTTGGCATCTGCCGTGTTATTGAAAGGCGTCCGGCCAAACTCCGTTGTCCAGACCACCAGGGTCTCGTCCAGCAATCCACGTTGCTTGAGGTCCTTCAATAATGCAGCAATCGGCTGATCTACGTTCCTGGCCAATCCCACGTGAGACATCATGTCACCATGGGCATCCCAGTTCCCGGAGGAGCCCGTATCAATTAGTTCCACAAATCGGACGCCCCGCTCGATCAACCGCCGCGCTGCCAGGCATTGCCAGCCAAAGCCCTGCGTTTTCCCGGGCGCGATGGCGTAGCTGTCCAGTATGGCTCGCGTCTCCTGGGAGAAGTTAAACGCTTCCGGGACAGCCCGCTGCATTCCAAATGCCGTTTCGAAAGAACGGATACGGGCCACCAATGCCTCGTCGGCCGTACGTGCCTCACGATGAATCTGGTTCATCGACTGCAGGGCTGCCAGTTCAATTTCCTGACGCCCGGGCGCTACGCGAGGCTTTACATTCGCAATCGGTACGGCACCCGGTACCACCAGGGTGCCCTGGTGAGCCGCTGGCAAAAAATCATTGGAATAAACCTGGGTTCCCGCATACGTCTGTTGTGGCGCAATTACCACAAAACCCGGCAGGTTACGATTCTCCGTCCCCAAACCATAAGTGACCCAGGACCCGATACTGGGCCGAGAGAATGCGAACGACCCGGTATGCATACCCAGGGTCGCGTTGTAGTGATTGGAATGAGATGTATGCATGGAACGTATGATCGCGATATCATCCACGCAGCTTGCCACATGAGGAAAAAGTGTGCTGACCTGAGTGCCACATTCGCCATGCGGGGAAAACTTCCACTGGGGATGTTTGAGGAAAATGCGTTCGTAACCCGGTCTATCCTTGATCTCCGGGTGATCCGCCTTGATCTCCTTGCCATGGTCCCGGTAGAGAGCTGGCTTCGGATCAAACGTATCAACGTGGGACACACCGCCTGTCATAAAAAGGAAGATCACGTTCTTGGCTGCTGCCGGAAAATGAGGCCCCTGAGGAGCTCCTCGATCCGCCGACTGCGCAAATAGCTGTTCCATGATCCCAGGAAATATCAGGGAACTGGCTGCCGCGGAACGAAGCAGCGAACGACGGCCAATGGGTACTTGTTTTTTCATTACTGGCTAGTTCAATCCACGTAGATAAATTCATTCGAAGCCATCAGCACGCGGGCGTACGCTGCCCATCTCTCGTCCTCGGACCCAGGATAGGCATCCAGGAATTGCCTGGCGATCGCCCGTTCCTTAGCGAGCGGTTCACGCTGCAACAATCGCCAGAACACCCAGCTGATCCGGTCGGTGGCCGAATCCTGTTGACGGGTCCTTTTCGCTGTTAACACCGACTGCTCATGAAAGAACGGATCGTTAAGGAAATACAATGCCTGAGTGGGAACGGTGGTCGTCTGCCTGGCAGGTGTGCTGGAATTTGGATCGGCACCGTCAAACAAGGCCAGGTACGGATGCCGTCGCTGTCGCTGAACCATCAAGAAGACGCTACGGCGCGCGGTATCGTAAACTGCGTTAAACGGTGCGTGCTGCGAGAACGTCCAACTAGCCGTGGGTGGGAAGGGATGCGCTTCACCAAACGACAAGTCTATTTTACCACTGGCCACCAACAGGCTGTCACGAAGCTCCTCCGCGGAAAGCCGTCGAGGCGAAAAACGGGCCAGCCAGCGATTTTCGGCATCCCGTTCCCGCTGAATCGCCGTCGAATCACTGCTCCGTTGATAGACCGCGGTTTGCATGATCAATCGATGCATGGGCTTCAGGCGATAGTCGTTCAACCGGAATTGAGTTGCTAGCCAGTCAAGTAGTTCTCGGTTCACCGGCGCCCCACCGCGGGAACCAAAATCGTTGGGTGTGGACACCAGACCTCGTCCAAAATGCCATTGCCAAAGGCGGTTGACCATGACACGGGAAAAGACTGGTTGCGACACGACCCAATCGGCAACGGCCTGTCGCCCGCTGCCCTGGTCCGGCAAGACTGGTTCGGCACCAAAGATCGTCAGCCAGCGACGAGGAATTTCTTTCCCCAGTTGTTCCGGATCCCCCCGCTCGTGCAACCGTGCGTTCTGCGGCATGCCCTCGGCAACCGCATACGCAACCGGCAAGGCCGGCATCTCCGGACGCGGGCGAACTGCGAGAGTGGCTCTCTGGCCCAGGGCAATCAGCCCCTGACCGTATTCTGGTGACGAACAATGTTCAAAGCGAAAAGTTACACCATCAAGGCCAGTAGGATGTCCATCCGCCACCGTTCCACGAACCTGGTAAACACCATCCCGCGGACACACCCAGGCTACCGCGACATCTCTCTGCGGCCCCGGATGCATGAAAAACGCCTTGCCCGGCAAGGTCGTCCAAACCGATACAGGATCCGCAGAGGAATTCACCGTGACCGATGGCGTATCACCACTGGCCCAGGCACTAAGACTCGACTGCCCCCCGACATTCAGTTTTTTCTCCCGCAGAAAAGCTGGACCATCCGTCACATCCAGAAAGCACCAGGTAGCATCATCCTGCACGATGGCCGGCCCGCCACGAGTCAGCTGATCCACCAGGTCCGCGACACTCCACCGCGCCGTGGTATCCCCCTGTCGTTCGATCGCCCACTCGACTCGCGTCGTGTCGGCGCCGTGATTATTGTTGGGCAAGACGACCAACTGAAGAACCTCTCCCCGGCGCATCGTAAGGCGATCCAGGGCACCCTGGCGACCCTCGTGCAGGGAGACCGTTTTGCCTTCTCCTACCGGGGATTGAGCAAGGACGCGAACGGACTTGGCCGCCAGCCCCTTGAGCCTCTGGGTTTCTTTCGGATCTTCCGGAGCCCGCTCTTCGTAGAGCTGGAGTTGCTTCGTGTAGGTCGCCATGCGTGCTTCCACATCCGCCTGGCTGAGCAGGGGAACAAGGTCCCGTGGCTGTCCCTTCGGCTCACAGCCAGGAAAGGCAAACCGTGTGCTGCTAAAAATCCCATACAAGGCATAGTAATCGCTGGAACTGATCGGATCGTACTTGTGGTCATGACAACGTGCACAGCCGAGAGTCAGGCCAAGAAAGTTCTTCCCCAGGTTATCAATCACATCCTCGTGCATCAGGTGAACATCCTTGTCGATATCGTGGCCAAACCTCCGGGCGACGGCCAAGTAACCAGTAGCAACAATTCCTTCCTGTCGCTGCTTCACGGTTCCGTCTGCCCCCAGAATATCACCGGCGATCTGCTGGCGCGCAAAATCATCAAAGCGCATGTCCTGATTAAAAGCTTCCAGCACCCAGTTGCGGTAGCGCCACACGTGGGGCAACGGACGATCCGTGTTCTCGCCAGCGGTATCTGCATAACGAACCACGTCCAACCAGTGACGTCCCCAGTGCACTCCGTACTGCGGCGACTCCAGCAATCGATCAATCAGCTGGTCGAATGCCTTCGGCGAATCATCTGCCAGGAATGCCTGGACCTCGCTCGGCTGCGGTGGCAGGCCGGTCAAATCATAGGTGGCTCGCCGGATCAACGTCCGTTTATCGGCAGGGCTGCTGGGTTCCAGTCCATGCTGAACCAGCTGCTTACCGACCAGCTGGTCAATCATTTGCGATACGTTACCCGCTCCAACTGGCGGCAAGGGCACAAACGCCCACCACGACTTCGCCTCTTCAAAACTCATCCCTCCCAGTGACTCGTCGCCCTGGCGAGGGTCCCTTGCCCCACTCGCTACCCATTCGGTCAGTACTGCAATTTCCTCGGCCGAAAGCTTTCCGCCCTTGTCGGGTGGGGGCATTTTCAGGGACCGGTAATTGATGGCATCAATCAGTAGGCTGTCGGCAACCTTGCCAGGAACGATCGCTGGACCACTTTCACCACCCTTGCGCCAACCGATCGCTGTCTGCAACGACAGGCCTCCGCTCGCCTTTTTTCCACCGTGACACGGAAAGCATCGCTGAATCAGCAACGGTCGCACCTTCTTCTCAAAAAACTCGTCTGCCTGCGCTGGCAACACCCAACAGAGGGCGAACACGAGAACCGGCCAAGCGACGGCGGTTCGCAAATTTCCCTGGCGCCCGGACGATGAATAGATTTCAGCAAGAGTCATGGCATGAACAACTCCAGAGTACGAAGCAACCCAAAAATGCTACTGCATTTTAAATCAAGTTCGCCTCTTTTTAAACCAAGATCTGCTGAACTACTTTCCCTGGAACATTGGTCCGCCGACCTTCGACGCCATTCTGCTCGAAGGTCTGTCACTCATGGTCGAGGTACAGCAGGTGGAACGCATCTGCCAGGAGCCTCTCGAACAACCGTCACGGCAGGAACCATGTATGAATCTAGTGCCCGTAATGGACGTGAAGGTTCGAATCCTCTCACCCGCACTGACAAGAACCCATCGAAATCGACGATTTCGGTGGGTTCTTGTTGTGTCTATGGAATGCCCAGGCGATAGCGTCGGCTCGAGCTACAACCGCGTAGTCAGATCACGTCGGGTTGAGTGACCGTGCGGTCGTTGACAATATTTCCTGTATTCAATGTCCCCGCCGGTTCAAACAGAACAACCTGGCACTCCCTGCTGGCAACTGGTTTGTGCTCCACGCCACGTGGAACAACGCAGAGCTGTCCCGGCTGCAACTCAACCACCTTGTCTCGCAGGTGAATCTCGAGGCAGCCCTCGATCACCCAGAAAAGCTCATCCTCATGCTCGTGGAAGTGCCATTCAAACTCTCCCAACAGCCTGGCGACCTTGAGCTGCTGGCCGTTCAATTCTGCAATGACCTTGGGAGACCAATGCTCGGTAAAGCTGGCCAACTTTTCCTGCACATCAACGACTTGCATTTCAATCTTCTCCCTGGTGTCCTGCGGGCTGTTCTTCTCGCGTCAAAGCGAATTCTCCCGTCCAACGCGTGTTTCGGGTCAGCTAGAATTCCCGTCTCTCCCTGAAGCCACGCCCCGCCTCGTCGCCGGTGGGGCATTCAGACAGCTGAGTTCTTGCATTGTGGTCCTTTTCGGACTCCGTAAGCTATCCGACACAGCCGTGGAAAGTCCTGGCAAGTTCTGCTGGTCGTTATACTTTCATAACCTCTCTGACTTATCCCATCTGCATGGTAGAGGTCTGGCAACACACCCTAGGCAGATACTCTCCAATCTTCGCGGCTCTCGGATCGACACCTTTTCATTGTGTCAACGTTCGGGGGCTGCGGTTAAAATTCAGGCCATGAAGAATACACCCCGCTCTCAACTCCTGTCGATCACGACCGCCCTTGTGCTGGCATTGTCGCTTCTGCTGGCAGGTCTCAGCGTCGGTCAAGACACGAAAAAAGATGACCTGCCCGACGGTGTGGTCAACACACAGAATCCGAAGGATATCTCGCTCACTCCCGAGGAATCGCTTGAACGGATCCAGGTCCCGGCCGGTTTCCAAGTGACGCTGTTTGCCGGTGAACCAGATCTGCGGCGCCCAATCGCGTTTGATTTTGACGACCGCGGACGACTCTGGGTTGTGGAAAATTACTCGCACCCGGTACTCGACGACAATATAACTCGCGACCGAATCCTGATTCTGGAGGACTCCGACCAGGATGGTCAGTTCGACAAGCGGACTGTCTTCTGGGACCAGGGACGCTACCTTACCGCGATTGCCGTTGGCCACGGGGGTGTCTGGCTGGGAAACACACCGGATCTGACATTCATTCCCAATGCAGACCAGGATGAGGTTCCGGACGGAGATGCCGTCACAATCCTGGACGGATTTCAAAATGAGGGCAACAACAATAACAACCTCAACAATTTCCATTGGGGACCGGATGGATGGCTTTACGGGGCGATCGGCATCAATCCCCAGTCACTCGTTGGCAAGCCGGGCGCTCCGGACGAACAACGAACCGTGATCACTCGCGGCCTCTGGAGAATGCACCCGGCAACCCATGCCTTCGAGGTCGTGGCCACCGGGATGGTCAATCCCTGGGGTGCCGATTTCAATGACGTGGGTGACCTCTTCACAGTCAACACCGTGTCCGCTCACTTATGGCATATCGTTCCCGGTGCTCATTGTGAAAGACGCGCTGGCGAGTATGACAACCGCTACGCCTATGCACGAATCCAGTCGGTCAATGACCACTTGCACTGGGGCGGAGGAGCCTGGCATAGTTCTCGCCAAACTACGGATAGTCATTCGGTCGCCGGCGGCGGACACGCCCATTGCGGTGCGATGATCTACTATGGAGACAACTGGCCCGATTCCTATCGAGGCACACTGTTCACGAATAATCTGCACGGTAATCGCGTCAACAACGATCTGCTCGTGCCGCGGAAATCGAATTATGTCGGCAACCACGCCGCAGACTTCCTGATGGCCCATGACCCCTGGTTTCGGGGCCTGCAGATCAAGTACGGCCCTGACGGAGGTGTCTTTGTCTCCGACTGGCACGACTTCGGTGAATGCCATGACTCGGACGGCAGCCATCGCACCACGGGTAGAATTTACAAGGTCACATACGGGATTCCCACACCGCGCAGCATTGACCTGCAAGCACAAACATCCGATCAGCTTGCACAACTGCACCAACACAAGAACGAATGGATTGTGCGACATGCCCGTCGGATTCTCCACGAACGTGCCCTGCGGGGTGATGACCTGCGGCAAGCACGAAAACGTCTCCGTCGCCAATTCCAGACGCGCGGCGATTCTGTCACACAACTTCGTGCACTCTGGACACTCTCGCTGGTCGCAGACCTGGATGAATCCCAGCTGGTAGAAATACTCGACCACCCCAACGAGCATCTTCGTCGCTGGGCCGTTCGGTTGCTCGTCGATCACCATCCGCCGAGTAAGGGGACCGTCGCTGCCATGGCACGCCTGGCCCACAGCGAAGAATCCCCCAAAGTTCGGCTGGCCCTCGGCGTAGCACTTCGTCGCATCGATCTGGATCAGCGATGGGAGCTTGCTGAGGCACTCCTGAGCCATGCCGAGGATGCCCGGGACACCTTCATCCCCTTAATAGCCTGGTATGCAATCGAACCACTTGTCGAACTGGACCTGCATCGATCCCTGCAACTGGCAGTCCGGTCACAGATTCCCTTGGTGCGGCAGTTTATTGCCAGGCGGGCCGTGGATACCAAAAGCCCTCCCCTCGAGACCGTCATCTCCACTGTGCTGGAGGTCGACAACGTTAATCTTCAGTTTGACCTGTTGCGCGGCATACTGGAGTCACTGGATGGCCAATCAGGGATTGCCCCGCCGAAATCCTGGCCACAACTGTATCTGACCGTCTCCTCGGCTGAGGACTCCGACGACCGTTCCGTAGCGATTCGCCTGGCCACCATATTTGGTGACCAGCAGGCGATTGGTCAGTTGCGTGATTCCCTGGCCCAGCCGGACCTGCCAGCACAGCAGCGCAGCGATGCTTTTCAGGCACTCCTTAAGCTGAAAGAGGGGCTGCCGGTTGAGCTCCTGCACCAACTCGCCAGCCAGGCCTCGGACCTCCGCAGCGAAGCAATCCGGGCGCTTCTACTCCACAGCGACGACTCCACCGCAACACGCCTGCTGGAAGTTTACCACGAACTTGACAGCACGGATCAGCAGAGCGCGATCAGCGTTCTCGCCACGCGACGTAACTTTGCAATCCAGCTCATCGCGACCATCCGGGCCGGCCAGATTGAGCGGGATGAGGTATCGGCCTTTGCCCTCCAACAGCTTCGTTCCTTCAGCGACGAGACGCTAAGAACAGAAATCAACCGACTCTGGCCCGCAGATTCCCAGGCTAGAAAAAAATCGGACGACATTGCACGCTATCTCACTCGCATGGATCGGAAATATCTGGCCAGCGGAGATGCGAAAGCGGGCCGAGCGGTTTTCAAAAAGACATGCGCCGCATGCCATACTCTCTTTGGCGAAGGGGGTACGATCGGCCCCGACCTGACCGGCTCGGGTCGTCGCAAGACCGATTATGTGATTACCAATCTTGTGGACCCAAGTGCCAACATCGATGCCGCTTATCGACTGACCACGGCACTCACCAGCCAGGGCAGACTCTATTCGGGATTTGTCGTTCAGCATGACGACAGCACGGTCGTCCTGCGAACCCCCGAAACTCGTATTCGACTGGAGATGAAAAACGTCGAAGAACTCGTGACCTCCGGAAAATCAATGATGCCGGAGGGAATGCTGCAAACCTTTAGCGACGAACAGGTCCGCGACCTGCTGCTCTACCTCGCCAGCCCTAGCCAGGTTAAGGAATGACTCAGGTCCGAACTCAATTATCAGGATGAGAGTCCATGCTCTCCCTCGGGACACCGGACATTCTCGATGCCGAGCGTGGGTAGAGAGTCCGATGTCAGGAACCAAGACTGAGTAGCAGCGGGCCATTTCACAATCAACGCCGTATCTGACAGCAGCTTAGATATATAGCAACGGAAAGCAGCTCAAATGACCGGCCGGATACTGAAGACTTGTCTGTTGGCACTCTGTCTCCAACCTGGATTGGCGGCGAGATCTGCTGAGCCGCCCCGTCTGGGCGGCCCCTACAAGTTACTGGCAGCCGATTTCACCGGTGATGGGACAACAGACCTTGCAGTCGGCTTCCACGACCTGGGCCTGCTCACGATCGAAAGGGGCAATGGTCGCGGCCGCTTCAAACACCTCGCACAAACGCCGATTCGTCCAGCCAACGGCAAGGGTTTCGTCGAAGGATCCTACAATTTTGCCACGGCAGATCTGGATGGCGATGGAAAACTCGATCTCGCAATTGGCTGTCGTGAGACATTCGTGTTACTGGCACGAAACATGGGAGATGGCCATTTCACACCGATGGTCCGATTCCCCACCGAAAGTGCCGCCAAGGGAGTCGCCCTGGCAGATCTCGACAAGGACGGCCGGCAGGACCTGCTCTACACGGCTCGCGGGACCGGCCGGGCAGACGATACGAAGACCGGCAGCCTCTACCTGCGTCGAGGCCTCGGACCATGGAAATTCGGCGAACCAATCAAGCTGGAAGCGGGCATCTCAGCATATTACGTGGAAACTGCTGACCTCAACGGTGACGGCTTTCTGGACCTGCTCGTTCCCAATGAGCTGGGCCGGACGGCCTCCTTCTGGATCAGTCCCGGCAGATCAGTCTTCGCCACACCGTCAGGGCTGGTCCGAAAAGTCGTGACGACTTCGGGCTTCCGCATTAACGACGTCCGCGCCCGCGACTTCACCGGGGACGGAAAGCTCGACATCCTGACCGCCAACTGGTCCTCTTCCACAATCTCCCTGTTCCCTGGCAACGGTGACGGCACGTTCCAAGCCGAGAGGCTTATGGAAGGTGGAAAACACTGTGTCTTTTTCGCCGTCGGCGATTTCGACCGGGACAACGACCTGGACTTTGCCATAACTCACTGGACCGAAGACTTTGCCACCGTCTTCATCAATGACGGGCTCGGCAACTTTCCGTCGCCAACCAACTACAAAACCGGGCTGGGTAACTATGGTGTCGTCACCTTTGATGCCAACGGAGACGGCGTTCTCGACCTGGTGACGGCAAACTATCGCGATCGCAGCATTTCACTACTGGTCGGGCGCGGCGACGGTACTTTCAAGTCTGCCGTTACCAGTATGCGGGGCTTTGAGCAAGTCACCGACGGGTTTGCCCACGAACAGCGTTAAGCTCGCAGACGACGCCCATCACACGATTCAGTATCCTTCGCCACCGGCAGGAGCTTACTGGCGCACATACACATAGCACTCCAGCTCCTCAATGCTCACCTTGAGAGTCTC
>CAUZOB010000105.1:0-17035 GCA_963581185.1 Planctomycetota bacterium | reverse complement strand
CGCAACGGTGGCGAGGAAATATCCCTGGAGAACCAGCTGGCACCCTGACGCCTGTGTCGGTCTTACGGACCTCGGTTGATCCAGCCGGTCAATGTCCTCTGCGTTCTCAGCGTCTCTGCGGTGAGCTGCTTTGGATTCACTCGACCAGGACTGCGGAGGCAGCGTTAGTCTTCGAGTAACCTGCGGGCCTTGCGGAAGACGCGATTCAGCATCACTTCGGTCAGTCTGCCAGTAAACGTGTTCTGTTGACTCGGGTGATAGGACGCCAGGACGTGAAGCCCATTCTCCAGCTTCTGCAGGCCGCCATGCTCGAAGCGTGGCCGTCCGCGCTGCCATTGTCCGGTTGATTTGAAGTAATCGAAGCTGGCATTCCAGGCGATCCCCCCGAGGGCCAGGACAACTCGCAGCGGTAGCATCGTGAAAAGTGACTTCAGCCATGGCTGGCATTGCTGGATCTCCGCGCGTGTCGGTTTGTTGTCGGGCGGCGCGCAATGACAGACGTTGGTAATGGCGCAGTTGACGAGCTGCAGACCATCTTGGCGATCGGTCGATTCCGGCTGGTTGGCGAAGCCTGCCTTGTGGAGTGCCCGGAAGAGCCAGTCGCCGCTGCGATCACCTGTGAACATCCTGCCTGTCCGATTGGCACCATGTGCTCCGGGAGCGAGTCCTACAAGTAGCAACTGGGCGGTGGGGTCACCAAAATTGGGAACAGGTGCTCCAAAGTAATCTTCCGCCTGGTAGGCACGGCGTTTCTGGCGTGCCACGCTGCGGCAATGTTCAATCAGCCGCGGACATAACTGGCAGTCGACAACGTCGTGGTTCAGTGTTTTCCATGTGCGGCGTGACATGCATACCTCGGCTGAAGAATGTCCGCGCCCGGTGCGTGGCCGCCAGGTTCCGTCTCAGTCCTTCTGCAGGATATCGCGCAGGGCCGGTTCAAGCTCAGCAAAATCGAAAGAAAAGCCAGCGTCCAGCAGACGGGATGGTTCGGTCCGGCTGGAGGCCATCAGGACTTCGGCGAATTCTCCTACCAGCAGGCGGAGCATGAAGGGTGGCATCGGAAAACAGGTCGGCCGCTTGATCACGCGACCGAGCGTCTTGGTGAATGTGAGGTTGGTGACCGGGTTCGGGGCGGTGACGTTGTAGGCACCGGAGAGTTCTGGTGTGGAGGCCATGAACAGTAACGTCTTGACCAGGTCGTCGATGTGGATCCAGGGCCACCAGTGTTGGCCTTTGCCGAGTCGACCACCGAGGCCACATTTGAACGGCGTCAGCATTTCCTTGAGCGCCCCGCCGGCGGTGCTGAGCACGATGCCGATGCGTGGATTAATGACCCGCAGGCCTGCTTCCGTGGCCCGTTCCGCTTCGGCTTCCCATTGGACGCAGACATCTGAGAGGAAGTCATCGCCTGGAGGGGATTCTTCATCCAGCACGTCCTGGCCACACGGACCATAGAATCCGACGGCCGAGGCAGAGATGAGTAGCGGGGGAGGAGTGGTCAGGTTGGCGATCTGATCGACCAGGTGGCGAGTACCGACCACGCGGCTATCGAGGATGCGTTTCTTCTTGGCTTCGCTCCAGCGTCCCTTGGCGACGGATTCGCCCGCCAGGTGGAAGATCACGTCGATGCCGGCAAAGGCGGCAATCGGCGGCAATGACTCGGTCGGATTCCAGGCAAACACCCGGTCAGCATCCACGCCAAGCAGATCGCAGGCGGAGGCCACACTGCGACTGAGAGCCACAGCTGAATCGAGTTGACGGAATAGACGTTGTCCGACCAGGCCGGTCGCACCAGTCACCAGAGCACGCATCGGCCGGTTCCTTGTTCCCTTCGCCAGACCCCCGAGTGGCGAATAAGAGTCCCATGTTAGTCGAAGGATGGAGTCGTGTTAATGGACTCAGGAGCGAAATCTTCCGGCTCGGGAGCGGTGGAAATGGACGTGCTGCCAGTTGCCGTCGTGATTGTGCCAGACCCGCGTCTCTTCAAATGAAACAGTACTGGTTCGTCCACGGTCATCTTCACGTTGGACAAGCCGAAGGTAGGTGACGACCGCGGCATCGGCACCCAGTAAGCGGACGCTAGGCGATCTGATGGTCGATTGCTGCCGGCCGCCTGACGACTGTTGTTGGAAGTAGAACTGATGAAAAGGCAGCCCCTCGACGAGGGTGCCGACAGCCTCAGGTTCGAATGCGCTTAGATCGTCGGCACAGAGGCGACAGTAGCCGTCCCAGTCGCCGGCCTCGATGACTGCCAATAATTCGGCGGTCAAATCAAGCAGTGTCTGTTGGGTGGCGTCGGCCATAGGAGTTGTGCTCGCTTGTTAGCTGCCGGCCAGCTTTGTCAACTCTGGCCAGACCTTGTATGCAGCGGTATACCAGGCCATCGCTGCCAGCAGCAGCAGGCCAATGCCGCCAACCACATTGATGACGGGTCCATTGGTGTCATCTCCCATCACATCGCGGTTGTTAGTTAGCCACATCAGGACGCCCCCGATCAGCGGGGCTGCCAGGACGGTGACCGCCTGGGCCGCGACAATGGCCGGAACTGGCTTGATTCCGGTCAGGATGACATACAGGGCAACGCCCATGCCAGTCAGGAGGACAGCGGTCGTTAACAGCCTGGGAGCCAGCCCGGATGGTTTGGTTCCCAACCCCAGTCCGTCAGAGAGGATGAAGCCTCCAATCATGGAGTTGACGAGGAACGAGGAGTAGGCGGCGGCGAACAGGCCGATGCAGAACACAGGCCTACCCAGGTCACCGAACAGAGGTGCGAGCTGTTTGGCCACATCGTCAACGCCTCCCAGTGTCTTGCCACGAAGTGCGGCGGCGGCAGTGCACATGATCATTAAGGTAATAACGGCCATCAGGATCGAGCCGATGCGGGCATCGATCAAGCCGTTTTTAAGTTCGCTGCGAGTCCAGCCCTTCTGTTGGACGAGGTAAGCCTGGTAATAGGCTGCCGCGATTACAAACGTGGTGCCGACAAGGCCCAGCAAGGAGATATCAAGCAGGGGTGCGTCATCCGCTTCCGGAACGGCCGGTTGTACTTCAGGCATGTTGGCGAAAGCAAAGCCCAGGTTCATCGCAAAGGAGACCAGCATCAGGCCAACAAAACACATCATCAGCTTTTCGATCGCCTTGTAGAGGTTCTTGAAGGCAAACAGGAAGGCGATTGCCAGTCCATTGAAAACAACCACGATATAGTCAAAGTCGATGTACGCCTTGAAGGCGGAGTCGACGCCCAGGTTATTGCCGAATTGAAATGCGCTGGCGATGAAGAAGATGGATATGCCGATCAGCGCCGCCAACCAGCGGCCCGCGCGGTTGGCAATCAATGTGCCGGGCGACTCGGTCAGCACTGTGCCCAGTCTCGCTCCCATTTGCATGAATGCCATCATGAATATGACGGACACGACGACGATCCAGGTCAGATCGAAACCGTTTTTGGCTCCTACCTGGGAACTGGTCAGGATGCTGCCTGGTCCGATGACCACACAGGCGGTGATCAGGCCCGGGCCAAGCGCCTGGTACCACTTGCGTTGCGGCGATTCGGTGGGCGACAGCTCTGCATGAGTCATGGCGGTTCCTGGAAGCTGGTGTGTCGGGCCGGCGGGGAGGCCGATTCGAATTATCGTAACGACTGGCTGGTTCAACTGCCAGTAAGACTCTCGCCCAGCGCGCCGGTCAGTTCTTCGGCAGCCTGCCGAATCAGCTCCAGGCATTCGCGTACTCGATCGAGATGAGTGCGAAAGACCACGATGCAAATCCGAATGGCAAAACTGCCATCCAGTCGAGTTGCCGAGAGACAGACTCGCTGGGTATCGCCGTTGATACGCTTGAGGAACACCTCGTTGAGCTTTGTCAGCTCGTCCTCACTCAATCCATCTGGCTTGAGACGGAAAGCGAGTATCGAGAGTTGTGGTGCCGCCATCACTTCAATAGCTGGAATGTCCTGCAACTGGCGGGTGGCCCAGTGGGCCAGATCGAGCTTTTCATCGAGGTAGTTTCGGAAGGTATCGAAACCGAACGCCTGGATCGGCAGCCAGACACGCAGGCCACGAAAATCGCGTGAAAGTTCCGGTGAGATCTGGCAAATGTCGGCCCGGTAGGGATCGTCCTGCATTTGTGGAAGATAGTCCACGTCGACCGCATGAGCGGCGTAGAGGTCCTCCAGGCGTCGGACCATCAGGCACCCGGTGCCGTAAGGCAGGAACATGCCCTTGTGGGGATCCAGCGTGACTGAATCGCTCTGTTCAATACCAGCCATCGCCTGCTGGCCGCGCTCAGTCAGCATGAATGCGCCCCCGTAGGCAGCATCGACATGAAACCAGAGTTCGTGTTGTTGGCAGATCTCAGCCAGGCCTTGCAGGTCATCCACTGCTCCGGTATTCGTTGTGCCAGCATGGCCGACGACCATGAAAGGACGCTGGCCCGCCTGGCGATCTTCTTCGATCAGTTGCCGCAGGTGTTCCAGCGAAGCGCGATAGTCCCCGTCGCTCTTGATCAAGCGTAGATTGGCCTGCGGGAAACCTGCCAGTGAGGCGGCGCGGGCAATCGAATGATGAGCCTGGTCCGAGGTGTAGATCATGCCGTTAAGGAAGTCTTCCGGGAGTCGACAACGGCGAGCTGTCACCACGGCACTCCAGTTGGCCAGCGAACCGCCGGTCGTGAGGAAACCACTGGCTGTGTCGGGCAGCTTCAACATCTGTCGAAACCAACCGATGACCTCCATTTCAAGTTCTGCCAGGCGTGGGGCAGTTTGCCAGACAGCCACATAACGATTGACGATGTTGGCAATTAAATCGGCCACGGCCGAATGGACCAGGCCGCCGCCCGGGATGTAGGCCATGTAACCGGGACTGGCTGGATTGTAGGCCGGAAACAAGCGTTGCTCGAAGAGGTCATCAAGCACCTGCTCGATCGGTAAACCCTGGGCAGGAAGCACGTTATCGGGCCGCTGTCCGGTCACTGGAGGCTGCCAGGCGTCCTGGGTGTCTATCGAGTCGAGATGGGGACCGAGTCGCTCCAGCACGGTGTCAAGCAGCCCAGAGAGCTGCTGGCTGTTCAGTTCCAGGCTGCGGTCCGCCTGTTCCAGTCGTTGCGTCCTTTTATCCATCCGCTTTACCACGAGCGTGACGCCTACCGGGTGAATCCCGCATCATAACTGGATCTGCTAAAATGGCGTACCCGCCGATCGCTGGAAAGTCACGTCGTATGAAAACAGGTCTCGTCACCAACTGCTGGCAGAAACTGCTCGAGTCAGGTGAGCCGCTGCCGGACCTCGTCAGCCAGGCCGCTGACCGTGGCTACCAGGCGATTGAACTACGCCAGGGATCGCTGGGAAAGTGTGAAACGGCTGCCGGAGTTGCCATCGCTGCGGAACTGGCGCAGCTGTCGACGCCGCACGGCGGTATCGAATTTGATTACGCAATGGCCTTTCCCTTTCTCTCATCAACGGCAGATTACCAGTCGCCGGCGCTGGCCCAGGGTCTTGAAGCCGCCCTGGCAACTGCCGGTCAGACCGGGGCCCACCTGCGACTGGTCGATATCGAAACCAGCGGCGTGACAATTGACGACCTGCCAGCAGCACCTCCGCTGGTGGAGTTTGCCGGCCACTGCCAGGATCGAGGGATTCGCCTGTCGCTGGAACATTCACGCCAACCGTGGGACATGTTCTGGGCAATGGTAAGCCAGCTGAGGAGCCAGCTGGGGACACAGGCGAGACCCTGCATCTGCTTTGATCCGGCCAATTTCTGCCTGGTGAACGAGCAATCGCTGCCGTTGGAATTGCTCGCCCGCTTGAGCCTGGAGGAAATATCGATGGTCCATCTCAAGCAATACTCTGCCGGAACCTTCCTGGACGTGCTGAGTGATGGCGAGGTTGATTGGACGGGCCATTACCGGATCCTGCAGGAGCGCAGTTACGACGGCCCCATTCACATGGAAATCATGGCAACGACAATGATCTGGCAGCAACTGGAAGCCAGCTGGTCCTATTGGAGCGGGCTGGCAGCCAGCTGCTAGGAGCCGAGCGGATTCTTCAACATTACCTGCAGCTCGTCGACCGAGTAGCCACGGACAAGTATCTTCTTCGCTGGACTGCTGAATCCGCTGATCACTTCCAGGGCACTTCGGCGAATGCCAAGTTCCTTGCTGAGCGTGGACAGGATCGCCTTGTTGGCTTTGCCTTTTTCCGCTACCTGGGTAACTGCCACTCGCAATGACCCGTCATGCTCACCGCGCAGGCCATCAGCCCTCGCGCCGGCACGGGCTCGAACGGGCAGCACGGTTCCATCGACGTGAGCTTGCAGCTGAATGGCCACGTTGACTTACTCCGGTGGAATTCCAGCGAAGATGGCCGATCCCACACGAACGAGCGTTGCACCTTCTTCGACGGCGACCTCAAAATCACCACTCATGCCCATCGACAGTTCGTCGAGCTGCATGCCGTCGCCCAGCTGACCTTGCAAGTCGTCTCGCAGTTGCCGCAGTGAAGCAAAGTTGGTTCGGGCAGTCTCGAGTCCACCGTGAAGGCTGGCCATGGTCATCAGTCCGCGGACTTTAAGCTGCGGCAGGGTGCTGAAAGCGTCCAGCACGGCGGGCATCTCCTCGGCTGAAAATCCGTGCTTGGCCGGATCGCCGGATGTATTAACTTCAAGCAGGAGGGGCAATTGTCGTTCAATGCGAACCGATTCGTCATTCAGTGTCCTGAGCAGCCGCAGGCTATCGACTGAATGCAACAAATGGATGTGGGGCAACAAACGCCGCACCTTGTTACGTTGCAGGTGGCCTACCATGTGCCAATCGATATCGCTGTCCGACAACAACTCGGCCTTTTCACACAATTGCTGGGGCCGATTCTCTCCCAGCTGCCGGCAGCCGGCGGCACATAACTGTCTACTGAGCTCGACTCCCACGTACTTGCAGATGCCGACAAGCGTTACCTCGGTTGCCGAACGACCACTTCTCGCCGCGGCGTCGGCAATCTGCTGGTGAATCACGGCCAGGTTTACCTGCAGTCGTTCGATATGTCTGTCCGCGTCGTTGTGCATGTGTGATGAATTCGTCCTGGAGTGGCAGAGACCGGTCAGAGCGGACGTCATTGTAACGATTGCAGTGAGTTTCCTCACCGGGCGGTGAAGGGGCGCGGGGCTGTCGCTTTTCCTTCCAGCCGCCGTTTCGTCTAGAATGGTAAAGCTGATTACGCGAGAGATCCTACGTTCAACTTATGTGCTGGTGAATGACATGAAATTACGAGTCCTTGCATGCTGTACCTGCTTGCTTTTCATTGCCATTGGTTTGGGCGCTTCGACGGTGCTGGCCCAGCCTGCTGCAGACGAGGAGAAAGCCAGCGGACAGGACCCAAAGCCGGCTGAGGAGAAGGCCGAGGATCAGAAACCGATCCTGATACGGGATATGGTGCGGGTCATCAAGGATTACAAGATCTGGCTTGATATCAAGCGCAAGTGGGTGGTGGTGGATGGACGCGTCTGCTTGCGAGAGGGCGAGCTGGAGATGTTTGCCTGCACACGCGACACCAAGGAACACGAATCGGTAGTGGTATTGGATACCAAGTCCCGCTACGTCCATGCGTCCCTGCTGGCGATCGGTGGCCGGGTTGGCAATGTGGTCCGCTTTTCACCTGAATACAAGCCAGCCAGCGGTACGGTCATCGACCTGGTCGTGCTTTGGAAAGACAAGAATGGGAAGAAACAGGCAGTCCCTGCACAGGAATGGATCGAACATTACCGCACGGAAAAACCGTTGGAGTATCCCTGGGTATTTTCCGGCAGCGGGTTCTTTAAGGACGAGGCGACCATGAAGCAGATCTATTACGGTGACGCGGGTGATCTGGTCTGCGTCTCGAATTTCACATCCGCCACGATGGACCTGCCGGTGCAGAGCAGCAAGGATAACAGCGACTTGCTCTATCACGCTCGCACAAAGGCGATTCCACCGATTGATACGGCCATTCGCCTGGTCTTCGCTCCGCGAAAGAAGAGCAAGCCAGACCCGAAGGGAAAGCCGAAGGAGAAGCTGCCCGCAGTGCTGGCAAAAGACTCGGCGCTGATCAAGCAGGTGCTGCTGCTGGAAGCTCCCAAGCCGCTCGAATTTGAAGATGAAGATCCGGCAACGCCGGATGAGAAATGATTGTTCGGGAGTTGGTGTAACGGCGCAGAGCGGCTTCGTTTCTGCTTGCGGAGTCAGCTGATGCGGGGCTGCTAGCTACTTATGCCACAATGTCGCAGCATCTCTGCGGCCGAACATATATAGCTGGTAAAGAAGGGGCCGAATTCCGCATAGCGTGCGCTGGCTTCATCAAACCGCATGCGATAGACGATGTCCTTGAGGTACATGGGGTTGCGAGCCCAGAGCGTGACGCCCCATTCCCAGTCCTCCAGCCCGACTCCAACGGTGATCAGCTGGGAGGCCTTGCCGGCAAAGGTCATGCCAGTCTGTGCATGTTCTGCCATCAGGGCATTGCGTTCGGTAAAGGGAAGGCTGAACCAGTTCTCGCCAACTTTGCGCTTCTTGTTCATCGGGTAAAAACAGGTGACCGGCCAATCGGGAAACTCAGGCGTCAGTCGCTGTTTTTTCATCACCGGCGCGCGCCGCTCATAGGCTGACATCTTGGCCTGGTAGGATTCGCTAGCGGCGTCCTCACCCTCGGCAACAAGTCGTTCGCCGTACTGCTCGAGGCTGGGGACATATTCCGAGATCTCGGTAACGGAGACGAAGCTATAACCTGTCTTAAGTACAGGACCGAGTGGTCCTGCGGCCAGTTGCTGGTGAATCCTGTCGATCACGAGGGGATCGGGGTCCATCACCATCAAACCGAAATCGGCCTTGTGGCCGCTGACGATACTGGTCTGCAGTCGCTGGGGGGGATTGTCTCCGCCACTCTCCAGAAGCTGCTGCAGTTGTTCACAGCCTTCAGCTCGACGGCCGCTTTCCATCGCTGCCAGGCCGGCGCGGTCGAAGCTGTAGTAGATATGAGTGCAGTGCCATCCCTCGGTCAGGGTAATGGATGGATCAGGAAGGTCTTGTGTGGGAGGCCGGTGGCTCATTTGTGCTTTTTATCCTGTGGTAGCGGTGGGTGGCAGGCTGTCAGGCCTGTGCTATTCATCAAGTACACGTTCAACAGCGTCCAACAGGCGGTCCATGTTAAACGGTTTACGGATATATTCATTCACGCCCAGCATCTCGGCATAGGCCTTGTGACGGTTTCCTTCATTCGCGGTGATCATGATGATCTTGATTGCAGGTCGCTGGCTTCGTCGCAGCTTGTCCATGACCAGGAAGCCACTGCGTTTTGGCATCATCATGTCGAGGATGACGAGATCCGGATCCTCGCGTTCGGCCATCGCCAGGCCCTGGTTGCCGTCTCGAGCGACGAGCACCGTATAGCCCTTGCCTTCGAGGGCAAAACGTACCGACTCCACGATGTCCGGATCGTCGTCTACGATCAGCACGCGAACTGCCGTGGTGGTATCAGTTTCGCTTCTGTCCGCCATGTCACTGTCCCGGGATGGCTGCGATTGTCCCTTAATAGGAGTAGCGGACATTGCAGGGTGATGCAATCCCCACCCTGCTGCGGGCCGGCGCAGCGACGATCATGACTCGAGATGCGACCTGTTCCGGTCCGAATTACTCTTCCGTCGGTTTCAAGGAGAAGCCAATGAAGTGCAGGCCAGTCTCGTTATTGATCATGACACTTCCGCTGGGTGCCAGGTGCCGAGTCAGGTCGTCCATGGATGGTAATTTGGCATTCCCCATCACGTTACTGAGGACGCCCAGGAACCTGCTGTTTTCGGAATTGTCAGCCAGGAAATCCTTGGTGCGATCGTCACCCACAAGGTCGAGTACCAATTGCAACTGGTCTCGAGGTTGGGCAAAAGTGATCATGGAGGCCTGCTCCTCGCCTAGCTGATTCTTGATGTGTTGCCGAATCAGGGCGAATTCCTCCGAGTCCGCAAGCCGATCGTTGCCGGAAGAATTCGTGTCCATCGCATGTTGAAAGAACTCCTCGCTGTCAGTCAGCACAATATAGTTGCCGACGATTGCGATGCAGGGCGAGGGGATACGAATCCGGGATGGCGGCGTGCCGGGCTGCTGGGGTGGAGTCGGGATCTGGATATTGTAGTAGTCCTGGTTGTTGTAGCTCTTCTTCTCGGCAATCGGAATCAACTCGATAAGCCGCTCCAGGTCCGCCGTGAGTTGATGTCCTTCCTTGAGCTCGATACCGATCATCATCGACTGGCTGTTGATCCGCGCCGGTGGCACGACCCAGGTTGCCAACGTGAAGCGACCGGCCATTCCCTCGATGATGTCTTCTCGCAGGTCGATATCGAGTGGCAGATTGAAGTTCTCATCCACTTGCGTCTGGAATTCTCCTTCACCAAGCACGGTGTCGAGCAGCGTGATGAGGTTGTCGTATGCCTCATCGACATTCCAGTAGCCGGTAATGTATGCCGGCACGTCGGCCGGAACCCACGGTTCGGGAGTACCGTCGCCGGTGCCGAAAGTGAGCAGATCCAGCACGCCACGTCGCGGTACGGCGAGGGCAATGTGTGTGTGCGAGATGGTATCAAATCCAGGCGGCGCCAGGATCACGCTGCCCCCGAGGGCTTTGAAACCGTCGAGTCCGATGGTCGGTAGAATCGCCATGGCGGCCTGGGCAGCAAAATTCCCTTGCGTGGTGGCGGTCACCAGGGTGAGGGGATCAAAATACCAGCTGGCGTGTGGACGGGCTTCTTCCGTTCCCACGCTCGATCGCATGATTGCCGTGAATTTGCGGTTCTGCGAAAAGGTCCGCTGTTCCGCAGTTGCAGTACCTTCCCAGTGAGCGACCACGTGTTCGGTCATCAGGCGATTGGTCGTGACGACCAATGTGCCGTCCTTGATGATTACCTCGGGGGAATTGTCATCAATTGGGTTGTCGTAAACGATCACCTCGGTCTCGCTGACCATTTCCTTCTCAACCGATCCGCCAGCGGCGAGGACCAGTTCGTCCAATCGTCCCAGCAACTTGTCGGTCGTGGCGATACGGTCGCCAAAGTCGACAAGTAGGAAGAACATCACGCTGCCGGTATCGGTGACCGCCACAGCAACGCAGACTTCACCCTGGGGCAAGTCCAACAACTCATCCAGCGGCATGCCCAGCTCTTCTTCAATTTCCGGATAGGCCGTCAGGAACTCCTCGTAAAAGGAACTCATCAACGACTGAATGTCTTCGTTGTTGCCAATCTTGCCAATCGAGGTCTCCGACAACTTGGCCTTGAATTCAGGCAGGTTGGCGATTCGGAAATAAGCAACCGTGTTGTAGGGCAGGAGCTTGGGAGCTGTGGGGCGTTGTGCCGTTAACTGGTTGCCAAACAAAAAGGTTACCAGCAGCGTCAGGGTCAGCAGCAAGCGGCGGTGGATTCGTCGAAACATCAACTGGGTCCTTATGCGTGAACGTCTCATTATCACAGTTGGCACGGGGTCAAAAGTAAAGCCAGCCACAATGACCGGTATTACTCGCACGCCTTATGTATTTTACCTGCTACCGCCACCAAAAGTTTCGCGGTTTACCGCAACAAAAGCCGTTTTTTCGGTGTTTAGTGACCAGGAACCAATACGCTGGTGGGCGAACTGGCCCTAAAGCGGCCGCGAAGGCCCTCAGCAAGCCTAACTAATTGTCCGCACTGGCGATATAATGCGGACAGAAGACGACCCACTGAACCTATCGAGGCAGGCAAGACGATAAAAGAATCAGTGACGCCAGGTGGCCGTCAATCGAATCGACCTGAAAGTGATAAGAACCATGAGCAAGCGTATCAGCCTCTTTGTCAGCGTTGCCAGTGTCGTCCTGCTTGGTTTCAGCCAGAGCAGCATGGCACAACTGCAGTTGCCAAGCCAAAGCCAGGGAAACAGCAACAATGCCTTCCAACAAAGTGGCCAGCTTTCTAACACGGCATCGAATGCTTCGGGAACTTTCGTTGGTGCGGATAGCTCCGATGCGACCAATTTTCGTAGCCTTAACGCCGCGGGTTCGGGCCTGGGTAGCATGGGCATGGGCGGCATGGGAATGATGGGCATGGGTGGCATGGGCGGCATGGGCGGCATGGGTCGTGGCGGCATGGGCCGCGGTGGGATGGGCGGCATGGGCGGCAACAACAACGACCCACGATCCCAATTGAGAATTCCTATGCGGATTGGCTTCATCCGACCGGCAATTGATTACGTCCAGGTCTCCGCGGCCATTCAGACGCGACTGACGAAGATCCCCACACTGGCAGCGGCCAACAACGTCAATGTCGTGCTCAGTGACGGCATCGCCACACTCACCGGTAGCGTGGGTAGTCAACGTGACCGCAGCATTATCGAGCGTTTGATGATGCTCGAGCCGGGCGTTCGAACAGTTCAGAACGAGCTGTCGGTCACCGAGTAGGAAAGACCCGTGATGTCGGAAAGACCCGCGCTGTCGGGCTGGGAGCACTCGGCGGCAATGAGGACGGCCGCAGCGTTGGCTTCCAACTACTATCAGTCGATGGCGTAATCGGTATCTGTGGCAACTGCGGCAGAACAGGCAACTGCGGCGTCGTTGCTCGCGACTGCGTCCCACCGGCTGTCCCCGCTGGATAGTTCTCTCTGAACCCCTGAATGTCTTCCAGGGACCGACGTTGTGTCCCTGTAATAGGCCGAGTGTGGTTGTAGGTGCGAGCCATGTTTCGTGGCATGGTGATCGTCGTGATGGCGCGTTTGGAGACCGGTGGCGGCTGATCGCCTTTAACCAATGTCCGGTCCTGCTGTCGCAACTGGACCTCATGCATGACCTGCCTGAGATCATCGGGCGATGGCATTCGGTTGACGTCAGTGGCGATAGCCTTTCGATCCGGGCGTTTACCCGGTAGCACATTTCTCGTCGGGGGTCCGGCCACCCGCACGCCATCGGTTGTCGTAAATACGGGCATCAGGGTAATTGTCTTGCGAGTCTGACCAGCAGCTTGCTGCCAGGGTATCCAGAAGGAATAGGATGGCCCGATCTTGTTCTCGCTAAAATGGTTGGGAACTTGTTCGCTGGTGAAGACGAAACGCCGATCGGGCCTCTTGCTTGGCCCGATTTCATTGTCGTCCAAATTGGTGTCATCAAAAGCGTAAACAACCAACTGCCCCTCGACCTCAACCGCTTTGTTCTTGTTGTCAAAGAAGAACAAGCGACCGCCGAATCCCTGTGTCGCAGATGTGCCAATCGTCTGCAGAACATCCGGGGCCCAGACCGCGACGACACGGGAAGGCGGTAGCTGGTCGGACTTGGCATCCTCTTGTGGATAGAAGGGGATGTAAGAAGTTAGCGATGAGTTGGTTGAAGTGCATCCGCTGGCGATCAGCGCCAGCAGAATCAAGATCAGCGAGGGAGTTAGTTTCATGGAGGCGGCCCGAGTGTCTGGTTGGATTACTGAACAGGGGGGTGTTATCGCTGTTGGAAGCCGTCATACAGTGGCGGTGGGTAGGCCGTTGACTGAACTCCGATAGGCGGCAGAGGCTTGGGAGCGGACGGTACGCGCGGGATGGGGGTGGAAAGCTGGCTGCTCTGCCGAACCGGTCGTGCGGCGGGAGTCCGACTGGTCGCCGGGTCGGACCAGTCGCCGGGGAGAATACTGGCGGATTGACCAGAAGGGTGGTCCCCGCTCTTCATTTTCTTTGAACCCGAGGGATCGACGTCAGGATAGACGGTATCGGTATCGTCATCGACGTCCTCGCCCCAGAGTCCGCGACCGGAGCTAAGTCCGACGTCTCCATGCATCTGCAAGACATCAGCCAGACACCAACTCATGCGATCCGACTCAAGGTATTTCAGCTGGTCCATCTCCTCACCACCTTCGAGGATATGGGGAGTCATGATGATCAGCAATTCTGTGCGGCGTTCAGATTTCTGGTCATAGCGGAAGAGTGGCCCCAGGTAAGGCATGGCGGATAGGTATGGAATGCCCCGCCGAGAGGTCGTCTTGTTCTTGGTTATCAAACCTGCAAAGACGACAGTCTGTCCTGATTGGGCACTGATGACTGTACGGGCCGTGGTGGTGTTAATCTGAGGAGAGAGGACAGGCCCGTCGGCGGTTACGGCTACCGGAATACCATCCTCGATAGGACCAACCTCAGACTTCTCCGCCCCAACTTCCATGATGATCAATCCGTCGGGCGAGACGCGCGGTCGGACTGTCAGTAAGAGGCCGACATCCACATCCTCGGTGTTGTTCACCTGACCGGTATTGGTCAAAGTCGTACCGGTCACGCGGGGCACTTTTGCACCCACTTGGACAAATGCTTCCACGTTATCCAGTGTCATGACCTGCGGCCGACTGAGTATGTGCAAGCGGCCCTGGTCCTTGAGGGCGCGAATGATGACATTCACCGACTCGTTGGCGGCGGACAAAGCCAGGCCACTGTAACCGAACACGGCGCTGGAACGGCCAACACCCAGTGCGGAGGCAATCTGTCCAGTCATGACTTCACCATTGGCGATCTGACCAGGGGTCAGCGCGGTGCCTAGGATGACTCCCTTGTCAGCCAGTAAACTGTCCTGCAGGCCGATTTCAACACCCATCTCGAGGCCGTCATTGAGTTCAACTTCCGCAATCACAACCTGCACCATTACCATCTTCTGGCGGAAGTCGAGATCGTCGATGACAGCCATAATCTTCTCGTAATAGCGAGGTGTGGCACTCACGATCAGGCTATTGGTGACTGGCTCGGCAACCACGATGATTTCCTGTTCGATCTGTTCAAACGGGCTGACAGCCTGAGCCAGTTGCAGCTGTTGCTGGATAAGTTGCCGTTGGGTGGTGAGATAAGTCGTGATCGCATTTGCCACGTCCGTTGCCGGAGCGTTTTTCAGGCGAACCACCCGCGTAGTCCGGGTCTGCACATCGGTCTGGTCCAATCGCAGCAACAGCACCTCGACCACTTCCAGGTCCGAGGACGAACCCGATGCGATCACACTATTTGTCCGCAGGTCGAAGGTGAAGCGAATTGGGACCAGAGACGTTTCTCCACCCGAAGCGGCGGTGCCGGAGAGGGCTGAATTGAAGGCCGCTGCCGAGGCAGTCTGGCCCGCCGTCACCTGTTGACCGAACAACTGCTGCAGCAACACCGTCAGGCTAGTGGCATCGCCGTTCTCCAACGGGAATACCTTGATTTGCGCTTCGGCGTCAGGTAGTTGATCGAGTTGCTCGATCAGTTCCCCAATCAACTCCATGCTGGCCGCCGGGCCGCGAATGATCAGGGCGTTGACATTGGCGTCGGATGTGACCGTAACACCGGCCAGGATACCGGCGTTGATCAGCTGGTCGCCGTCAGGTCCGCTTGAAAGGATTGAAAGCCTGGAGGACTGTGGAGTGACATTGGCATTCGTTCCACCATCTGCTCCCCCGCCACCACCGCCAGGCGTCGCCGGGGCGATGCCTGCAATGGCCTCCTGCAGGACGGTCTGCAGATCATCGGCGAGTGCGTTTTTGAGCCGAAAGACCTTCAGTTGATTCTCAGCGGCGGCACCCTCGATATCGAGTTCATCGATCAAGTGTGCGATCTCAGCTATATCCCGCGGACTCGCATTTACGATAAGCGAGTTGGTGCGGAAGTCCGCGATCAAGCGAGGGACGGTGCCGAGGCCTGGCCGTACATCGTCTGCGCTACCTGGTCGTTCGGTGTAGAAATCACGGATTTGAGTTTCCGCATCGATCGACGACATGTAGACCAACTTGAAGACACGTAATTGCGTTGACGGAGGAACCGGCTGATCCAGCTTGTCGATCAGGTCCATCACGGCAGCCATGCTTTCGGGTCGGCCCACCAACAACAGGGCGTTGGGTTTATCGAGTGGCGTGACACTGACCGGTGTGAGCCGATTACCAAACACATCGTCATAGATTTC
The DNA here is from genome assembly GCA_963581185.1 of Planctomycetota bacterium. Classification (GTDB taxonomy): domain Bacteria; phylum Planctomycetota; class Planctomycetia; order Pirellulales; family Pirellulaceae; genus SAT2750. The sequence continues at coordinate 1,119 of CAUZOB010000105.1, read as the reverse complement.
CTCGATCAATTCACCGAGCACAATACTGTTCACGTTGCTGAGGATGTGAATCAGGATCTCGGGTTGCGTTTCATCGGTAAAGCCCTCGATCTGCTCGATCAGGCGGATGACTTTGGCCACATCCTCCTTGGGACCCTTGACGATGAACACATCGAGGCCCTCGATGAACTCAATTTGTACATTGCCGATCAATGCGGTCCCCTGATCGTCGCCGATTGCATTATTCGGGTCGGCCACAGGGGGCGCGTCAGCAACACCGGGTTGCGTCGTGAAGATATTGGCAACCAGGTCGCCACCCCAGCGGGGACGATCGGCTTGAGGCTTGACCGGAACTGCTACCGTCGTATCGCCAGCCGCTGCTTCGGCCCGCCTCACTTTGGCGATCGCATCTTCCACGACCGCTGGATTGGTGCGTTTGATTGGTACGACCGATGTTTCGCCGTCGGGAGTATTGGTCGGAGTGTCGAGAACGCGAGCGACTTGCAGCCAGGCTTGGGAATTCGAACCCTCGGCGGTTACCTGGAGCCGGCCAGTGCGGCGGTCAAGTTGCATTGATGCCGGTTTACCATCAACGTCGGGTAAGCGGATGCTGGCGATCGTGCCGGAAGGATCCGTCGTGATGCGGACTCGGTTGCCCCACATGCGTCTCAGGCCGGCTTCAAACTCACGCCAGCCAATGTTCTGCAGGAGGATCTCGGATCCAGCTGCCGCAGTGGCAGCCGGTGTTGCCGCGATCGGCTGTTGGGGAGCGAACATTTGCTCGATCTGCCGATGGATTGCGTCGGAGGCAATGACCACGACCTGGCCAGTGCGAGTGTCCGGGACGATGCGGACGCCAAGATTGGCCGGGAAACGACGTGACAGTTCAGCTGCCACGTGAGGAATCTGGTCTAAAGAGACGGGATATCCCCTGACCGTATTTCCAGAGGGAGCGACCGCCGGCGGGGCTGCAGCGGGTGGAGTCGCGACTGGCTGTGCCTCCGCGGGCTGATCAATGTCCTGCAGTATCTGGTAGACCACTTGCTGGACCTGATCGTCACCGCGCACGACAACCTGGTTCCGCGAGGCGTCGTAGTAGAGCTGCGCACGTCCCGGCGCAATCATGCTCTGCACGTGATT